>CAYSOY010000007.1:7988-35314 GCA_964432865.1 uncultured Methanosarcinales archaeon
GTATCCCATCTGTTGATGTTGTGCTGGCTCCATATTTTTATTACCTCCTCTTATAATTTTTTTATATTAATTTCTTCTACTTTTCTTTCCTTGTTTCTTTCTTTATTTCTTTCTTTGTTTCTTTTTTAAAGTTAATCTTTTAGTTTCTTGATGATTCCTGAAACTTTCAAACTCCTGACAAGGACATCTACTCCATCCAACTCTTTGATAACAGCGAAGGATGCTTTTACTCTATCCAGTTTCTTCGCTGTAGTTCTTATTATACCTTCTTTTTTGTCCTCGTCATAGGTTATGTTCTGTAGTCCTGCCTCTGCAGAGTCAAAAAGGCCAAGTCTTCTCTTCAACTCCTCTACGAGGCTCTCAGAAGTCTCTCCGCTTAAAGGTTCTTCGCTCTCCACTCTGTATTTTATGTATCTTTTCTTCTCTTTTAGTGAGGGTGATAGAGGTTTCATCTTCTCATCTCAACTTCTTCTCTTCAGTTTTTCAAGAAAGACTGACTCCAACTCCGTCTTCATTTCTTGTCTTCATTCTTCTTCTGCTTCAACCAAGGCGAAAACACGTCTCCTTTATAAATATTGGGATTTGAACCTTGAAAACCAGATGTTAGAAGAAAAACTCCTGAAACTACATCTCCTTGAGTTTCTCTATCCGTTCTTCAATCGGCGGGTGTGTGGAGAAGAGCTTGGAAATCATACTCTTACTCTTTTTAAAAGGAGTGCTGATGAAGAGGTGAGCGGTGGCTTTGTTCGCGTTGTCCACCAAAGGGTCGGGGTCGTTGCTGATCTTCTCCAGCGCAGAGGCGAGCCCAGAAGGGTTTCTGGAGAGTATAGCCCCATTAGCATCCGCTATGTACTCTCTCTTCCTGCTGACCGCGAGTTTTATCATCTGGGCTATTATCGGGGAGAGAATAGCGAGAGCTACTCCGATAAGCAGAAGCAGTGCTCCTCCCCCTTCTGACTTCCTCCCCCCGCCAAATATCATGCTCCGAAGAAAGATATCGCTTATGAGGGTTGTTATACCGAGGAGGACAGAGGCAAGCATCATTATTCTGATGTCGTAGTTCTTTATATGGCTTATCTCGTGAGAGAGAACTCCTTCGAGTTCCTCCCTGTTTAGTTTCTCAAGGAGGCCCGTGGTGACTGCCACGGAAGAGTTCTCTGGATTCCTACCTGTAGCAAAGGCGTTCAGAGCAGAGTCTTCTATCACGTAGCACTTCGGCTTCGGCACACCCGCAGCAAGAGAGAGACCTTCAACTGTGTGGAAGAGATGAGGGTAGTCGCTCTTCTCCACCTCTTTAGCTCCTGTGGTTGAAAGAAGGACTTTATCCCCTGAGAAGAGACTGATGAAGAGGTAGATTATTGAAAGAGGGAGGACTATTACGTAGCCGTAGATGATATTTCCAAAGTACCAGCCGAGAGCCGCGGCTAATAGACCGGCGAAAATAAAGAAGAGAAATATTACAATCCAAGATTTCAACTTGTTACTTCTGACTCTTTGAAAAACTGTCTTTTTCATTCTGAAAACTCAACGTCGACGTTTTCCCTCTCTTCCTCGGGGATCTCCAGCATCTGCTTCTCTTCAAAATTGAAGACATCTGCTAATATGTTGTTGGGGAAGACTTCTATCTTGTTGTTGAACGTCATGGCGACGTCGTTGTAATGCTGCCTGGCATAGGCAATCTTCGACTCGGTCCCAGAGAGTTCTTCCTGGAGTTGTAGGAAGTTCTCGTTCGCCTTGAGGTCAGGGTAGTCTTCAGAGACGGCGAACAGGGACTTAAGAGTGCTTTCCAACTGGTTGTCTGCCTTGACTTTCTTTTGCATGTCGTCTTTCTCGTCCGCTTCCATAAAGTTAGTTCTTGCTTCTGTCACTTCTTTCAAGACGTCTTTCTCGTGTTCTACATAGCCCTTCACTGTGTCTATGAGGTTGGGTATGAGGTCGAATCTTCTCTTCAACTGCACGTCTATCTGTGCTTTGGAATTCTCCACTTCGTTCTCCAACCTGATAAGGCTGTTGTAGACAAGGACAACAAATAAGACAACAATCCCTGCGACAACTATCAGTGATAAAACACCTATATTCATAAATCTCCCTCCTTGTTCATTATATTTTTATTATTTAATCTTCTTAACTTAAACACTCAACTTAAACACTGAATACTTTTGAAAAACAAGAATGTTATTTAAATATTGTGATTAAATCTCTGAATGACCGCCCGGTTTGAGATGTTTTAACAATGCAGAAAAAAGCAAAGACAATGTGTAAAAGACAAAATTTAAATATAATAGCCCATTCTTCACAAGCAACAAGAGTTTTTTGATGATAACTAACTAAGAGAGGTACTAAAGATACTATGAAAACAGGATATGTTGTGTCGGATGTAATGACGAAGAAACCTATCACCGCCTCTGTAAAAGACTCTTTGAAAGAACTGGCTTCCAAGATGAAAGAGTTCAACATAGGAAGTCTTCTCATAGAAGGGAAAGGCGAAGAGGTTAAAGGCATAGTCACGGAGTACGACCTGGTCAGGAAAGGCTTGGCTGGAGGAATGGATGGGAGGAACAGCACTGCTGAAGACGTGATGACCTCTCTTTCGAAGATGAGGACGGCGGAGTCGAAAATAGATGTCTTTGAAGCCCTCAAGATTATGAAAGAGAGCGATATACGGCATCTGCCCGTGATGGAGAAAGGAGAAGTCATCGGATTTGCCACTATGAAGGACATTCTGAAGATACAGCCTGAACTCTTTGAACTAATAGTGGACAAATATCAGTTGAGAGAGGAGTCGAGAAAACCTGTTTTTGACGCCGAGAATAGAGGAGGAGTGTAGCCCCTATGCCGAGGCTGTGCAGAAAAGCAGAGGGTTAAAGGTTTCTTAAATAATTTCATAAAATTTATAAAAAGAATTATAAGAGTACTTGTGTATGAGCAAAGGTGAGAAGAGTCTAATAGAGGAGGAGACAGTGCCTGATTCAAGTTCAGACCCGGGTTCAAACCCGTCGGACCCAGAACACGTTGGTATAATTCTTGACGGCAATAGAAGATTTGCAAAGAGACTTATGAAGAAGCCTTGGCAAGGGCATAAGTGGGGCGCTGAGAAAGTCGAAAAAGTTCTTAGGTGGTGTGCAGAACTGGGTGTTAAAGAGTTGACCCTGTACGCGTTCTCTATGCAGAACTTCGACCGACCTGAGAAAGAATTCAACTACCTCATGGACCTCTTCAAAGAGACTTTTGAAAAAACAAGGAAGAAGGACGAAATCTTTGAGAAAGACGTGAGGATAAAATTCATAGGCAGAACTCATCTCTTCCCCGACGAGGTAAAAGAGCAGATGGAGAAGTTGGAAGAGGCGACGGAGGAGAACGAGACTTACACAGTAAACTTCGCGATGGCCTACGGCGGTAGGGAAGAACTCGTGGACGCTGTCAAGAGCATAGGCAGAAGAGTTGAGGAAGGAGAACTTGACTCTTCAAGTATAGGAAAAGAAGTAATAAGCGACAGTTTGTACCTAAAGAGCGAGCCGGACCTGATTATAAGAACAGGGGGTGACCGGAGAACAAGCAACTTCTTGATATGGCAGTCTCACTACAGCGAGTGGTTCTTTCTGGAGAAATTTTGGCCTGAGTTTGAGAAAGAAGACTTTGAAAGGTGCATCGAAGAGTTTAAGAAGAGAGAACGCAGATTCGGCAGGTAAAAGTAAAGGAAGCAAAGCAGGTTTTTTTCCGAAACTTCTAAGAGATCTATAGTAGGCTACTCACTTATACTTGAATGTTATTATAGGTTTTCAGAACTTCTTCACATACTCTTGAAACTTTTTAAGAACTTCTTGTTCTTCTTCTTCAGACTCTTTATGGCGTCAGAAAGTGCTTTTTTGGAACTCTTTGTTCCTTTCTTTGTCTCTATTACGAACTTGGGCACACCTACTTCTGGGTGGTCTATGTTGTACGCGGATATAGAGACGTCGTCGTCCTCCCAGAGTTCCTCCTTCAGCAGGTTACAGATAGTATGAGTTGCTCCTTGGAGTTCAAAGACCAGTCTTCCTTTTTCCTTCTCCAGAACTTCCAGTTCCATAGTTTGTGAGAAAAAAGATGGTGTTTATAAAATTTATGATTCTTTTCGATAGTTTTTTAACATATTTTTTAACATAATTTTCTGAAAAAGTCATCTGCGAGGGTTGAGAGGTTCAGAAGTAGTTTATGGGTAGAGAGCTGTTTTTCCTTCCTCGTTCATAACCCAAAATTCCCCTTTCATACCAGCGTGACCGATGCCACACTGGATGTGGCAGTAGACCTGGAACTCTCCTATCTTGTGAGGCGTGAACTCTATAGTCGTGGTCTCTCCGGGTTCCACCGGTTCTCTTATCTTGAAAGTATTTATAGAGAATCCGTGTTTTACATCAGTGGAGGTGACTTTGAGTTTTAGAGGGACTCCTTTCTTTACCTTTATAGGGTCGGGGCTGTAGCCGTATTGGAATGCCTTTACTTCTACAACTCTCACTCCGTCTTTTACCTTGCCGGAGAGGTTCAGGTCGGAGTCTTTCGATAAGTCTTCTGCTGGTTCTGTTGAGTTCTCTGTTTCGCTTGGAGAAGTTATATTCTCCTCTTGCTCCTCTTCTTGCTGGTCTTCGGTCTCGTTCAGAACCTCAGTGGTCTGATCCTGGGACGTGGAGTCTGAGGCGTCTGTGCCCGAGCCGTCAGGTGCGGGCTTGTGGTTTACGGTCTTCTGAGCGCAGGAGGTTGCGAGGAGGAGAGCGACTGCTAACAGGAGGAAAACTGAGTATCTTACAATACTTCCTTTAAAAACACTTTGTTTTACTTCTTTCTCCATAGTTCACCTCTTCTCAACCACCTTTTAAACTTGTATCTACTGGTTTACCAGTACTTCTACGTCTTTTCCAAAGATATCTTTGAGGTCTTCGAATATTGGTTCTTTTATGAACGCCTTCTCCGGCACCTCTGCTTCGGCGAGCGCTTCCTCCATCTCTTCCTCGTCCGAGTCTTTTACTACTCCGAGAGAGCCGTCTTCTTTTATCTTGGCTTTGGAGACTTTCTTCTCGTCGCTGTCCAGGTCGTGGGTTATGAAGGCTTGGTCTTCAAGCAGGATTACTTCGCCGTACTTCTCGCCGTGCTTCAGTTTTATCCTTGTCTTCTCCAGTTCTCTTCCTCTTTTTCTCTGGAGGTGTTCTATCATGAATTTTATCAGGCGCGAGGATTTCTTTTTTATATTGTTAACTTCTGCTTTGGAGAGTCCCCCTTTGTCGTATTTCTCCTTTGCCTCGGCTACTTCTTCAATCATCCTGAGGTATTTCTCTGGGACCTCGCCTGTGTGGACTGCTTCTTCTTCAAAGGTTTCTATTATCTCCTCATCAGAGACTTTCTCTATCCCTTCAAACTTAAGTATGTCTCTTGCTATGGTGACTACTTTCTCATAAACTTCGGTTATTGACTCTTTCTCTTTCTCCTCTGAGATCTGATCGAAGAGTTTGTTCAAGCGTTCAAGGTACTCTTCTGCGTTGTCGTAGAGTTCCTGGAGTTCCTCTCCGGTCAGAGTCTGTTTCTTCCCGTGCTCGAGGTCTTTTCTTACCTTTATGTTTCTTTCGAGCATATCCACGTATTTCTCTTCGAGGAGTCCGTCGTCTTCCACAAATACGTTTTTCATCACTTCAGGAGTCTCTTTCGGCGTCGGCGGAGGTATGCCGTACATCATCAGCGCTGCTTGGCTGGGCGTCAGGATGCCGTAGAACGTATCTTCCATTCCTATCTCTTTCATCTTCTTGTCTACTTTTTTGAGCATCTTCTCCCCTGTGCTCCTGTACATATCTATGGCTTCGGGGCTCGGCTTTATCTTTCCCATCTCCAAGAGTTGCTTCCAAGGCATGAATATTCCTCTGTCGTAGAATGGGACGCCGTCTCTCAGGAAGGTGAATATTATAGGGTTTGCTTCTTTGATGTTGTCCCAGAAGTCTGTGAGTATGTAGACTTGGACGTTCAGTTTATTCTTTATTCCTGTTATCTCTCCTGCGTCTGCACCCATTCCTACGATTATTGCTCTGAGTTTGTCCTTGAGTTCTGCCCGGGTCATCTTCTTGACGTCTGTGTCGTCGATGACTATGAAGACGTCTATGTCTGATTCGGGCGTGGCTTTGCCTTGTACTACTGAACCGGCGAGCACGTAGGAGACTATGTATTTTTCGAACTTTTTCAGCACCATTGATTTGTGGATCTCGGATATTTTTATGGCTGCGAGCATTCCTCTGTCAAAGACCGGCGCTGACTTGGCTATTAGTTGAAGGTAGTCGTATTTTCCGTCGTAGCACGCCTGCCAGAGTTCTGTAATCAGTAGTGTCTCGGGATTGAAGTCAGAGTTTACTTCTTCGGCTTTCTCCCCTACTATTTTAGAAATTTTCTCTTTGAGTTCGTTTTTGCTCATCTTTTCAGAATCCGAGTCGTCTACGAGGACTAAGAGATTTATCTTCTCTTTCTCATCGTCTTCTTTGTCTGGTGGTAGAAGGGAGATTCCCATTATGTATTCGTCGAACTTGTCAAGAAGTTTTTCCTTGAATTCGTCGAGTTCTTCTTTCATGGACTCTGCTTTTTCTCTCTGCTCTGCAGGTATTCCTTCAGTCATCTCTTCCACGTTTTCGGGAATGTCTTCCTTGAGTTCTTTCTCGCCTTTTTCCTTTGGTTTTTTAGACTTCTTGGATTTCTTGTTCTTAGAACTTTTTTTGGACTTCTTCTCTTCTTTCTTTTCCTTCTTTTTCTTTGCCATATGTTTAGTTCTATGCAGGGGGTATTTATAAATTTATTGATGTATTTTTCATGGTTTTTCCGAGTGGTTGTTCTTCTGTGGTTGTTTAATGCTTTGCAGATTGGTTTGATTTTGTTGATTATATGATTTTATACCTTGGTTTTTACGATTTTTTTCCGCTGTAAAACACCCCTTTATAAATAAAAACCGAAAGATTTATAAATAAGTAACTATAAGTTAGTAGTAACAGAAAGGAAAAGTAAGAAAAAAATAAAAAAACAGATCAACCAAAAAAAAATCCCGAGGTGGAAAAAATGGTAAATGAAAATAATGAAGGTAAGGAAGAAGAAAAAAGCGTCGAAGATATTATAGAAGAGACTATAAAAAGAAAGGAGAACCTTAAAAACAACATTAGAGACATGGATAAAAAAGCAGGAGAAATCCTGTACTCAGTCTACAATTCAGACAATTTAGGAGAAGACAGCGACGGAAACACCAACTACAAAGCAGCAAACAAAGAAGAAGTACAGGAAGTGCTGGGAGATGAAATAGTAGAAAAATTAATTCAATACAAATGGGAGAAGTTGGGCGTGGAAGGAAAGAACATAGAAGAGATAAGCCAGGAAGAGAAGAACTACTGGTGCTACGAAGCAACAGGAGAACTCCCTATTAACATAAAGAACAAAATAAAGAAGAAAGGAAGCAACTTCAACAAAGAAGACATAGAGGATCTTCTGGAGGATATAAGAGAACAGGAGATAACAGTAGGACAAGAAAACGCCTACGGGTTGTTTGACGAGTACCAAAACGAAACCTTGAGGAAGATTCTTAAAGACCCAGACGCAGACCCGGAGAAAATGTCCAAAAGAGAGGCAAGAAGAACAATGGATGGATATATCCAATGGAAGACGGAGAAAGACAAATACAAAGGTATGGAAGAGCAGTTTAACGACATAGTAGACTACGATACTACCGATATAGACTACTCCAACGGCGACGATGACCTCTTGAAGCCCGCAGCATAGGCATACCTCCAAGTTTTTATTATTTTTATTTCTCAGTTTTTTATTATTTTCAGTTTTTATTATCTACAATACCCTACTTTAATTCTATTTTCCATCCAATATAATACACTCTCACCCCAGTAATACACCCCAATTCTAAAGACACAAAGATTTAAAAACTCAGAGAAGTATACTACTACGCACATATCTGGAGAGAAAAAGAAAAAACTCAGAGGTGAGGCAGATAGACCAGAGGTTCATAGACTACCTCAAAGAACAACTCAGGAGAGGAGTGACTGAAGAGGACTTGAAAGAATACCTGCTTAGAAAAGGGTACAGAAGAGAAAGAATAGAAGAAGGACTGGAAGAAGTTAAGAGAGAAGAGCAGGCAGAAAAAGAAGGAGGAGAGAGCAGAGACCTCCACGACCAAATATACAACTATCTAAAAAAATACTACTCGCAAGGATACGACCTGGTAGAACTAAGAAGCCACCTCATCAACCAAGGCTACCCTTCGAAAACAATAGACAGAGCGATAGAAGAAGTGACGAAAGGAGAAACAGAACAGAAAAGAGAAACAACTGAAAAGAAAAAAACAAGAGAACAGAGAAGAACAGAGGAAAAAAAAGTTAAAGAAAAAAAAGAGAAGAAACAAACTTCTAAAGATAAAAAAGTAAAACACGAACACCACATCCCATGGAGGACAACTGTCAAAGTTGCCGGAATATTCCTCGGAGTAGCAGTAGTAGCAGTGCTTACCTTCTTCTTCCTGAAAAACATGTCGCAAAAAAGAATGCTGGACGTCTCAGTGACCACGGACCAGATAGAAGTCAGCCCAGGAGAGAAACTGTACTACACGGTAGAACTCTTCAACCTCGGAGAGAAAGAGAGGTTCGACGTCCGGCTGGAGTACAAGATCTTGGACTCGGAGAACAACGTCGAGTTCTCCAAAGAGGACACAGTAGCTATCGAGACGTCGCAGAAGTTCAACAGAGACCTCCCCCTGTCGTCAGACTTAGAGAGAGGAGAGTACAAACTGAGGATATACGCAAAGTACAGAGGAGAAACATCCACAGCCTACACGTCGTTCAAAGTAAGAGAAGAGTCTGAAAGAAGAGCAGAAGAGGAAGAGGACCAAGGAGGGGTAACCGAGGGGACAGAGCAGAACAGAACAAGAGAAGAAACAGAAGAACAAGGTGAAGAACAGGCAGGAGGACAAGGAGGAAGAGAACAGAATATCACGATAGACGAACAAGTAGAAGAAGGCCAGGCAGAAGAGGTAGGAGAAGAACTGAACTTTGAAAAGATAGGCGAAGAAGCCCTCAACAACCCCGGAGAGGCAGGGGCGAGTTGTGCCGGAGCAGAGAGGCAGGGGCTCAAGGACACCTGCTACTCCTTCGTCGCCAGCAAAAGCAACCAGAGTTACTACTGCGACAAGATAGAGGACACCTACACGCGAGACAACTGCTACGTAGAGTTCATAATGGAAGGCGACCTCTCCGTATGCGGAGAGATAGAAGACGAATCATACAGCAAGGTGTGCGAACAGATGGAAAAGATCCCAGAAGCCACAAATCAGACTACAAACTACACCTCTCCTTCTATAAAGGACTACGCAGAATCATGAAAAGTTTGAAAAAAGTAGTTTAAAAAAAAGTTTGTTCTCAACTCTTTGATTCCTCAAGTTTGTCTCCGAAGTCAGGAGTCACTTTCTTTCTATACTGCCTTGTATTCTGCTTTCTCTTACTCAACTCATCCAACCCGTCCAAACAAGGTGGCTTCTGGGGTTTTACAACGTAAAGATTTATAATATCCTCGGAGGAGTGAGAGACCGGGCTGTACCTCCACAGAAAAGTCTTTTCGCTGAACTCCACTCCGCCCATAGGAGCTGGCTTGATATCTATCGGCTCTTCAGGAATCCACTTATAATCCTTGTCCCCCTTCCAATCCTCACCAACAACCACCTTTTTACACTTTTTCGGGATGTGAATACCTTTCTTATCCAACAACATAATATTTACTTCGTAACTGCCAGGAGTCATCCTGACATTTCCTGTGTAGTTATCAGAGCTCCCATCAAAAATTGCAGAGGAAGGGACCGGTTCGGACATCTCGTACTCCGCCATCCTGTTCAAAGTTACCAACGCCCTCTCCGACTCTTTAAGAGGACGAGGGCCTGACAACCCGTTATCCGTCTTGTCATACACCTGAACTGTGAGGTTTTTCTCCTCGATGGTGTCCAGGTAGAAGAAGTCCGGCTGGTTCTCAGCGTTAACATCGTAAGTAGTAAAGGACCTGTACGTTGGATGGTATCCTTCTTTATCAACTTTTATATATCCTCCTTTGCACAAGGGGAATTTCTCATTTACCAAAGCAAAGTGACCGGTGTTGTCAAGTTCTGTCCTTCCGATGCTACAAGTGTCAAATTTTCCACAGCCGTAATAGACAGAAGCTCCCTCAAGCGGAGTAAGCGGGTTGTTTGACCTGTCAAAAACTTTTACTTTGACCTTATCCGACCTCCTCTGGTTCTGATCGCAGAAAAGAGACTTCGCAGTCTTGTTATAAGAATAGAGGTTTTTACTCCTCTGTTCCTCCAGCTTCGGAGGCAGGTCTTTCATAGAGGTTTTTACAAGTGAATAATCCCAAGGGATGGTTCCTCTGCCTGAGAGCCACTCTATCATGTTCTTGTTTTCTCTGAGGTTGGCTTCGAGCCCGAAAGTAAAGGTGTAGTCAGTATCTGGAAGCGCCTCTTCATCTCTTATCACAACACGGGAGGGGTAGCTCAAGTCGTAGAAGAACCTGTAGTAGTTCCGCTGGCGAGGCGGGATTACCAAGATCCCCTCTGTCTTGTCAACTGAAGGTTTTAAAACACCTCCTTCTGAAGGATTTATAGATAGGTATATCGGCTGTCCTGAGTAGAGGAAGTCAACTGTGAGGTTGCTCAAATCTGAATCTGTAATGTTAGTAACATTTGCAATGTCGAGGTTGGCTAAGTCGTAGAAGTTCTTCTCGTACTCGTTGTCAGAGCTTATCTCTCTGTGTTCATTTTTGCTGTTCTCAACTTTTAACACAGGAACAAAGCTCGTAAGCAAGTTCTTCATATGCTGTTCCACGATCATCTCGCTCCAAACCTGTGTTGATTTCTTCTCTGAAAAAGCAGAGATAGGAGGGAGTTTTCTTCCAAGACCGGAGTACGAAGATATCAAGTACTTTGCCAGGTTCTCAAGGTACTGCTGGGAGAGTTCAGAAGACGCGAGCGATGTTGCAACTCGGTAGTACTTTCTTAAAGGTATTCCTATCTCTTTTACGAATAAGTTCGCTTTCTTCACAGTATCATCCTTTCTAAAAGTCAAGGTTTTATTGAGATAAAAAATTACTGAGGAATCAGTCAGTATAGTGGAGGCCTCAACGTCTGAAGATTCTTCTACGTCGTAGTCATTTATACCTGAGAAGTCCAAGCAGTCACCTATATTCTCCTCTAAATATTTGTTTAATTGTCTCTTCATAAGATCTTCAGTAGGAGCGTTTGAAGAAATCTTGCAGTTAGAACAGTCGTTAGGCCCATCAAGGTAGAGGTAGTAAGGTATGAAAGTATCAGGAGAGGAGGGAGTAGCTGTTAAGCCATCAGACCCGGTAGGGTTGAGAAGGTCTATCGAGAAGCTCTTCTCAGAATAAGACCTGTCCCTCGGCTTTATGTAACCGCCGTGAGAACCCATGATTTTAAGAGCTTTAAGACCTACATCGTAGATGCAACTCTTCACAATCTCTTCGGCTCCTTGGAACTGCGTCGGGGTGTTTCCTTCTCTCTTTTCTCGCTCTTCCTCCACTACATCTTCCTGTACCTGGGTGGTTATGTAGAGTGTGAAGCCGATTATCAGGATTAGAGCCAGCCCTATGATTACAAAGAGGGTTACCTGACCCCTTTTTCCCCTGCCATAATTGTTTTCTTTACTCATTGCAAAACCTCAACTATCAATCATTCCTACTTACCTATTTTTCATCATTCTTTTGATTTCTTATTTCTTTGTTAACATTGTCAAACTCTTTTATATACCTCCTGTTCCAAGCGTTGAAGAGTAGTAAGAATAATAACAGAAGGGTTAAGGAGAGCCAAGGCAGTAAGGTTCCGAAGAGTAAGATTAAGTTCATAACAACTATTAGTATTACGAGAGAGACAAGTATTACAAACAAGAATTTCAGAAACTTGACTATCAAGGCGTTGTAGTCATGCTTCAAAGAGACATCTATCTTTTCGTAACTGTTTGAATATAGTAGGGGTAAGAAGTATATACTTAGCACAAAGAGCATTAGAGCAGTTATAATAGACGTTATATTACCTGAAAAGAGTAAGGGAAGCGAGAATATCACGCCTGCCAGGACAAACCAAGCAAGGGTTATAAGGACGAATCTCACAATGTAGGTTCGGGAGATCTCGTTGTTGTTCACGAACTTCCAGACAAAAGACTTCCCAACACCAAGTATTAAAGAGGAGAGTATATACGTAGCTATAAGCGTGAGTGAAGTCTTCCAGAGGAAAGAGGTCCAGGCCGGGTAGTAGGATGCAAAAGTTTCTCTTGTAGCAGGAGAACTAAACGTGTTGGAACCGGACTTTACAGATTCCAAGAGAGATACCATCCCTTTTAGTTCAGACGCGAAGTAAAAGATTATGTAGAAAGCAGTTCCTATTAGTATAGCCATCGCGAGGTAAGTAGCCAAGTCTATGAGTACTTCGTAGATTACTTCTCTTCCACACCTCTTTGTAAACGACTTCCTGAATATCTTCCAGTTCTCTTTGAAAAAAGCGTTTACCTTCTTCGTTACTGTTTTTTCCATTCTTTATCAACCTTTAAAAAATGTTTTTACTAATCTCTTCCCATAAACTTTCAACCTTTTTTCTTTATTCTCCACTTTGCTTTAAACCTCAAAGTTACATGTTCGTCTCTTCCTTGTATCTTCCAAGAGAGCTTTGCTCTTGTGTAATAACCGTCTTCTTCGTAGATAGCTTTGTAGTCTGCCTTCCCCCTCTTAGGAGTTGCTTTTCCTGAAGCTACTTCTTTATTCTCTTCTCCTATAAAAGTTAGTTTGTAAGGGACTTCTCCTTGTCCTTCGAACGGTTGCAGGTAGTATCCTGCTTCGTATAGAGTGAGGTTGTTGGTAGCATTGGACTTGCTTGCTTGAAAAGTCCATGTGAACTGGGATATCGGGCTTTGGATGTTAAAACTTGATAGGTGTTTGTAGCGGTTTCTCACATCTGTTGAGATACCTCTCGAACAGATTTCTATTTCCCAATCCATTACTTCGTACCAATCCATATCTTTAGGCCTGTTCGGAAAGTCTTTTCCGGGACCAAGAAAGTTGTCCAGCTCGTAGTCTTCAAGGAACCCAGATGCTCCTCTCATAGAGGTTAAGATTAGAAGAGTCACTACTATCACAGACAGAGTTGTTATTATTCTTCCTCGAAAATTTTTTTTTCTGCTTTTCATTTTGATAATCTTCTATTCCTAAACTCTTTTCTTATTATTTTTTTGTTTTTCTTTTTTAATCTTTTTATTATCTATAATATGTTATATTATTTTTTATTATTCTTATTTCTTGTAGTTGAACCCTTTGCAGTAGTCCGTGCTGAGTTTTCTATCTTCTGAGTATAGATTGTTGTAGATTTTCGCCAACTCGCTTAATGATAGAGCTGTTCCTGTAAGACCGCAGACAACACACTTCCACCCCGCCTCGTTTAAATTTTGACATCTTGCTGATGCTGTTCCGTAGTAATAATCTTTGCATAAACTTTTATATGACATTGCTGTTCCTATTCCTACCAGGTTGCTAAGAAGAGCAGTACTAGCTGCTTCCAATAATCCTAGGATTTTATTATCTGGTAAACCTTTTGACCTTGCTCCTTGTACATAGAGGCAGTTGTTCTGTTTGTATTGCTCTTCACACATTGATATTGGCAGTCCTTTCTTCGCTGCTTTTTTTATACATTTTCCTTTGAGACAGTTTATTTGTTTCTCTTTTTCGTGGTTGTATATCTGCGCGGGGATGCATAGATAGTCGTACTTCGCGTTCCTGTACGGGTTGATTATCCACTCGTTCCCACCGACAGCCTCCGCCACGACATTGGTTTCGGGCTTTGTACTCGACACCTCCGTTGGTATTTCAAACTCCAACATTTCAAACTCCAACTCCTCAGTTACTATTTCATTACTTCCAAAAGACTGAAGTCCTATATCGATATACGTGCTGGCTTCATAGAGCTTGCAGGTGTAGATAGTGCAGGTGTACTTTACTATGTAACCTATAGACTCCATGCCTCCTTCAGGCGCCCAACCAGGAGGCCATATATACTTGGTTACCATCCCATGAAATGAATCCAAAAACCCGCTGACAGCACTCCAAAGAGCTTGTCCCGCATTACCCCAAACCTGAAGAGCGAGAGCTATAGGATAAACTACGGATTTAACCGCTTGAAGAACTTGATTAGCATTGTTCAGCCCTTCTACTACTTTACAAAGTTTTCCAAGGATTTCATCTATCTTTTCAAGGTCTTCTATCTTATCATCTTCTTCTCTTACAGTTTTTTTAATATTATCTATCTTGTTCTTTATGCCTTGACCGATGTTCCCCATTTCTAAGTTGTAAGTGGGAAGTTTTAAGTTCAGAGGTTCCCTCTCAGGTATTTGATAAACAGTGTTTCCTCTTCTCATCTTGAAGGTTATAGAGCAGTTGAGAGGTATCTTTTTAGGGAATACTTCTGGATTTCCACCAACCCCCACTACCATTACAGGTTTTTCTGGCTCGTACTCGTTCAATATGTAGGGTTTCTCTCCTAAGTAATTAGTAGCTGAGCATTCCTTATCAACTATTTTCATAATCTCTGCAGAGCCGAAGTTCTTTTTTACTTTTAGAGGAACTACTACTTTGAACGGGGTCAGAGAAGCAACTCTCTTGTCTACCTTGGGAACATTTTTTGGATCGAGGGAACTTATGAAGTTCGGCTCGGTCGTAGTATCCGCTTCGCAAACCTCGACCTGTTTCTTGATCTTCAGTTTGTTCTCAGCCAGGTCTTCGAAAATTATCTCCATCTCTCCTGTCTTATGGTTTGGTAAGAAACTGCTTATCTTTAAATCGCATTCGAAAGTGTTCTCTTCTTTCTCCTCGCAACTTCCAGTAGTTTCATTGAGATCTGTTATTTCGGATATGTCTGCAGAGACCTTCACTCCTGAGTAATCTCTCAGAGTGGCTTCTACTGTGAGGGTGTCCCCTGCTACTGGGCATTTGTTATCCATCTTCACTTCTTTAACCAGTGCGGGTTTGTTGTTGTCAACTGTAAAATCTTTCTCCATCTCTCCTTTCAAAGGATTGCCGATGTCGTCGGTGCTTAGAGATCCTATGTTCACGGTTTTCTTGGAACCGTGATCCGCGTCTTCTAAAGGTACTAAGAATTTGCAAACCCACTCTGCTCCTTCCTCCTTACACCTGCCCTTAGCCCTCTCTCCTTCTAATGCGAGGTTTACATTGGACTCTGACATCGAAGTAACAGTGTTTATCCTGGTTACTAAGCTATTAACACCTGTTCTTAAGTAGCAATCTTCACAACCGCTCTCTCTCCCTATATATTTTACTACTGGTTTTTCGTTTACTATCTCCACGTTTCCATGCAGTACTTTGTTTACCTTGTTTCCTGAGCTGTCCTTCGCTGTAACATTTATTTTCAAGTCGGAGCTGTCAGGATTCAATACTATTCCTGCGAAGGTGCAGTTCTTCCTAACACCACTTCCTTTACAAGAAGCTGTGAGAGAGCTGTAAGTATCTTGATAAACAGGATCTTGGTTCAAGCCGGAGAGGTCTCCTGTAACCTTTACGAGGTTTTCCTCATCCACTATGAAAACCACGTCTGCTTTCACGGTCTTAGCACTCTGAGTAGAGATTTTCTGTAAGGGCTCCCCGTCTTTCCTCAAGGAGAACTCGTTTCCTATCAAAGGTTTGGATGTGTCGAAGTTTACTGTCTTGTTATTGGAGGTTTCTGAGTTTCCGAGGAGGTCGTACGCAACCAGCCTCACTGTCTTCTCTCCGTTGATACCTGTTATTGAGGCTTTGAAACTGCCCGAGGTTGTCTTGACGCCTTCTTCAAAATACTCTGTCTTCACAGGCGAGCCTCCGACGTAGAGGTCGAGGTAGTCCAAGCCAACTCCTCTGTCCAGAGTGGGCGAGGCTTTGTCCTTGACTTCGTAATCTACTTTTATTTGCGTGTTGTTGATTATCTCCGTATTCCACGAGGTTATAGACGGCGCTTCGCCGTCCACTACGAGTTCATAATCTTCTGTAGAAGGTGTTCCAGACTCCTGGGAGAAGGTGTAGGTGTAGGCGCCGGGTGTCATCTCTTCTTCTGGAAAGGTGTAGGAGCACTTGAAGATTCCTGACTGGTTGTTACAGTTCAGGTCCAACCCCTCGCCTCCGCTACTCTCCAAAGTGACGTTTGAATCCGCCAAGACATCTACGTAGGAGGAGTCATTCTGTTTCCTGTACCCTTTTACACCGTCGGACCCAGATATCTCAGGGGTCAGCACCGCCATGGAGAGAGGCGTGGTGAAGAGTAGTGAAAGCACGAGGTACGTCATTACCAAGGCTCTTATCTGTAAAGGGTTTATCCTGGAGGCTTCTTCTGCGCTCTTCCCAGACTCCGTTCTTCTCTTCTCTGTTCCTTTCTTCTCTGCTTCTGAAACCATGAATCCTGCTCTCTGTTTTTGTTTACTCTTTCTTCTTCCCGTGGTTTATAATTTTTTTCTTCTCACTGCACGTTGCGATATCGTGGTCTCAACTTCTAAGCGTTAAATTCTATTTCTCGTAGGACGGGGCTACCATGAGTTTCTTTCCATCCTGGTACTCCTCTAAAGACTTGTAGTCCATCATGTCGTCCCACTTCCGAGGTATCTTCTGCTCCAGGACGTAGATGTAGAGGGTGCTGTTGTCGTAGACTCTCGGCTCGTTTATCTTGAACTCGTGCTTCGCCCCCCCGGACGCCCAGGTCTCGAGTTCCTGCCTTGGAAGTTTTACTTTTTCATCCTCGAGGCATTCTCCAATTTCTACTTTACAGTACTCTTTTTCCGACTTAGGTATTACCAGTTTCTTCTCGTACAATAGGATGTTGTCCATCTTGTAAGTGCCGGGGACGAGGTCCAACGTGTAGTTCTCCTCGGCTTTTTCATAACTGGTGAGGTTGGTTGCGGAGAGGGAGACGTTGTACTCCTGTATCTCCTCTTCCGAGAGTCCCGAGTCGTTCAGGTCTTCGAGTAGTTTCTTCCCTTGGAATGTGATGTTCTCTGAGGAGTTATCCTTTGTGTAGGAGAGCACTCCTATCATCGGGATGCTTTCCTCGTACGGCTTTTTCTTCTTTTTCTTTATGTTTATTATGGCTTTGTCGTGTTTTGACAAGTTGCTCCTGTGCTTGTCGAGAAGGTCTGCGGTGAGTGTCTTTGACTCCAACGCCTGGACGTCCTCGTAGGTCCTCTTCATAACCACGACGTCTTTCTTCTTTATAGGCCAGAGTTTCTTCTCGAGGACTTTCTCCACGCCTTCTTCGTAGTTGTCGTACTCTATGCCTGTATCCTGGTAGTCTTCGTGGTGGAGGAGGATGACGCCTCCATTTCTGCAGTAGGGGAGCGTGCCCTTCCAGACAGCCTCTTCCTTGCCGTCCTTGCTTCTCTTCAGATGCGTCTTCTCCCCTGTCGGGTATTTCTTGTCGCACTGATAGGTTATCGAGACGTTCACAACGGGCTCTCCTGTGTGCCTGTCAAAGGTCTTCACCGTGATGCTGTTGTTCACCCGCTGGTCAGGTGTGTTGAGGTCTACGGCGGAGTCATACATCTTTACTGTTCTGTCCTTGAACCCGGGCTCCACCGGTTGGTTGTTGACTATGTTTGCCTCCAGCCCGAAGGTGAGTTCGTAGCCTCTTCCGTTGAACGCGTCTTCGTCTTTGACGCTAACCCTCACAGGGTATGAGATGTCGTAGTGGAACTGGTAGTCCTGCATCACCGCGCCCAAGAGTTTTGAGAACAGGTTGTCCGTGTTCAGAGAGTTCGGCTTCAGAACTTCGTCTCCGTTGATATCCAAGTAGATGTCGGAGTACGGGTAGAGGAAGTCTACTCCGAGGCTGGGGTAGGTGTTGTTGGAAGTTTTCATAGTTAAATAGGAGTAGAACCCTTGCTCTTCTGCTCTGAGTTGAGGGTCTTCTTCGTTGCTTACAAGCGGGACGAAGTCTTCGTACGCGTTGGCTACTTGGATGAAACTCGTGTATGGCAGAATTTCTTCTTCAAGAAGGCTCTCAACCTCTGACCTCACCCAAAACTCTTTTGACGAGAGCATCGTGACGTCTCTTACAGGAGGTAGTTCTCTCCCCAGGCCGGAGTAGGCGGAGATGAGGTGCATCGTGGCTCTTTCAAGGTACTGGTTCTTCAACTCGGCTTTCAGGACTTCTGAAGAGAGGCGGTAGATGTCTGCGAAGTCCAGTTCTGACTTGCCTCTAAACCTCTGTATCTCTGTTCTGAACTCGGTCTCTCTCGACTCCGCTGTTATAGGCATCTCCACGTTGAAGTTGACGCTGTTCTCCGCTACCATCACGTTTGCTTCTACATCGCCCTCTGCTCTTCTTATTACGAACTTCTTGTTCAGAGTTGATTCTTCGCCGAGGCACTTTTCTGCGTTGTCTTCTATGTATGTTGAGAGGGATTCTTCGATGCTATTCTCTCCGGTACTTCCTTCGACTACGCACTCGCCTCCCTGCCTGCAGAGTGGGGGCTGGTTGGTCTTGAGGCAGAGGCCTTTGTCGCATTTCTCCGCGTGGTACCAGTACGGTATCTTCTGAGGCGGGATCTGTATTGTCTGTGACTCGTAGGCGACGGGCGAGGTTCTGAACTGGTCTGTTGTGAGGTATCCTCCGTTCTCACCTATTCTTCTGAGTCCGTCTTCGAGTTTTGACTTCAGGCAGAGTTCTATGTACTCCTTTACTCCTCTTGCTTCTGATGATAGAGACTCTGTCTCTTCAGGAATTATCTTTTTTATATTGGTTATTATCGTTACTACGAGTACTACAGCGAGTATCACCGCCAGCGCTATTATTATGAACAACGTGACTTGTCCTCTTCTATTGCTTTCCGCTCTACTTCTTCTCTTCTTTTTTTTGCTTCTCATCTTGTATCGTCTCTCTTCTCTATGCTTTCTCTATCTCTCTGCAGATTTTCTTCGTCCCTGTCGTGGGGTTGGGGTATTTCTTGTCGAACTCTATGCAGACTTCCTTGTAGTCTTTCTTGTAGAGGTATGGTTTGGAGAAGTCTTTCTTCCCGTCTTTTTTCAGAGTAGATTTCTCTGTGACTGCTTTCCTCCCAGGTTGGAGGTATACTTGGTACTCGTACTTCCTCTTGTTATTTCCTTTCAGGAAGTATTTGACTGTGTAGAGTGTTTTCTTGTCTTGGCTTGTTTTCTCGCCTGCTATTGTCAGCACGGCTTTGTAGTAGTCTCCTGTGAAGGAGTAGACCGCTCCTCTGTCCGATTCTACTTGGAACTTCCCTGCGGGGTTGCAGAGGTTGTTCTTCCACGACTCAGGGTCTAACAGAGAGGCTTTGTCCACTACTTCCTGACCCCAGTCGCCCCAGTCGCTTGTCTCTAAGAATTTTAGAGCTCCTTCTTCCTCAGCTATTTTTACAGCCACGCTTGCCAACTGGTTCTGATACACCCGCTTCCTATTCTTCAAGTAATCTTGGGCTTTTTCCTGAACTTTATCCTTTTTTATCTCATTACCGTTTTTATTAGCAGTGCATTCTCCATCGCAGTCTACTTCAAACTCTCTTTTTGCTGAGGAGTAATATTGCTTTGCTTGTTTAGTGAGTGCATTATCTTTCTCACCGTTCTTTTTCACAACTAATCCTCCATCGTCTTTAGTAATATCATATCCTCTACGTTCTAACTCTTTAAGTTTCTGATAAGAGTTCCAAGAGTTGTAAAAACTTTCAGCTTCTGCTTCTGAACCAAAAGTGTAAGCATTCGCAGTCATTAATTGATTTAACTCTTTTTTATCTTTCGGCTCCTCGCCTTCCCGCAAAGACTTAAGATAATTATCTATATTTCCACTAGAGAGAAGATCAAGGTCAAACCCACCATCCTCATTCTTCTTATTATACTCCTTAATATAGTCTTCAGCCTGTTTTAATAACTTCTTATGGGTTGTAGATTCTTCTTTTTTGGTCTTCTCTTCTTCACCATTGGTTTCTTCACTTTCATCGTTACTTGATTCAGTAGTACCACCATCAGAACCACTACTGTCTTCTTTTTCTTTTGAACCCTCTGAATCTGTTTCGCTTCCACCAGAACTACTGCTTTTTTCCACTTCTAAACCCGCTATCAAAGGATTACCTGACATATCCTCTGCCTTTACACAAATTTCCATATTTGAAACAGATTTGATTTTTGAATTTACCTCTATTTTATCTTTTTCAAATATTATTTTTCTTAGAACTTGGTTGTTCTCATAATTCTCAAACACCTCATCAAAATATGCCATATCTATAAGTTTAATCTTATCAATATCAAAAACTTTTTTATTACATTTCTTCTCTTTCTCAATTGGAATCCAATCCCAATCAGTACAGAGGATTTTATCCAAACCCTCCTCCACACAAATGAACTCTATAACTGCTTTGCCGTCAGAATTAAAATATTTTGTTTGATCTATAACTATTCTGGGCTCTTCTTTATATCCTCCAGATTCACTTATTTTTAACCCTTTTATCAACTTATTACCGAAACTATCCTTTGCCTTTGCACAAAGCTTCATACCTAAAACATCCTTATTTGAAAATGTTATTTCTTTTCCTAATATTATTTTGTGTTCGTTTTCATCAATATCATACTGTGTAAAAGTAGAACCGAAAGATGGGTCCTTCTTAAAAGAATTATCCTTACACTTTTCATCTCCTTCAATTAGAGTCCAATCCCAATCAACACAGGGAATATTATTCAAATTATTATCCTGACAACGTAATATCATAACTGATTTGCCGTCAAATTTAAACCATTTTCTTTGAAATATAACTATTTTAGTCTCTCCTTCACCCTTGCTTCCTTCACTTTTTTCAGATTCTTTTTTCTTTTCTCCCTCCTCCCTTTCCCAACAGTAACCTCCTCCATCATCACATTTTTTAATCCCAACAATGTTATTTGTTTCATTATTATATACTCTTTTCATATCTTCCACTGTTTTTATCCAATCCTTGTTGTATTCTTTTGTTCTTTCTTTCTTTTTCTCTGAGAACATTCTGTCCCGCACGTCTTGATTAGGGGTGTATTCCGAGACGTATGAGGGTTCTCCTTCATCCAGCACCTCGGCGCAGAGGTCTTTCTCAATCGGGGTGAAGAAGTTGGGGTTTGAAGATACTTGTTTGTACCTTTTCACTGAGAGTATTGTCTCGGCGACGTGGCATCCTATAGAGGGTGGCGAGGTGTCTTCTGCTTTTCCAAAGTGGCAGGTGCCTTTTTGCTCAAGGAAGGATTTGAAGAATATCGGCAGGGCGTTGTTGGCTACGAACTGGATGTTCTGACCCAAGTTTTTTATCGTTCTTATGAATGGGAGTTCGAAGATCTCTCCGACTACTTGTCTGCAAAGCTTGACACCTTTTGCTTCTTCGCATACAGCTGTGGAGCCTCCGCTCGCACTTCTGTCCTCCAGACACTGCAGGTATCCGCACTCGACCTGCCTCCACTTGTTCAAGTTGTAAATCACTCCTGGAAGGCACCTGCTCATCATCGACATCAACAAACTGTTCTTCACGTCAGGCGTGTTTAGGTTCTTTGTGAGTTCTCCCATGTAGTTCTTTGCATAGGCATTTTTTGAACTTGTTTTTGTTAGTTTGTCAGAAAACTCTTGTCCTCCTGAGAAAACTCCGCTTTTCCCTTTTCCTTGTTTCTCTCTCATCTTCTCCCCTGTGTGGCAGGACGACCATTTGCAAGCTTTTGCAAGGATTCCGCTCTCTTCTTGTGGATTGGTACCTGCTGCTTCTGTTACTGCTTTTTTGTCTTGAGAATACCCAGCCCACGAGTTCAGAGAGGTCATTAGGAGTGGGGCGTACATCGCGTTTCCTGATTCTACCAGCGCCTGTCCTCCTACTTGTTGCAACGCCTGTCCTGTGACTTCCATCCCTGACCCCGCGCCTTTTATGACTTCGAAGTATGCTTTTAAGTTGCAGAGGTCTCCGAGCGTGGCCATTATCTTGTTGGCCTTCCCCACGACGTTCCAAAACCCGGAGTCGAGGTTCTCTTTTGCATCCTTTATCTTCTCCAGGAACGCCTTGCCCGGGGTTCCAAGAACTGATTCTTTCAGTTTCAGCGTGAAAGTTATGTTCTCCTTCTCCGGCCTCCCGTAGTACGCCTCTTGAGTTCTTAACTTGAGGCGGGCTGTGCACCTCACGCCTATCTTGTCGGGCATCTCGGCGGGGTCGAATACTGAGAGTTTTATGTTGAGGCGGTTCTTCTGGTCGTAGTCCGCTGTTTCGTCCTGTACTGATACTTCGTCGAAGATTCTTTCGTCTGTGTAGTTCCCGTCTCCGTTCATGTCGTAGTAGCACGTCTCCGTGTCGACTTTCTGCTCCAGCAGGGTCGGTCTGCCTCTGTTCCTCTTGAAGTGGTAGGTGACGAATAGGAGGAAGTCTTTGGCGTTGTCGTGCGCCAAGCCGAGCATCTCCCTGTTTATCTCGGAAGGGGTGACTTTGTCTATTACAGATGTGAAGTAGTCTGTTTCGTTCGTCGTGTTGCCTGACTTCAACACCTTTATCTCGTCCGTCCTCTTCAACCCGTTGCCCGCGTTGTCTGAGAACCTGTACTTTATCTCTCCACTCCCCGGCTTCAAGTTGGTTATCGTCCACTTACACTCGTAGTCGAATCCTTCTTTGTTCTTGCACTCGGCGGATTCCGACCCGTAGTCGCTCACTCCTGAAAAGTTGGCTTCTGCTTTGATTCCTGACAACTCTTCGGAGAGTTTCGCAATGGCGTATAGCTCTGACCCTTCTACTAACAGGTTGAAGTCGTTGTTTGAGGAGTATGTTATGTTTCTTAACTTCGGCGCTTGGGAGTCGCAAAGGGTTTCTTGTTCGAGTTTTGACTTTACTCTGTTGCCAGCGTCGTCTTGGCTGTAGACCCCGCCTCCGCTGGAGAGTTCTAATACGTTGTTGGACTTGTAGGCGCAGTTTATAACGACGGAGGCGGTGCAGGTCGTCGTCTCCCCCGAAGTGGTGCAGTTCCTCACTCTGAAACTCCTTCTTCCTACTGAGAAGAATATCATTTTTTTGTCAAAACTGCCTTTTTTGTCTTCTAACTTAAGAGTTATGTTTGTTGGCTCTCCTGGTTTTATATAGCATATTCCTTCTTTGCAGTAGTCAGTTTTTATTTCAGTCAGTTCGGGCCTGGTGTTGTCTACTTTGAACTTGTGCTTCAAGTTTTGCGTGTCTACCGGGCCGTCTTTCTCTTCTACTACGTGGAAGGGGATTGTGGCGTTCGACTCGTCCAGGTTTAGGGCCATGTCCCACAAGGGGCATTCGTAGGTTACTGTGTCGTTGTCGTACTCGCACTGCTCCTGGGCTACGCTTATGTTCTCGTACCTGTCTTTGGTCACGGGGTCTTTGACAAGTCCGGAGAGGTCGACTTTTACCTCGTGGAAGTCTCCGTTGATGTTGAAAAAGATATCTGCTTTCACTCTCTGCCCGAGGGAGATGTACTCCATTTTTTTACCATTCTGCTCAAACCTCAGGTCGGATACTGTCAGGGCTGACGCAGAGGAGACTGTTATTAAAAAAAGTAGTAGTAGAAGCGCTGTTGTTCTTAGATTTTTTCCGACCATGTAAAAGACTCCTCACCCTGTTTTTTCTCTGCTACTCTGTTGTTTTCTCTTGTAACTCCAAAGAAGGTTTATAAAGTTTTCGAGGAATTGCCAATTCTGCCTCGCCTTTTCTACTGCTAAACTTTTTTTCCGAGGAATATGTTGTGCTTGTCCCTGACTATCTCGACTTTCACTCTGCTTCCTACAACCTCTTCTGAGAAGATCGTGACGGCTCTGTTCTGCGCCTCTCCAATACTCTGCCCCTCTGTCCTGCCGGGCATCTTCACAGTAACCTCTACCACGTCGCCTTTCTTGAAGGGTTTTTTGAGGGAGTTGTCTTCGTAGACTCCGAACTCCTCCGCGTCCCTCCTGACTTCCTCTCTGCTCAGACCTTTCTCTTCGAGGAAGTCGAAGAAGTCTTCCATGCTTCTCGGCTCGACTCCTTCGGGCTTTCTGCCTCTGCTGTACTCCAGGTAGTTCTGAAAACCCGTGGTCGGGTGGTCTGAGTCCAACTCTTCTGAGAGTTCCAGCAGTGGCTCTACTTCTTCTTCGTTGACGCCGGGGAGTATCACAGGGGCTAAGAGCACCTCCATCTTCTTGTCCGCGTATCTTATCATCTTCTTAACTCTCTCCAAGGGGTAGTTTATTCTGGAAAGTTCGTCCACCACGTCTTTGGTTGCTCCGTCCATCGAGACGTTCAGCCGGTCCAGACCCGCTTCGTTGAGTTCGTCTATTCTCTCCTCGGTGAGGAGGACGCCGTTTGTGTTCATCGAGACGAACTTGATTCTTTCAAGGTTTTTAAGATTCTTTATGAACTCTTCGAGTTTTGGGTAGAGCAGGGGTTCTCCCTGCGGGTTTATGTGGACTTCTACCTTGTGTTCTTTTACCTCGGCTACTCTCCTTATCTCTTCTGCGAGGTAGTCCGGGCTTATTACTACGTCTCTGACTTTGTTATTCTTTCCTTCGTTTACGGAGCAGTAGACGCAGTTCATGTTGCATCCGGTGTTGGGCTTCGCCTCTACGAGGTTTGTGCCTCTGTCTATCAGCCCGAAGGCTCCACTGCCTATTAAGGGGATGTCTCCTCTTGTTATGTACGTTGTGGGCTTGTCGTAGAGTTTGTTCTTCAGGTTTTCAAAACCTTGGCTTATCAGCAAACTTAGTTTGTTCGAAACTGTTCTTTTGCTCTTCTCCTCGAATTCTATGTTGCCTTTTTTTATTCTGTAGTCGCCTATGTTTTTTAATGAACTCTTATCTAAGTCGAAGTAGTACCTCTTGATGAAGTGGGCTCTGACCGAGTCTTTCTTCTCTTCGAATTCTATGTCTTCTATGCTCAGGACTACCATGTTTTTTCAGAAGAAAGAGGTGTTTTAAAAAGTTTTAGAAAAAAACAGGGGTAATAAGGGAGGGAAGAGGGTTTTTTAGAAGAAGTTTTTGAACCAGTCTATTACCTTCTCCACTATGTTCTTGCCGGAGTCTTCTTCAACTGTCTCTTCTTGAACGTCTTCCGTGGTGGTGTTCTCTGAACTTGGTCGGGTCTGGTTCTCTTCTCCGCTCTGCTCCTCTTCTATCACAAGTGTCTTTGTAGAACTCTCTGTTCTGTCCGAGTCCTTCTCCTTCACAACCGTCTTTAAAGGTACTGTGTTCTCTTGGTAGTCTTCGGGGATTCTGAATGTGTAGGTGTAGACTTTTCTCTCCTTGCCTTCCTCCAGGGTTATCTCTTTTGCTGTGAGACCTTTTACTTTCTCCAGGGAGGGGGGAAGCCTCTCTTCTGATTTTATAAAGGTGTTATTTACTTCTCCCACCCGTTTGATAGTGGTCTCTACGGTCACCGAGTCTCCTCTGCCTGGGTCTTCGTCGTCGACTTCTTTCTGTATTCTGAACGTTTTCTGGAACTCTTTGAACTCCACCTCTGTGGTCTTCTCCAGCGTGAAGTCTTCGTTGTTTATCGTCTTGTACGTCAGGTTTGCCGTGAGTTCTTCCTCTGTTCTGTTCGGCGCGTCGAACTCTGCTTCTTCCAGGAAGACTTCTCTTCCTCTGGGTATGGTGTCTCTTCTGATCAGGGCTCTCTCGTCCTTGCTTGTCTTCAGGTATCCTTCCAGGTCGTAGTAGTTGTTGTTCTGGTTGGGGTTTTTTACGAACAGTTTTGCCTTGTACGGCTTTCCTCTGTAAACTTTGGAGGTTCTTATGTCTACTTCGAGAGGTTCCAGTTCTGAGACTATGTTCTTCCCGTACTTTTTACGCAGGGTTTCGGTGGAGACTTCCAGGTCGACTTCTGAGCGGATGGGGTACTCTCCGGTTCTCTTAGGGGTCGCGGTGACTTTGAAGGTCTTTGTTTCTTCGGAGGGGATGACTCCTGAACCTTTGTACGTGTCTCTTTCTCTGTTCATCTCTGACTCTGTCTTGAGATCTTCTGGCTTGGTTATTGTGACTTTGTAGTCCATCTGTTTTGTTTCGTCGTTGTTCTTTACTCTGAGTTTGTATGTTGCTTCTTGGTTTATCGTGACTGTCTCAGGGGTTACTTCGTCTGTAACTGAGAACGGGCTGGGCACTGATAGTGTTATTCCGTCGGTGGTTTCGTGCTTCTTTAGGTGTTTGTAGACGTAGGTTGCGTTTCCTTTAAGGGTTTCTGTGAGGTACTCTTCGGCTCTGACTCTGTAGTAGAACTTCTCTTGTTCTTCTTTGTTGAGGAATCCTTCCCAGACGAGTCTGTTGTTCTTTTTTTTCTCCATTGGGGTGGAGACCAGTCTCAGGTTTTTCGGCAGTCTCTCTTCGTAGGTGACGTGGTCTATCGGCTCTTCTCCTTGGTTTTTTAGAGTTATGGTTATCTTTGTGTCTTCTCCTACTGAGAGGATGTTCTTCTCTGCCGTCCTTTGTATTTTGAGTTCCGGGGTTATTTTTTTTATTTTTATGTGTGAGGCGAAGTATTTGTTCCCGGCTTCGTAGGTTGAGTGGGTGTCTGGATCTCCGTCCGTTGCTCCTGACTTTGTGAAGCACATCTTGTATTCTGTGAGTTCCTTGCATTCTCCTCTTCTTACCAGGTGGTCGTCTTCGTTGCTACTAAGCATCACTACTTCTGCTACCAGCCCTGTTCCGCATCCTGTCTGGTTTTCTTCGCAGGTTATTTCGTCGTACCGTGTGGAGCCGTATTCTACTGTTAGGACGTCTTCGCCTGATTCTATGGTGTCTCCTGAGTAAACCCACTTGGTTGTTTCTTCTAAAGCCTGCGTGGTTGTTGTGAGAAGTAGAAGTGTTATTAGTAGCGTTGTTGCGTATGCCACCTCTTTTTTTGTGTTGTAAGCCATTATGTCTTGTTCTTTTTTTTAAGAAGTTTGGTTTAAAAAGATTTCGAATTCTTGTGTTTTTGAGGAGAGGGGGTTATAGGTTATACTAAGAGGTTGAGTTTATGGGGTTGGTATGGATTGTGTTGGTGTTAGAAAGGGTGGTGTTAGAAAAAAGAAAGGTAAAAAAAAATAAAAAAATAAAAAGTTTATTCAGTAGGTTTTTATGCTACTGAATTTACGGTTATGCTGTTCAGGTCTGTAACGACCACTTCTGCTTCGCTACCGGATAACTCGTAGTCCTCGTGGTTTGCCATTACTCTTGTGGCTCCGAGGGTGTCTTGAGCTCCGTATCCAGCTACAAGCACAGCGGATTTGTCTCCGTTGTCAAAGCCTTTTATCATGGCTTTTCCTTCTTCGAACCCTTCTGCGCAGTCTTCTGG
>CAYSOY010000008.1:0-6040 GCA_964432865.1 uncultured Methanosarcinales archaeon
ACGAGTATAGAGGAGTGGAAGTAGGGGTTTGGGCTTACGACCCCGACTACACTAATATAACAGGTAACGTTTTTTATAATATAGAGAGTAAAAGCATAAAACTCGGGGACCACTCTCAAAACACTTCAGTTTGGAACAACAACATACTAAACAAAAAAGTAAACGACACGGGCACCGACAACGACTTCTGCGTGAGTAACGTTGGTAACTTCTACGCGCAGGGAGTAAGTAAGCAGGCAGGAGAGTGTAATAAAAGCATAGCGTCTCCTGCGGAAGGAAGCGAGGTCTTTATCTACGAGCCATTGTTCGACTGGACACTTCAGGGTTCAGCCCTGTCAGTAAACTATAACCTCACCTTAACAGACTCTTCAGACTCGACCTCTGTTGTCAACGACTCGGTAAGCACGAACACCTCCACCCAGAACATCTCATCATTCAGCACCGGCGACTACAACGTCTCAGTCACTCCTCGTGTGACCTACAAAGGGAAGAAGTACTACGAAGACAACTACTCCGCCAACGAGTTCACAGCGTACGTGCTCTCCAACAACATCACTCCTTCCGACCCCGGGACCAACAACGATTTAAGAGTAGAGGTTTCGGGAGAACAAAGCGGTGTTTATAGTTATCACAACTGGTTCCTCAACAACAGTAGCAGAACCCTACTGTACCTTCCGATGACCAACTCCTCTCCAACAATAGACATTTCAGGACACGGCAACGACGGAGAGGTACAGACAGCAAATCATACCAGCACGGGCTGTCCTTACTCCAGGCCTTTCTGCTACAAGTTCAACGGAGCCGCCTACATAAACCTGAGCAACTCGTCCTCTCTACAACCCGGAGGAAACTTTACAGTAGAGTTCTTCATAAAAACAAGTTCCTCACTCTCGAACGAGCCGGTGTACAACGACTGGGATAACAGTTCAAACAATAGAGCAGTATCAATAGACATCCACGACTCCAAGTTCAGATTCAGAATATCATCAGACGGGACATCCTCCACAGTTTACAACGTATCCTCGTCCACAATTTCATCTTCAACAGAGTACCACGTAGCGACGGTTCTTGAAAACGGAGCTATGAAGATATACGTCAACGGAGAGTTAGAAAACAACTTATCAACTTCCAACACTTCGTATCAAAGTTCATCCAATAAATACATAGGATATCACCCACCTTCATCCAGCGACCTATCAGGAGGCACTCTTATTTCAGACTTCATAATATACAACGACTCTTTAACAGAAGAACAAGTTATAGCTCATAATAGAACAGAGCTTAACACCACTGTTTCTGAAGAGACGAGCAACGGCCAGGTCTGGAACGCCACCACAACGTTTTTAGACAGTTCTGGAGTGAACAAGACATCCTACTCAGCGGAGTCTGTCCTGGTAAAGAACCACGCGCCAACTGTTATAAACAACATCCCATATAAATCTTTCACTGCGAACATATCTTTCTCAGCTTACAAGCTCTCATCTTACATAAACGATTCTGACAACGACACCTTAACCTATACTTACACGTCTTCAAATTCAGACCTGACAGTAAACATAAAGCAGAATTCCCGAGTAGTATACCAATCTTCAAAATGTGGATATACTTCTTCATTGGTGTTCACTGCTAACGACACTGTAAACACTACAAATGATTCTGTAAAAGTTAATGTAGAATGTCCATCTACAAGCACAAGCGGAGGCGCAGGTTCTGGAACTCTCAGTGTGTGCGATCCCAACTGGGTCTGCGCGGAGTGGAGCGAGTGTTATCCCAACGGGATGCAGAACAGGAAATGCATAGATGAGAACAACTGTGATTCAAGCGACAGCCCGAACTACTTGCATAGAGAATGCGACTACGAAGGACCCAAGAACAAGACTACCTGCACGGAGGACTGGACCTGTTCTGACTGGAGCAGTTGCGGTGAGGACAACACCCGAAGCAGGACCTGCAGGGACAAGAACAACTGCGGAACAGAGTATTCAAAACCGGTTACTGAAAAATCTTGCCGAAGCGGGGCTACTTGCAATGACGATATACAAAACCAGGGAGAGGAAGGAGTTGACTGTGGAGGTCCGTGCCAGCCGTGCCCATCCTCGGAGAAACCAGGAGGAGTTCCTGGACAAAGCCCTGTGAAGACGGGAGCTATAGCCGTCTCACTTCTCGCACTTCTCGGTCTACTCGGAGCAGGCGCCTACGAAGCAACCGCTGGAGGAGGTTTGACCGCTCTCGGAGGCGCTGTTGGAAGGTTCATGCTGGGCAGAGAGGAGAGGAAGATACTTCTCTCAGAGAAGCAGAGAGACAGACTGTTGGAAAGAGCAGAGGAGGAAGACCCGTCCTCTGTTATGAGAACAGTCTTTGCCCAGAGCCTCAACCTCGATGAGTTCTTCACCAAAGAAGATTTCGACAACTCCCTATCGCGGGCAGACCTGTCTGAAAGCCTGGCGGGGTTGATGAGCCAACTCTACAACTCCAACGTCGAGTTTGAAGAAGAAGGAGTTCCTGAAGAGTTGGAGGATTACTATCGTGAGAAGGTCAAATGCTTGGTAGTGGCTCTCTCGCCGTATAGCGAAGATACCGTTGAGAGGTATCACGAGGAAGAAACAGTCAGTGAAGAGGAGGATATGAGCGTTAAGGAGAGAATGGCTTCCGCGATGAACGCACTTCAGTTCTTCGAAACAGGCTTCGCCGAGGAGGAGTACTCCAAGATGTTGGAAGAGTACGAGTCTTTCTCCGCTGAGAAGAAGAGAGAGTATTTCAAAGACGTGAACGACGTCTATGCTTTGATAGGCTATTTTTCTAAAACCGAGAGTCCTGACTGACCTTTCTAAAAAAAAACTTTTTTTTTTGAATTAGTAAGTTTTAAAAACTCTCAAATCCATAGTTTACACAGGCGCTTAGACGTGACTCGTAGATGTGATTAGAACGTAGAGGTGAGATTTATGTTTTCGAAAGTACATGAGAAGACAGAGAAGGAGGACTTGAAAGAGGAGTTCAACAGGAGAATAGATTTCATACTGAACAAGCCGGTTGTAAAAGAAGAAGACGTGTACGTCGTTGTAAAAGATTTTTTCAAGGACTACTTCGGCGAGAAGAAAGAGTACACCGTCGGCGAGTTGGAGGAGAAACTCTACCACACCTACGTCCCCCAACACCTAAGACAGTTCTTCGTAGACCTCCTTGAGAAACTGGAACTCTTAGAGTACACGCCGAAGACCTTCACCCAGGAGGAACTTGAAGAGATGCTGTCCGAGTTCAAAAATAAGATAAACGAGTTGCTGAAGGAGTTCGAAGAAGAGAAGAAGAGTTTCATAGAGAGAGTGGCTGATTTCCTTGTGAAGAGAGAGGAGCACAGAGAGAAGTCAGGAGAGAGCAAGGTGGAACCAGCGGTCTCCGAGATGCCCGCGGTGGAGCATATAAGCAGTGAAGAAGTAGAGTTCAACAAACTCTTAGAGAAAGTATACTACTACATAGACAAGGAGAAGTTGAAGAAAGCCGAGAAGAGATATAAAGAACTCTTGGAGAAGTACGAACTCATGAACAGAGACCTGAGGAAGAAGAACTTCTCGAAGATAGACAGGGCACACTCCGACTTAGTCACCGCTTCCAGTTAAAACCGATACCTTTTTCTCACTTTTTTCCATCCTTACCCGCTTTTCTTCAGAAGTTCAAGTTCTCCTTTTTGTTCTCGTAGTGGTAGTATATGAGGAATGCTATCGTGGTCAAGACTATTAGGACGGCCAGGGTGTAGAGGGAGTAAGTCACCGTTTTTTTGTCCAAGACGAGGTCTTCTCCCACGAGCATAGGCTTCTCTTCTTCACCACCCTCTCCTCCTTCCTTCATGAGGTACTTGCAACCGTTTATTACCACGTCGAGGAGTTCCTTGGCTCTTCTGTACTCCTCCTCTTCTATTTTCTTCTCGGAGTCTATGAGGAGTTCTTTCAACTCCTGGCACTCCTTGTTCTGGCTTACCAGGTCTCTGGCAAACTCTACTTTGTTGTTAAGACCTCTTCTCTCCTCCGTGGTTCTGAGCGAGTTTATAACTATCTCTGACGAGTCGTGGTACTCGGGGCTTGTAACGTTTGCGCTGATGTTGATCGTGAACCCTTTGTATTCTGAGTAGTTGGATACTTCTAAGAGAGTCTCTGCAGTCGAGTTGAGACTGATGTTGTCGAAAAATCTTTTCTCGAATTCTAAGATTACTCCTGTGATGTTTGCGCTTGCGTCGAGGACTACGAATTGGAGGTCTTCCTCCCCTTGGTTCTTCAACTTCACAGGTATACTTATGGTCTTGTTCTGCTGGTTCGCAACTACTTTTGTGGCAAGTATTCTGAAAGGCTTCGTCTTCTCAACCTCTTTGGTCAACGGCATGTAAGACGTGGTCCCTCCCCCTCCTCCTGCACTGCTCGAAGAAGAGGATGAAGAGCTGGTCGTCGTGTCAGGAACACCTGTTATGTTTATAGTGACCTGGCTGCTCTGCTTCGTCAACCCTCCGCTGTCTTCAGCGGTGAAGGTGACTGTGCATTTGCCGACGCTCTCCGGGCTTACCTTCAAGTTGTGGTCTGTGACGGTGAGAGAGGCGTAGGAGCAGGAGCTGTGCGTGTAAGTGAGGTTGCTTGTTTCGTTGCCATCTATAACTCCTGAACCGTCCACGTCGTCGTCTGGGTCGAAGAACCTTGTTTTTCCATTTTGGAACAGAAAGTAGCTACTGTATGTCACAGTAGAGTTCACTTCCATCCCTGTAGATAAAGAGTTTTTTATCACAGGAGGCCTGTTGTTATTGGTTATGCTCAGATTCCAAGACCAACTATTATTCTCTAAAGTGTGGTCGTTGACTTCCACTCTTAAAAGACGGGTTCCGGAGCTGAAAAATCCGAAGGTTTTGTTAAGGGACTGGTTGTGGCTGATTACAGAGTCGTCGTAGCTCCAGTTATAAGTAAGGTTCTCCAAAGCTGTTTTGTCATCCTCCACGGTTATGTTGAAGAATAATGTTCTGTTCTCACTGAAGTTAAGAGGTTCTATGTTCTCAGAGTAGTTACTGGTGCTGTTCCACGAGGTTACAGGGCTGTTGCTACTGTTTCCGAAAGGAGTAAACTTTGTTATGTTTGGCTGGGCAGTTTTGTTCAACACTGTGAATTCAAAATACTTGCTCTCCCTCTCTCCCGACGCGTCTTCTACAGAGAGGTTTATACTGTGCTTTCCAGTTTGAGAACTGTTCGGTACGGATTCTATAAGTGCAGAGGTCTTGTTGCCCTGTGTAGAGTATGATGTGATATTAAGAAAGGTGATGTTCGAGCTGAATGTCAGATTTTCTGAACCGTTTAAACTGAGGTCTTGGTCTTCTGCTTCTACTTCAAAGTTGAACAAGTGATCTTCCACTATTGTCTTGTTGGAGAAGTTGTACTTTTTGAAAAGAGGAAGGTCGTTCTTGTTGTACACTTCTATGCTTATATTCTCTTCAGACCTGCCTCCTTTTGTATCTTCCAATGTCACGTTCAGAGTGTAGTTGCCCAGACTTCTCTGGAGAGGTGTGAAGTTTATAACCCCTGTAGAGGTGTTCATAGAGAATTCTTGAATACTTCTACTTTTATTGGCAAAGACGTTTTCGAACTTCACAACATAGTCGCCTGTGGTGTTATCCCTTGCGTACCTGCTGATGTTCAAGTAGCACTCCTCGTCTTCAGAACAGGTTAGGTTTAGAGTCTGGTTCAAATAGGGCAGTGTGTTGTTCTCAATTTCTATAAAAGCTGTTCTCGACGTCGAAGCTCCTGCACTGTCATTAACAGATATATTGATACTCCAATTCGTGGAAGCCAAACTCTTGTTCGGAGTGAAGACCGCGTATCCAGAACTATTTATTTCAAACCAGGACGTGTTGGAGTTGTAGCTAAGAGATTCTCCTACTGGTATTTCCAAGTCGGCATCTGTTGCGTTGACCTTGTACTTGAACTCTGTCTCCACGTATCCGGTCAGGTTGGAGAGGTTGGTGTTGGACTGAGTGTTTTTCGAATCCGTGCTTACCTCGTGGATTGCCGGCGCG
>CAYSOY010000008.1:6050-19685 GCA_964432865.1 uncultured Methanosarcinales archaeon
GCGTCGTTGACGTTCCTCACTTCAAAACTTATATCCGTCTGGTTTGTGAGGTGCTGGTCGTCCTCTACCGTTACTCTGACAGTGAAGTTTCCGTAGTGGCTGTTATTAGCTGTGTAATTTATTCTGCCAAGAGCGTCTTCGTTGTTCTTGGTTGAAGAGTTGATAGTTTCTATGTCGAAGTACGTGGTGTTGTCAGTAAAGTTTAGTGTGGAGTTGGCGTCCAGGTCGTTGGCAGAGATGTTTACTTCCACGTTCTCTCCTTGGAGGAGCGACACCGAGGAGTTGGAGACATTGGTTATGTAGGGGGGTCTTCCCACTGTCTTTACTTCGAGGTTGAAGTCTGCACGCGTGGTTTCCGAATCCGCTCCTGAACTGTCTGTTATGTTGAAGTATATCGTCCAGTTACCTACGTCGTTGTAGTCTCTGCTGTTGTCCGATGCCTGGTAGGTGAACCTCCCTGTTTCGTTGCCTGTGTTCTGAAGGGTTATGTTCTCAAGTATCTCTGAACTTATGTTCCCCTCTTCCAAGGTGAAGTTTATGAGTCCTTCGTTCTCTTCGTCGCTCGCGGTTATGTAGTAGGTCAAGGACTCATTTACCCGTGTCGCCTGGTCGACGGGGCTTGTGGTCGGCGGGTCGTTTACAGGGGTTATGTTGAACTCTACTTTTAGAGATGAGGTTTTCTGCCTTATCGGGTCGTCGTCTTCTACTTTGAAAGTTATATTGACCTGGGTTTTTGAATTGTTTACGAGGTAGCTCTGGGTCGGAGTGCAGTTTGTTCTTCCTGAAGAGCTATTCAGCATAGTACAGAACTTAGACGTGGAGAAGTAATATCTAAGGGTGTCACCGTCTGGGTCTGTAGAGTTTGAGTCAAATGAGTAAGTAATATCTTCTTCTATCTCAGCAGAGGTTTTTATGTCTTCTCCTGAAGAGTTGTACACTGTAGGGGCTGTAGGGGCTGAGTTCTCTATAGTTATGTTATCGAGTTTGCTCACACTATGCCCTGTGCTGTTTGTTAGGTTCACCTGGCACTTCCACGTCTGTTTCTTCGTGGTGTTCGTGCTGTTCACCGTGTAAGAGGTTGTGAGTGAGTTGTTGTCCTGCCCCTCTTTGACGAAGACTGTGTTGTTTTTGTAGAACGTGATGTTCTGAGTGGTTGTGTCTGCCGAACTCTCCCACCTGCACGTGAGGTCTTCTGTGGTGAGGGCGGTCTGCGCGTCGTCGTTTATCGAAGGAGATGTGTTGAAGGAGACGCTTCCTACAAGAACCAAACTGAGCAGAAGAACTACTGCTACTACGAGGCTCTTTGCCAGGACTCCTCTTCTCTTTGTTTTTCTTCTCCTCTTTTCTCTATTTTTTCTTACCATCTTCTCTTTATACTTTCTGCTTCTCTCTCCTCTCTACTTCTTCTTCCAGGGCTTCTATTACAGTTCTTTTTAAACTCTTGTCGTTCACAGTTGACAGAAGTTTCAGTCTTTTGTGTAGTTCGTCCGGCACTTCTATGTTTATGTTTACCATGGTTTATTCCCTGCTTGTATGTCTATGTGTTTCTCTCTATTTTTTTAATAGTTCTCTTTCTCTTCTCAACTTTCTTTTCTAAGGCGTTGATTACTTGTTCTTTCATAGTATTCTCTTTCTCTACAGAAATAATCTTGAGTTCTTTGTGTAGTTTGTCCGGCACTTCTATGTTTATATTTACCATAATCCAAACCAACTCTTAGTTAAGTTACCTAACTTAATTAACTTTACTAAGTCTTATAAGTCTTTATTTATAAAGTTTTTTGTAGAAAAAGCAATAGAAGGAGTAATAATCTATAATAACCTATAACAAAGCATCTCATTCTGAAAAAAAACACAACTGATAAATACATAAAAAAATACATAAAATATTTAAATAAGAACGGGACATTCCCTTACGTGAAAAAAAGTGGTGGGTGAATCTCAGGACAAGGATGACTACAGAATTCTTCAAGACGAGGAGTTTAAAAAGAAGGTCTCGTCCTACCAGGATAAGTTCCAGAAGATAAAAGAAGAACTCGGCAAAATAATCGTGGGACAGGAAGACGTTGTCCAATCACTTATCGAAGCACTGATAACAGGCGGTCACGTCCTCGTGGAAGGAGTCCCCGGTGTGGGGAAGACGATAATAATAAGGACACTGGCGAAGATAACCGGGTGCAAGTTCTCCAGGATACAGTTCACCCCAGACCTTCTCCCAACAGACATAGTCGGGATAACAACCTACGAGGAAGGAAGAGGGTTCTTCACAATCAAAGGCCCGGTCTTCAGCAACTTTGTTCTTGCAGACGAGATAAACAGGAGCCCGCCAAAAGTCCAGTCCGCGCTTCTGGAGAGCATGCAGGAGAAACAGGCGACCATAGGCAAGGAGACGTTCAAACTCCCCGCGCCTTTCTTTGTAATGGCTACTCAGAACCCGATAGAACAGACAGGCACCTATCAACTGCCCGAAGCACAGATGGACCGTTTCTTATACAAGGTACTGATAAACTACCCGGACAAGTCAGAGGAGTTCAGGATAATGGAGAAGAACGTGACGATAAATGACTTCTCAGAGTTCGACCTGGAGCCGGTGCTGAGCCCGATGGAGATACTGGACGCGCAGGACTTTGTAAAAAAGATATATCTGAATGAGAAGGTGAAGCGTTATATAGTGAGGTTGGTGGATGCTACGAGGAATCCTTCTGACTACGACGTGGAGTCTGGGAAGTATATATCCTTTGGAGCGAGTCCAAGAAGCACTATAGCTCTCTTCATCAGTTCAAAAGCCCACGCCTTGATGAGAGGCAGGGGTTACGTCACTCCGAAAGATGTGAAAAAAGTGGCCTGCAGAGTCCTCAGGCATAGAGTACTGCTAAACTTCGAGGGGGAGGCGGAGAATGTAAAGACGGACTCGATAGTCAAAGAAGTGTTGGACAAAGTGCCTGTTCTCTGAACACAGGTGCGGAAGTGCGTAAATGATTTAATTAGAATATGCACCTGCCGGGATTCGAACCCGGACCACTGGCTTGGAAGGCCAGGATACTACCGTTATACTACAGGTGCAGACCCGTCTTCTAAAACCTTTTTCCAAACCTTTTTTTGAAACTCTTTCTTAAACTTTTTCAGAAGAAACAGATTCTTTTTTTATAAAGGTTGCGATAGAACAACCGACTTACCATCTCTACCCACAAATGAAGTTATAAAAAACCTTATAAAATCCTCTTGCTTCTTCATAGTTATGGAGTTCGGCAGGTTCACGGAACTTTTTGAAAAGAACATTAAGGCAGACAACACAGTCTCTTTCTTCTGCCACTGCAGTGTCAAGTACAGCGGGAGAGCAGAGGCTTTCATACCTCGGGGAGACCGCCTGGTAATAGTAAAGTCAGACAACACCATGCTCATCCACCAGCCGGAGAAGAGCCAGCCCGTAAACTATCTCAAAGAAGGAGCAGATATCAATCTGGAGAGTGTTGAGAACCACGTCTCTATCAGTGGAGAACTCAAGGGGAACTATCTTGACGTGGAGGTCTTTAGAGTATACGACTTTATAGCTCAGAACTTAGAGGACGGGCAGGAGCAGGTTTTGGAAGGAACAGAGGCGGACATGGCTGACATGATAAAGAACCAGCCGGAGTTGATAGGAGAGGATTTCAAGCCTCTCAGCAGAGAAGAACACACCAAGTTTGGCTTCATAGACGTCTTCGGCCACGACAACTCGGGCACGCTGGTAGTGGTGGAGTGTAAGCGTTACTCCGCCTCTCTGAAAGCAGTAACTCAGTTGAGGAGGTACGTGGAGAAGATGAAGGATTTGAAAGGGGTGGAGGCTGTCAAGGGAGTAGTGGCGAGTCCTGACGTGACCCCGAACGCGAGGGAGATGCTTAAGAAGAAAGGATTTGAGTGGGTCAGGGTGGAGCCTCCGAAGAAGTTGAAAAGGTTTAATAAGAACCAGAGAAGTTTGGAGGACTTCCAGAACTGAGTTGTTCTCTCTTTATTTACGTAGAGTTGTTTAGGTTTAGTCCTCTTTTGTCTCTTTAGGCTTGCACATCTTGCAGGGTGAGAGCGAGAGTTCTTCAATGGACTTCTCTTCTACTTTTTCTATTCTCTCCGATTTTTTCAGCATCCCGCAGTTTTTTGCGTGGTACTTCTTGCTTCCTTCTGTTTTGTAGAAGAATTTCTTGCTTCTTGCATCTTCTTTGCCACCTCTTTCGTCTCCGCCTTCTGCAAGTTCTGCTTCGTCTCGGAAGAACCACCGCTCTATAAAGTCTATCTCCTGCCAGTCGTGAAGAAACAGCATTACGATAGTTGTGAGAACTCCGAGTATTATCACTCCTCCTGTGAAGTAGGTAAGGACTATCGTTCCGTAGCGCATGTTTGTCAGGAGGAACAGCACTGACAGAATAGTTATTGTGAAGACAGACCACTCCTTGAAGTCCCAGTCGGCTTCAAAAAAGAGTAGTGTTACAATCCCCGCTGCGATTATTGAGAAGAGTAAAAAAGATACCGCTCTGCTCTTCGGAGATTTCAACATCATAACCTGAAGAGTGAAGACTATGATGAGTGAGAGTAGTATAGTGAAGACTCCTTTTCTTTTCATAGTCTTTTGAGAGGAGAAGGATTATTTAAAAGTTTTGCTTAATCTGGGTCTGAGTAAGAGAATACTTTACTCCTCTTTGGGATAATCTTCTACTGGGTCAATAACGTTTACCTCTCTCACTCTCTTGAACGCTTTGTCGTGGGTGATAATTCTCTCTACTTCCTGTTTTCTCATCGCTGTTATTATCGTGGCGTCCCTTCCGCCTATCCCTGTAGGGAGGTTTTCGGCTAAGATACTCGTGGATTCTTGGAATGATTCGTAGTCGAAATCTTCTATTTTTATGGGGAGTGAGGTGAATATATCGACTTTCTCCTTACCCTTTACTGCTCCCAAGTTTTTTAGAAGGTAGTGGCTTACTTCCATGAGGACTATAGTGTTTACATATACTTCATCTTCTTCTATAATTTTCTCCAGTGCTTCTGTAACCTGCTCGTGCTCTTCTGCGGACTTGTCGAAGTAGTAGCACCAGATGTTGCTGTCTACAAATACCATCACGCACCCCAGATCTCCTTTACATTCATAGGTTTGATTTTGCTCTCTTCAACACATCCCTTCAGTTTTTTCAGTTCTTCTTTGTCTTTTATAGGCTTGACAATAATGTTTTCGCCTTCGACTTCTATTCTCATCTTCTCACCGCCGTGCAGACCCAGTTTTTCTCTTATATCCTTCGGTATAAGTATTCTTCCTCTCTCTTCAACAGTGGAAACTCCCATTTTTATCCCCATGGTAAAAATAATGGCTTTTTATTTATATAATTTTCCCTTTTTTGATTTCTTTGAGAAATTTTTTAAAACAACGGGGATTCAACAGAGTATGGACTGCGTGGTACTACACTACAACGAGATAACTCTGAAAGGAGATAATAGAGAGTTCTTCGAGAGAAAACTCCTCCAGAACGTAGGGAAGACAATAGGAGAGTATACAAAAAAGACTTATAAGTTGACAGGCAGAATGGTCTCTCTTCTGAAAAAAGGTGTTGCCGATGAAGAACTCGGTACTGTCAGGGAGAGACTGGAACTTGTTCCTGGCATAGCCAACTTCTCCTTTGCTGAAAAAACAGAACCTTCTTTGAAGAGAATAGAGGAGAGAGTAGTGAACTTAGTGAAGAAGAAGGTTCAAGAGGATAGTGAAAGTTTCGAAAGTTTCAAGATCGAGACTAAGAGGAGCGACAAGGAGTTCCCGAAGAACTCTGTGGAGGTAAACGAGCATCTGGGAAGCGTGGTTGTAGAGAACTTCGACTTGGATGTGGACTTGGATTCTCCTGACCTCACAGTTTTCGTCGAACTCTGCAGAGACGAGGCGTTCATCTATTTCGAAAAAGTGGCTGGCTTGGACGGTCTTCCAATGGGCAGTTCCGGCAGGGTTCTTGCTTCTCTCTCCGGAGGTCTTGACAGCCCCGTAGCTGTTCACATGGCTTCCAAGAGAGGATGCAGGGTTCTTCTCGCGCACTTCAAGAACCAAGAGCAGAGCGGAGCAGGGGTAGAGAGCAAAGTCTCCTCCATCGCAGAAGAACTTACCAGGTCCTTGCTGACTACAAAACTCTACACGGTGCCTTTCGGCGAGGTTCAGAAGAGCATAACGATGTCTGTTCCTTCGGAGTACAGGATGATCATCTATAGGAGGTTCATGATGAGGATTCTTTCAGAACTCGCTTTGAGGAACGACTGCTCTGCTCTGATTACTGGAGACTCTATTGGTCAGGTGGCGTCGCAGACTCTTGAGAACATACAGACGATATTCGAACCTGCAGGTCTTCCAGTACTGACTCCGCTGATAGGCATGAACAAGGTGGAGGTTATGGAGACGGCGAGGAGGATAGGTACTTACGAGCATTCGATAAAGCCCGGTGAGGACTGCTGTTCTTACATGATAGCCGACCACCCCGAGACGGAGTCCTCTCTTGAGAAAGTCGAGGAGTTGGAGAGAAACATAGATGATTCTGATGGGTTGGTGGAGAGAGCGGTCTCGCAGACAGAGGTCAAAGAGTTCAATATAAAAGACGTGCATAAAGAAGAGGTAGAGAAAGATTAAATAAGAAGTTATGCGTGGTTGAGATTAGTGCGGGTGCCTTCTGCTTCTGAATCAATAGATTTTTATATCTGCAGTTTAAAAATTAACTACTGGCAAGATGGTTTTCAACGGGAAGAAGAGGAGAAAGACAGGTTTTGTGGATGATTATAGGCTACTCCCGGCTGTGCTTGCGGTCTGCTTGGCTCTGCTCTTTCTTGCAACGGCTTGCTCCTCTGTAGAAGAGTTCGATGACAACTACACCGAGAGAGGCATAGGAGAGAGGAATAGAAGTGAGAATAGAAGTGTAAGGCCAGAGGTTCCGAGGAGCAACTACACATTGGACCCTGTTGAAGACGACGGAAGCGGAGCCAGCGATTACGACTACGAGAAGAATAGATCTGTTTTTCTCGACACACCGAACAACGAGTTCTATCTCTCCACGAACTCTGACCTTCTTGAACTCTACGAGCCGATAGGAGAGGTCGTCCCTTACCTGGATAAGCGTGTGGCGGAGTTGCTGACCAGCCGTCCGGTCTTCTTCGAGGTTAGAGGCGGTGTTCCGATGAGGCAGGAGTTGAGATTTGAAATAAGGAATTCCTCCGGCGGGAAGACTCACTCTCTGAAGCCGGTCTTCGGTGTTGACGAGGAAGACGAGACAGGCACTTTCCTCTTCTTGGAGGAGGGAGAGCCTGTTCTGAAGTACCTTCTGGAACTCTCTGCCGGCAGGTGGGAGGAGTTCGTAGAAGGAGATATCTCTGTCCTGGGCGAACAGTACATGATTTATGAAGCTACTAATAATTCTCTTGTTCTTTTCGGAAAGAGTATTAATCAAACTATTACTTTTGCGGACGGAGATAAGTTGAGAGTTAACGGTTCTGTCCTGGCTGACACCCGCGTCGAGGTGGACGAGCGCCGGGTGGAGTACACCTTGCTGGCACCTGACGTGGAGATGGATGGCTTGCTGATAGGAGAAGGGGAGAGTCTGAAAGAGAAGGTGGGTTCGCGGAGGCTGTTGAGGAGTGATTTCGACATTCTTTACCAGAACTTGACCGAGGAGAACTCTACGAAGGTAGAGTTTGACAGGGGAGACAGCGGGTATTATCTGGAGTTTACAAACATCGATGGGGACGAGTTCAGAACTCCTCTTGTTTATTTTGGGAACAACTCCTTGAGGTTTGGAGACGAGGATTCAGAGTTTCACGTTAAGAGGTGTTCGGGAGCGCCGTGCATATCAGAGGAGGACACTTTTCTTGTTACTGGCAGAGGAGGCGCGAGTCACGTCTTGGAGTACAGTGGTATCTCTTTGAGCGGTAAGAACGTGGTTTTCAGGTTCAAAGACACCAGGCAGAAGATGGTCGTGGAGTTTGAAGGCAGGCCCGGCGGGGGCGCCCGTGGAGGGTTTGAGATTTCGGGGGAGCGCTTCACCGTCTACGTGGGTAACTCTTCCGGAGAGTACCCTGTCTCTGTTTCTGGTCTGAGTGGGGGGCGGAGTGTTCCTCTTGTAGTACCTGGCTTCGGCGAGTTCACGTTTGACAAACGCAGTGGTGATGTTTACGTGGAGATGACTTCTCCTGGGAGGTATCTCAACAGTAGGTCTTTTACTCCTTACTCTCAGGGTGTTGGCTCGGGCGGTTACTCCAGCGGTAGTGAGAAGACAGTTTTTGTTATTGATAACGAAACTGAAAGGGTTGGTGTGGAGACGCCCGAATACACAGAGGTTTTTGAGAGAGATGATTCTGATGATTCCGAGTTTCTCACCAGGTACGGCGCACGCGTGGTCTTGGAGGATTATGACTCGTCTGAAGGAGCTGAAGACGTGGCGGTAGAGTATCCTCTTCTGCAGAGGGTTCCTCGGGTACTGGTTAGGGAGTAGGGCAGAATTCGGACCAGGTGTGAGAGTTTTTTGGTTTTAGCCATGTTAGACTAAGAAGTCAGTTCTTGGTTTTGTTGGATTTGATAATCTTTTTTCCTTAGGTGCTGAAGAACGGTATTGTGAGCGGGTAGTCCCACGCCTCTTCTTCGCTTGCTTTTATCGCTGCTATTATCACGAATACTGTGTTCATTATGCCTAACGCGATGAGGAGGAAGATTCCTACGATAACGAGTGCCAGTATTCCGGAGACTGCTCCGTATATTAGAAGGCTGATCTGCCAGTTTAGGGCTTTCTTGGCGTTCTTTTTTACAAACTTCTCCTCCCCAACCAAGAGTATTATCAGTGGACCTAAAAAACCTATGAATAACGCCAGCACGTGTGTTATTATAGCCAGTGTCTTTGCTTCACTCTTAACAGCCATGTTTGGATTAACGGAACTGGGGTATATAAAATTAATGATTTTAGCAAGAATTAGAGCAGGTTTCGGAAGGTTTCCGAGATTTAGACTGTAATGTTTATAAACGAGGCTGTTCTGGTAGAATTAAAAAGAGTAAAAAAGAAGAACAATACAACTACTAAAAAGTAATAAAAACCGAAAGTTTTATAAAGAAGGTTGTATTAGTGGTGTGTAAGATGAAAAGCGAAGATGAGTCTCTGACAAAAGAAAAAGCGGTAGAGAAATCTTTAGAGACTGATAATACAAATCATGTTCTAAAAGAAGGTTATCCAGAAGATACGATAGATACTTACTTAGCAGATGAGATATTGAGGAAGAGAAGAATAGAAGAGATTAAAGAAGGAACAGAGAGTACAATAGACTCTAAACTCTCACAAGATGAAGAGAAGGAGATAAAAACAAACGATTCCAAAAACTACGGCGTGCAAAAAAATTACTTAAAAAACAATTTTGAACCAAAATTCTTAGAAAAAGTGTACAAAGGAGCCAAAAGTTCAGATCTGAGTTCTGACGTGCTGAAATACCTTGGGCCGGATGAGATAATAGGATTATACTCTCAAATCTATGCTTCGAGAATATGGGCGAATATTGATCCAAATCACCGGATTGAAGAGAACGATAAGAATTTGAATGATATAATTGTATCAGGGGTAAAAGAAAGGAACAAAAGCTTAAGAGAAGACAGAGACGAGGAGAAAGAGTACAGGTTTACATCCTCTGCCAGAAAAAGAATGGTTGGAAAAGAGACTCCTAAACTAATAGAGAGAATAAATGCAATGCCGGATGAAGGAAAAAACGTATTGTTTGAGAGCATGCAAGAACCCCTTGACGAACATAATAACTACGTGCATGGAAGAAACAACAAAGGTGACCTGGACAAAACAAGTGCAGAGATATATGCTAAACAGACTTATCACATAATAAAAAACATATATGAATCGTGATGATGAACATCTATGCGGTCAGCATGATTTATCTTAAAATAATTTCTTAATCTAAGAGAATCCTCTGTTTGAACATCCTAACTTTCAGATCAGGCCGGTTCAAAAAACGGTTTTACTACCTAATTTTTTTCAATTCTTTAGTTTCTCCTTCAAGAAGCAGTTCTTTCCATAAGGTTTTTTAGAATAGAATCTCTTCCCGTGTTTTACAAGTAGTGCGTGGTATTCTTGGAATACTGCAAGATTTTTTTCCAAAGAGTTTTCAAACATCTTCTTTGCCTGGTCATAGTTTAATGGAGTCTCTGCCAAGTTTAAGTGAGATAGTATTCTTTTTGTGTAAGCATCTACTACAAAACTGGCTTTTTTCATAGAGTAGAGGAGGATTGAATCAGCTGTTTCTTTACCCACACCTTTAACTTTGAGAAGTTTTTTTCTTGTAATTGATTCTTCTCTGTTATTTATGAAAAAATTTGAAAACTCTTTAAGATACTTGGTTTTCTGGTTGTAATACCTTGCTGGTTTTATCGCAGAGGATATTTTTGAAAAACTTTCTTTCATCAACCTCTTTGGGTTTAGAAGGTTTTCTGAGTAGAGGTTTAGTAGTGCTTTCTCAGCGTTCTTCCAAGAAGTGTTCTGGGTTAGTATAGCTCCTATGCATATTTCAAAAACTTTTTCTTTAGTGCTTGGAGGGTTGTAGTCTCCGGGGTGGTATTCAACACTTGGCTCTCCTCGGTTCTGTTCTTTTATTAGAGGCCACCATCCTTGCCTGCCGTACTCCTCTAAGAGTAGAGAATAGATGTCTCTTATGCAGATACCTTTATCCTTGTGTCTCTCCATGTCTTTTTGGATTATTCTCTGTTTTAAAAATTTTTAGTACAAGTTAGGTTTAGAAAGTTTTTTGGAGGATTAATTTTGCGAAGGTTCTACATGTTTTTTCTCAGTGCTTTCTGAGTCACCTTGAACTCTCTTTTCTCCTTTGATGGTTCGTTGTACTCGTCTATTGCTTTCTGCCTTTCCCAACTGTCTTCTTCTCGGTAAACTTCGCTGTTCTTTAAGTACTGGTTTAACTTCTTTTTCTTCTCTTCTACTCCTTCTTTGTAGCCTTCGACGTACTTTTTTCTTCCTCCTTTCAGCCCTCCGTTGTAGCACCCCACTACTGTTCTCCATAACTCTTCCTCGCTTGTTAACTTCTCTTCTCTCTGCTCATCTTTTATTTGTTCTTTCAGGTAGTTGAGGTGGTAGGCTGTCATCTCTATCCCGAGTTCGGGGTGGTATATCAGCCCTCCGTCTTCTACGTTGTAGTCCTCTATGTCTATCCCTTCTTCTTTCATTCTTTTGAGGGTCTCTTTCTGCACTACTCTGCTTATCTGTCCAAGACCGTCCGAGGGGTTGTGCCTGCCTTTGAAGTAGTTGTTCTGGTCTCCGGTGGTGTTTGTAAATCCGGTTTCGTGGTTCAGAACCGCTGTCAGCACGGTTTTCGGTACGTGGTATTTCTCGCTGGCTTTGATTATGGCGTGGGAGTAGATGCCTGCTCTTCTGTCCGAGAGGTGTTTGTCTAACCCTCTGTTTTTTTGGAACTCGTGGTACTCTTCTTGTATGTATTCTTCGAGGAGTTCTGCGTGGGTCTGACCTGTGTTTTTTCTGAGTTTTTCTAACCTGTTCTCTTCTTGTTCTATTCTCGCTCTTTCGGTTTCTATGAGTTTCTGGGAGATGTCTGTGTTCTTTTTGTACTCTTTGTTTATGTTTTTCATCTCCTCCTTGTCTTCTTCTGTCTCTGTTAGTTCCGTGTTCTCTTTTTTAGAACTGAGTTGGATGCCTGTGTGTAGCATGGCGTAGACTGTTAAAATACTGACTGCTTTTCCACTGTGTTCTTTCAGAAAGTTTTTTGTCTTCTTGCCTGTTTTAACTAATTTTTCTATAGCATCCTCTATGTTTTTCTCTTTTCTTGCTTCTTTGAGTGCTTCTTTGTTGTTGAGGTCTCCTTTCTTCGCGTAGTCCTTCATGCTTCTTTTATAACAGAAAATCTTTTATAAAACTTTCGATTTATCTTAACGTAATAGTAGTAAAATATTCTTCTTTTTTCTTTTTCTGTTGAAAAATGGTTTTTTGAAAAAGAAAGATTTAAAAAAAGGCAGAATAGAGAGATTAAATACAATGGTATCAGAGATAATGAAAGAATTTAAGGAACTGAACAGCAAGAAAGTAAAGAAACTGGAGAAAGCAGTGATGTCAATAGCAGGACTCGGAAGCGTAGGAAGCATAATCACAGAGATGCTCGCCCGCGAAGGATTCGACCTCAGATTAGTGGACAAGGGAAGAATAGAAGAGGAAGAGATGCACAGATCTCTACTCTACAAAGAAGAGGACATAACCAAGTTCAAAGCGAAACAGGCGAAGAAAAGGATAAACGAGACCATCCCCGGGGCAAAAGTCAAGGCGTTCCACGAGAAAATAAAGGAGAACAACATTTTCCTCTTGAAAGGAGACATAGTATTCGACGCGACGAACAACTCCGAGATGAACCAAGAGATTCTTGAACACTGCAACTCAAACAACCACGATCTGATAACAGTGCGGTACAAGGAAGAGAAAGCAAAAGTCTTGGTAAAGACAAAGAAACTCGACTACGAAGATATAGAGAAAAAGATGGATCTGGGAGAAGAGAAGCCCTCCCTCTCAATAACTACGCACTACACAGCCATTACAGCAATAAGAGAGGCGTTGAAGACAGTTACAGGCAGGAACCCAAGCAAAATTGTATCCCTCAACAGTTGGAAGATGAGCAAAAGAACAAATAAACTCTGAAAAGCATGAGAATAGACGATCTGGAAGAGATAAAAGAGGAGTCTGAAAGAAGAGATATTCCTGTTCTCGGCAGAAAAAAAGGAGAATACCTTCTGAAGACAGTGTTTGAAGAGAAGCCTGACAAGGTGCTTGAGATAGGAACAGCCATAGGGTACTCAGGCATAATCTTAGGGAGCGCAGGCGCAGAGTTGACAACCATAGACAAGAACAAGAGAGAGGCAAAAGAGGCAGTCAGCAACTTCGCAGAGTTCAACATAAAAGCTAAAGTTGTGACTGGCAGAGGAGAAGAAGTGGTCAAATTCTTAGACGACGACTACAACTTGGTATTCTTAGATTTTGAAAAGAACCTATACGAAGACGTGCTCGAGGACTGCATCCGACTCTGCAAAGAAGGTGGGCTGATAATAGCAGACAACGCAAAGATGGAGAAATGCAGTGATTATCTTGAAAAGGTACAGAACCACCCCCGGCTTGAGACCCGCGTAGTTGACATTGGTGATGGATTGGCAGAGAGCAGAGTTCTCTAAACAGTTTCAGTCTGTTCTTTTCCCTGCCTAAATCTTTCTTTAAAAAAACTTCTCAGCATACAATCCTGAATAAACCTGTTTTTTCAACACAAGTTTTTTATACCCCTTCACAGTTCGGTAAAGTTATGGGACTTACTGAAGAAGAGATAGGTGAGTTGAGAGAGGCGCTTGAGAAGAGCACCATGCCGGTGTTTATCTTCGACGATGACTGCGACGGAGTCGCTTCATTCATAATTCTTTATAAATTAGTTGGGGACGGGAGAGGAATAATCATAAAGGGTAAACCCGAAGTAGAGGCGAGGTTTGCGGACAAGGCAGAGCATTACTCTCCTGATGCAGTATTCATACTGGACAAGCCCCAGGTCGAAGAGGAGTTTTTCAAGAAAACCTCTCTCCCAACGTACTGGCTCGACCACCACAGCCCGCAGGAG
>CAYSOY010000008.1:19695-26247 GCA_964432865.1 uncultured Methanosarcinales archaeon
AAGAAGTTCGACCACGTTCACTACTTCAACCCCCGAAACGAAGACGACGAGGACAACAGACCAACGAGTTACTGGGCTTACAGAATAGCAGAGGAAAGCCTCTGGATGGCTACCTTAGGCGTCACAGCGGACTGGTTTGCCATGCCTGAAATTCTGGACAAGGTGAGGGAAAAATACCCTTCTCTGCTGGACGATGATCAGAACGAGGTCGAGGAGATTCTCTTTGACTCCCGCCTGGGTAAACTGATAAGAATAATCTCTTTCAACTTGAAAGGAGACGTGGAGAGCAGTATGAACTCTGTTCTCACACTTCTGAGGACCAAAACCCCTGAGGAGATACTTGACCGTGAGAGCAGAAAAGGAAAGTACCTCTATAGGAAGTACGCAGAGTTGGAGGAGAGATACAGGCCGATGCTTGAGCGGGCGTTGGAGAAGGCAGACTCTTCTGACAAGTTCCTGGTCTTTAAGTACGAGCACCAGGGGACGTCTTTCACTTCTGAACTCAGTAATGAGTTGATAGCGAGATTTCCTGATAAGATAGTGGTTGTGGCTCGGCACCACGATGGAGATTATAAGTGTTCTATGAGGTCTGCTTCCGTTCGGATAGATGAAGTTGTTGAGAAGGCGACAGAAGAGGCAGGGGGTTACGGAGGCGGTCACCGCATGTCCTGCGGAGGGCTAGTCCCTGATGAGAACTTTGACGAATTTATACAAACCCTGAAAGATGAGTTAGGGAAAAAATAATTCTTAGAAAATACTAAAACAAAAGTTTTATTTTTTTACTCCCAAAAACAAATCTTTCAATATTGAAAAAAATTGTGTGACTATTATAAAATACTTAATAACCGAAAGATTTATAAAGAGAGACTACTTTACAGTAATTAATTAGGATTGGAGGCGGGGTCAAACTTCTACCACCTCACCACCCTTCAAAAGTTCTACCCCGCCCACCACCTCCTAATAAACCTTCTGAACACAGCGTTATAAGAAATTATGAAAAACTAAAAAAGTTCCAAAAACTATAATCTTATTAGAAATAGAATTAAATTCGAGAATAAAGAGAATACTATTTCAAGTCAGAAATTAAAACCGCCGGGACCGGGCATACCACCCTTACCCATCTTCTTCATAATCTTCTCCATATCCTTCCTGGAACCACCACCGCTCATAGACTCCATGACCTTCTTGGACTGCCTGTACTTCTTCAACAAAGACCTTACCTCCTCAGGGGAAGAGCCGGAACCAGAAGAGATCCTCTCAATACGAGAATTATTGATGATAGAAGGGTCCTCCAACTCCTCCCGAGTCATAGAGTCCATCAAGTACTTCCACTTCTCAACCTTCTCCTCCTGCACGTCCAAGACCTTGTCAGGAATATCCAAACTACTAAAGCCGGGAATCATCTTCATAATCTTAGAAAAAGACCCCATCTTCTTAATAGAAGACATCTGTTCGTAAAGGTCAATAAGATTAAACTCACCGCTCAGGAAACGCTTGCTGAGGTCCTCGACCTCTTCCTTCTCAAAAGCCTCTCTGCTCTTCTCAAGCAGTGCCTCCAAGTCACCCATGCCGAGAAGCCTGCCTACAAACCCCTCTGGCTTAAACCTCTCGAGGTCCTTCAACTTCTCCCCGACGCCCAAGAACTCTACGTTGGCATCGGTGACCGAGCAGGCAATCAAAGCACCGCCTCCCTTCGCAGTACCATCCATCTTGGTTATAACCACACCTGTCACCCCGCAGGTCTTGTGGAACTTCTCCGCCTGCTTCTCTGCGCCCTGCCCGATGTCCGCGGAGAGAACAAGAAGCCTGTGCTCGGGCTTAACAACGGAGTCAACTCTCTCAAGTTCATCTATCAACTCCTGGTTAAGAGCGTCTCTCCCAGCAGTATCTACAACAACAAGGTCAAACTCGTCCAGTTTATCTTGAAACTTGTTATAAACATCGACGGGGTCGTCAGCTTCTTCTTCTCCGAAAACAGGCACTCCAAGTTCATCCCCTACCTGTTTGAGTTGCTCGTAAGCAGCAGGCCTCCAAGTATCTGTCTGGAGAAGAGCGACGTCAAGACCTCTCTTCTTATAGTGCCTCGCCAGTTTGCCGGCGGTAGTAGTCTTGCCACTCCCGAACAACCCCACGAGCATAATCTTCGAAGGCCTCTCTGAGACCTCAATGCCCTCTGATTCTCCTCCGAGAAAACTTACTAACTCTTCGTAAACTATGTTTACCAGGTGCTCCTTCTTCGTTATGCCTGAAGGAGTCTCCTCGTTGAAAGCCCTCTCTTTAATATCCTTTGTGAGACCCATCACAAGTTCTACGTTCGCATCCGAGCGAAGAAGTTCTCTCTGAATATCCTTAACAGTCTCCTTGATAAGTTTCTCATCTACTATGGACGAGCCTGTAATCTTCTTCAAAGTCTTCTTTAATCCCGAGGATAACTTGTCTAAAACCATATTCTTTCACTTCTTCTGCTCTTCCCCCTCTGCTCTTTTTTTGTCTAAAACCGCAAGTAATAAAAAAGCACTGCTTTTTAAAAGTGTTGTGCTGGCAGGACCGCCTCTGTAGCTCAACGGTAGAGCATCTGCCTCGTATCAAAAGAAAAAAGCTCTTTTCAGAGACAGCAGAAGGTTGTGAGTTCAAATCTCACCAGGGGCTTTCTACCTATTTTCTATCAGAATCGAGTTATTCAACCAGTTCATCCTCTCCTTTCTTCTGACAGTTGTTACAGAAGTAGTGTTCTTTACCCTGGGAGTCTTTCACAACAGTGCCGACTATCTTGTTCAGAATGGTCTCTTCTATCTCCTCTCCGCAGGACTCGCACTTCATTGTTGAAGGGAGAACCTCTCGGTTTTTATATAACTTGTGGAAGGAGACAGCGTTAGAAGCCTATGCCTATAAACCTATGCCTATGTATCCTTGGAGGAAGAGCATCGCCAGAGCTACGCCTGCCAGAGAGTAGTAGACCATCTTGTTCCACGCCAGTATCTTCCTGCCGTCGAAGATGCCGAACGGTATGAGGTTGAAGAGCCCTATCCAGACGTTTATGATAAAGCCGTAGAGGCTTATCATGGAGAGCAGTTCTATGTTGAAGGGCAGAAATTTTATCCCGAGAAAAACTACGGCCAGGACCAGGTTTGTTATCGGCCCGGAGGCGCTGATTATCCCTCTTCTTCTGTCGTTAACATTTCCTCTTATCATCACCGCTCCCGGCGCTGCGAAGATGAATCCGAAGAACGCAGTGATCAGGGCCAAGACAAGCATCTTGTCGTCGGAGCGGAACTTTGCGAAGCACCTGTACCTCTGGGCGAAGTATTTGTGGGCGAGTTCATGCAGGAGGAATCCGGTGCCGACGGTCACGGCGGAGACTATGAAGAACTTCCAGAGTTTTGGAGTAAGGGAGAACCCTCTGTTCATCACTATGGCGAAAGCTATGCTAATCACCAGCCACGCTTTCAGAAGGTCGGTCACTTCCTCCCCAAAAAACTTCATCTTCGAAACTTTCATAATAGTAGAGGAACAGGCGGTGGTATAAAAAAGTTGTTGAACCTCTTTCTGCATCTATCTTCCTGCATTCAAAAATCTTCCTGCATTCAAAAAGTATATAAATAACCTTTCTACTATTGTTTAATATGGTAAAGGATATTTTCAAGAAGTACAGGACGCCTATCTTCGGAGCTGTTGCTTTGATTCTGATACTCTTTGTGTTTCTCTGGAGCAGTGGAGAGGTTGCGAACATAGAAGAGAGCAACCTTAGAGGGAAGGCTATCGACATGCAGTATTCAAAAGATTTCCCTTCTTCCTTGGACTGTGATTCTCGTGTCTTCGACCCGGTCTGCGGGTCGGACGGAGTGACTTACGACAACGCCTGCCTTGCCGAGAAGGCAGGTGCCGAAGTTGAGAGCCAAGGCAGTTGTGCTTGACTCTGTTTTTTACTGATTACTTTTAATTGCTTCTGTCACATATAGGATTCTATAGAATTCTGATTATAGACTGGTCATAGATTTATCAAGTAGGAGATATGAACTATGCGTTGGGAGGTAGGAGAATCTTCTCCTTTACTCTTCTTCCTTTACTACTTCAAGTTTTCCGTTTCTTCCCGTGGAGACTTGTTTTGCTCCGTTGAAAGTCCTGCACCAGCCGTCTGTGATCTTCAGCGTGTCTCCTTCTCCGACTTTCTCTATGTCGTCGTTCCACAGGGCTACTAAGACCGTGCCGGTGTCGTCCTTGCCTGTGAAGTTGCAGACTTTCAGACCTGCTCTTATCTGTTTCTCCTCTTGCTTCTCTACTATCTCCAAGTCTATTTCGTCAATGCTTTCTCCTTCTTTCAAGTCTTCGATTTTCATTTTTTTCACCATCCGTTTAGACACTGTTTTTTCCTAATTGTTTTCTATTTTTTTGTATTTCTTGTCTGCTCTACTCTATTGCTCTTCTGACGTCGGTGACTTCTACCGACTGGACGCCTTCCACTTCTTCTTCTATTTTCTTCTCCAACTCGTCAGTTCCGCCTTTATCTTCGTCCATGACAAAGATTACTTTCAGGGCTTTCAGCCCGAAAGCCATCGGCTCTTCTTCTGTTTTTTTCTCCCCGTCTTCTGTGAACTTGTCTATGAGTTCTGTGCTCTCTTCTTTTATTCTTGAGAGGTCTTCGTCTTTTGACGAGGGCATTATTTTGAAAGTCACTATTGCGTTTGTCATCTTTGTTCTCCTCCTCAGTTTGGTCCTTCGAAACCGCAGTTCGGGCATTTGTACTTGGCAACTGTTTTCCTTGCCTGGCTACTCCTCACGATTTTGTACTTACCGCAACTGGGGCAGTCGAACTGCACGGAGCCTCTGTCGTTGGTTATGGGCTTGTTGAAACTCAGGCATTTGGGTTTCTTCTCTTTCTTCTCTGCCATTCTTAACACTCTTCTTCGTCTTTTTCCTTACTTTTTTTCATAGGTTCTTCTTATAATTCTTTGCTTTGGAAAAACCGTCTTTTTATAAACTTTTTTGTTGGTGCGGTTTTCTGCGTGTCTTGTATTTTTTCTACGGCTCTGTTTTTAGTCTGGCTTCTGATTTAACTCTGGTTCTGGGCAGTCTCTTCTTTCTTTCCCCTTTCTACTATGGCTCTTATCAGAACTCTTATGTCTCTGTAGAAGTTTTTGAAGTTCTCTCTCACGCTGACTTCTTCTATCCATCCTTCTTCTACATGTTTTACTCTTGTTTTTTGAAGGAGGTTTTTGGTTTTTACCAGCATCTTTAGTGCTTTATCTTTGTCTTTGTTGTAGTATGCTTTTATTATTTCTACGTAGTTCTCTTTTGCTTCTTTGAATAGTTTCATATACTCTTTTTCTATTTCTTTGCTTATGTCTTCTTTGTGGTGCATGTCGTATATTTTTCTGATAATTCTTTTTATGTGGTCTCCTGTTCTTTCAAGCCCCCATGCGATTTTTTCTTGGTGGTACGCTGTCATTGGATCTTCTATTTCTGAGCTACTGGTCGGGTTTTTCAGTATTGCTCTTGCAACTCTGCTTACGAGGAAGTTAAGACGGTTTATGTCTTGATCTTTTTCAGAACCCCTGTTTCTGTCTATTTCTTCTATGTCTCTGTCGAGTACTTCTGTAAACATGTTTCTTACCATCATGTCCATCCTGTTTATCATCGTGGATATTGAGATGTGGTTCAGGTCTAAGAGGTCTTTTGCTACTATTTGTTTCATGGAGTTTTGGATTATCTCCACTCCTGATAGTTCTTGGAGGAGTCTTTTTATTTTTTTTGTCATTGGTTTAAGATCTTTTCCTTCTATTATTATTGTTGAGAAGAAACTCTTGTATGCGGATATTATTTCTTGTTCTATTTCTTCAAATGTTTTGTTGTCTGCAAGTATTTTTTTCTCTTTCTCTACTTTGTATCTCTTGTGCGGGCTTACTATCAGGTTCAGAGCGTTCTTTTCTACGTGGACCTCGTCTCCTTTCTCCAGTTTGTGAGAGTCCACCCACTCTTTAGGCAGAGATATTACGAATGAGTTCTGTCCGAATTTTATTACTTTTCTTTTGTCCATGTTTATCCCCCCTGAGTTTCTGAAAAAAACCCTCTTCCTCCGTAATTTTTTGAAATAATAGTTTTATTATATTTACTTACTATATATGTATAATTTAAAATATATTTATATGGAAAACCTATTTATTTATAAATCTTCTTATTGTTTTATGTAGGCAATAAAGAGATAATACTACGGGGGTGGTTAACTAATGTATAACCAAGAAAGATACGAGGAAGAGATTGATAACCTTGACCCATACGCCATGGCTCAGAGAGGCGACGGCGAAGAGTTGGGGATGGACGCAGGCGATGCCGGCTTCCTCATAGGATTCATGGAAGAAGGAGAGGTTTAACAATAGAGAGAAGAAGAAGGGATTTAACAACTAACTTCTTTACGTTATTCCTTCTTATATGCTCTTCTATAATACGTAACTTACCGTAACTTACTGTATAATCTTACAACCCCGCTTATACTATATATACTATATTTTGTATAGTCTTTCAACCTCTTTGAGCGATAAGTTTTTAAAAAGAGTT
>CAYSOY010000008.1:26257-33786 GCA_964432865.1 uncultured Methanosarcinales archaeon
AAAAGAGTTCTGATTACCAAGTATTATGTCAGAGATCAGAAGCCCTATAGTTTCGGTGCTGGGCCACGTGGATCACGGAAAGTCTTCGATACTCGACGCGGTCAGAGGCACGGATGTCCTGTCAGGAGAAGCAGGCGGTATAACCCAGGCGATAGGAGCCAGCATAATACCTATAGATGTTATCAAGGAGATGTGCGGTTCTCTCCTGGAGAACTTAGACACCGACTTTACCATCCCCGGGCTTTTATTCATAGACACTCCGGGCCACTCAGCCTTCAACACCCTCAGGAAGAGAGGTGGCTCCCTCGCAGACATCGCGGTGCTTGTAGTGGACATCAACGAAGGGCTCCAGCCCCAGACCCTGGAGTCCATAGATATCTTGAAGAACACAGAGACTCCTTTTGTAATCGCTGCTAACAAGATAGACGCCGTTCCCGGGTATCGGAAGAGAAAAAACAACTCTATAGAGGATATAGAACTCCAGAGAGATAAGGTCAAGGAGAGAATCAACATAAAAATCTACGAGATAGTAGGTGACCTCTACGAAGAATTCGGTATAAACGCGGAGAGGTTTGACAAAGTAGACAACTACACAAAGAAAGTAGGAGTGGTCCCGTGCTCCGCCACTGAGAAGATAGGGATCTCGGAACTGCTGATGACAATCTCGGGGATGGCTCAGAAGTATCTGGAGAAGAACCTCGAGATAAAACCTACAGGCGCTGCCAAAGGAACAATACTTGAGGTGAAGGAGACCAAGGGGCACGGCACCACCGCAGACACGATAATCTACGACGGCGTCCTGAAGAAGAACGACCTGGTAGTCGTAGGTACTACGAGGAAGCCGAAGGTCTGCAAGGTCCGCGCGTTGATGGAGCCCGCACCTCTTTCAGAGATGAGAGACAAGAGGTCCGACTTCAGACAGGTTGAGGAGGTAAAAGCAGCCACCGGAGTAAAAATAGCGAGTCCGGACTTTGACCACACGCTTGTAGCGGGGATGCCTCTGAGGAAAACCTCGGAGGAAGAGAAGGAGAAGGTGTTGGAAGAAGTCAAGACTGAACTTGAAGAGTCCTCTCTGGAGACCTCTGACAAGGGCGTTATAATAAAGGCGGACAGCATCGGTAGTTTAGAAGCGCTCCACCGCCTCTTGAAGGAGAAAGAGATTGATGTTAAGAGGGCGAGCGTTGGAGAAGTGACGAAGAAGGACATCGCAGAGGCGGAGTCCAGTTACGAGAAGAACCCTCTGGAATCTGCAATACTTGCTTTTAATGTTGAAGGAGTGAAGAGCACGGAGAAGGTCAAGGTCATAACTCACTCAGTAATCTATCAACTCATCGAGGACTACGAGGAATGGGTTGAGAGGAAGAAGAAGGAGAAAGAAGCAGAGGAGTTGAGCAGGGTTCCGAAGCCTGCAAAACTTGAAGTCCTTCAAGGTTGTGTTTTCAGACAGAGCAGTCCCTGCGTGCTCGGCGTTGAGGTCTTGAAGGGTGAACTCCACTCAGGCACTTCTCTTATGCAGGAGGACGGCTCCAGAGTCTCCCACGCCAAGTCGATAGAGCAGGAGGAGGAGTCGCTTTCGAAAGCCGGGAAGGGTCTCCGCGTGGCTGTCTCTCTCCCGGGAGTTACTGCGGGGCGCCAGGTGGAAGAAGGAGATATTCTCTTTACTGACATAAAAGAGGAAGAGTTCAGGAAACTGAAGGAGTTGAAAAGGTTGTTGTCTTCTGAAGAGATAGACGTGCTCAAGCGAGTGGCGGAGATAAAGAGGAAGAGCGACTCCTTGTGGGGTATATAATTAACCTGGGAGATATATGTGAAGTTTAAGATACTCAATTCTGGTGAGAGAGACGAGGTTCTCAGTTCTCTGAAGGAACAGTTTGGTGTAGAAGAGAGTCTCCGACTGGTTTTTCTTCTGCAGGAGAACAAGAGAAAACTCTACGTGGTCAACGAGGACGTGGTCCCTTTCCTGGACGAGTTCAAGGTGAACAGGACAGGGGTCTATTTCGGCAAGTACTATGAAGGTGTCGGCGTTCGGTTGAGCCTGGATGGGAGCCAGATCGTAGGTCCTTTGGCGTCGAAGAACGTCTTTGAGTTGGAGGACGGCGACGTCTCTGACTGGATGAACGGCAGGAAGATACCTCTAAGCGGAGAGGAGCAGAGGAGAGGCTTTCAGATAGTGAAGAACGGGTCTGACTTCTTGGGCTGTGGCAAGGTCATAGACGAAGAGTTGAAGCCCTACGTCCCGAAGAACAGGCGGTTGAACTCCTGAAAATAGTAATAAATAGTATATAATTCTATGTTAAGGACTAATATAGAACCATAATCTGTTAAAGAAAAATTGATTAAAGAGAGTTGTTGAATAAAATATGGACCTTTTTTCTTTTTTTTTTTTAGCCGTCGTACCTTAAATTATTTTAAATTATGTCTTCTATCGGCTTCTTCTTGCCCTTGTCTTTACTGCTCTTTTCTTCTTCTCCTTTGAGCTCTGCACCGCCTCTTTCTATGTCTACTCCGAGGTCTTTCAACTCGCCGGTGTGCATCTGTATGAGTTGATCTACGATGTTCACTATCTTCGAAAGTTCCTGCTTCTCCTTGGAGAGCGTGCTCAGACATCCTTTGTGGAATCCTATCTGTTCTTCTTCGCTCATCTCTTCAGTTATATCCTCTTCTTTCTCTTTTTCTGCCATGATATCACCTTATTTCCTTTGGCCCTGTGCTTTTTTTGAGTCTCTATGTGTTTTGTGGTTGTATGGGAAAGCGATCTGTTTTATAAAAATTTTGGATAATTAGAGTAGAAGTGAGAACAGAAGGTTTTTGGAGTTGTGCGAAAGCGTAACTTTTATAAACGATGCAGGTATATTTCTCTCTTAGTTGAGAAGGGATTTTTTATGAGGTGTAGATGAAGTGGAATGTTCAGAATCAAATTCTTCAAATAGCAGAAGGTGGCTTGGAGGAGTAACATTATCTTTTGTTCTTCTGCTCTCTTTGACAGCGGTTCTTCTGCTTTTGACCTCTTGCAGTTCCGGGAATAAGGTTACGTGCAACGACCCATACATCCTGGTGGGGGACTCGTGCTGTCTTGACAAGGACTCCAACGGCGTCTGTGATTCCGACGAGGAGAAGAACGTAAGTTGCGAGGAGCAGAAGGTCGACTGTAGTGAGTGCCCGCCTCAGATAGTCACTCGGAACAGAACCGTCGAGGTAGTGAAGTACATCTGTGACAACGGAGTCGAGGTGGAGAACCCCGACCACTGCGGTGCAGGAGAGCAGGGAGGAGAGTCTGTTGAGTACAGCCCTGTGAAGGACAGAGAGAACAGTTCTGTTTTCGAAGTTATTGAGATGAGGCCTGCGTGCAGAGGCTCGGGCAACGCCGGAGAGATACATTATAAAATGGGGGCTGTAACTAACGACTTTACTGTTGAGGTGAAGGATGGTCCCAACCAGAGTTTCACGACGGTCTACAACACCTCTTCCTCTCACGAGGACTACATCTACTTCGGGCTCTGCGAGGGCGATGTGTGCAAGCAGGCAGGAGTGGGTTTCGGCTTGGAGAATGGCAGGAAGTACCTGGTCAGGCTGAGGTTTGACTTCACCAACTCTTTCGGCAGAGTTTTCTACTCCAACGACTACGTCGTAGACGCTACTGATGACGGAGAGTATTCTAAGAAGTTGTGCTGAAGTGTTCTGAAATCCTCTATTAGCGCAGTACAAGTCTTTTTTTTTCTTTAGAATTTTTTTTTAGAACTGGGAGATTTTCTTCTGATTCTCTATCCTGTCAAGCAGAACGCTCTTTCTCACAATGCTTTCTACGTCGTGGTTGAGGGTCTTCTTTGTTTTCAGTTTCACGTATTTCATCATCAGTTGTTTGTTGGCGAACTCTACCGGCTTGTTCTCTGTTGAGTTCCTCGCTGCTTCTCTACACACCCAGACTCCGAGAGGGGCGTAGTAGTCCTTGGAGATAAGCCTCAGCACGAGGACGGATGCTTGTTTTTTTATTCTCTTCAACTCTTCAACCACGGCTGTTCTGGCGGCGTAGTACCCGCCTGCGGTTTCAGACGCGTACTCTTTTCTTCCATGGTAGTTTTCGTGGTCTTGCCACACGCCTTCGCTTTTACTGGTCATCCCCTCTTCTCTTTCTTCAGGCAGTGCGGTCTCTATCAATTCGTAACTCCACGGCTCTGGGAAGAGAAGGACGAAGTAGTAGTTCCCCAGGTGGGAGCCGAAGTAGGCTCTGTGGTGGCCTATTGTCTCGTAGTCTTTTATCTCTTTTATCATCTGCTTCCCCACGGAGTCATCCACTGCTGTTATGCTCCACCTCGTGGGGACGAGTTTTCTGTTCTTCTGCACCCCGAGGTTGCCCATGCTGAAGAGTTTCGTCAGGTAGTGGTGGTTGTGTCCGTGGTCGTAGAGTCTCTTCACCGCCTTGTCTGCTTTGAAGTCGGTGTCTTCTACTGCGCTGTCCACTTCTTTCGGAACCTTGGGGTTTTCAGTCACTCTGGCTTTTTCGAGGTCTACGCTGGGGCCGTGGGGTTTTGCCTTCTGCTGGAAGGTGAGGTTTTGAAAACTGGGTTTTTTATCCAGCCCGACCTCTACATCTACAGGTTTTTCTGCCTGGCTCACCTCTTTAGAAACTTCGGAGAGTCTGTTCTTGAAACTCTTGACTGAGGTTTTGAACCTGGCGTTCACCAGTTCTGTTCTGAGACCGAGTATTCTGCTGATGTCGTAGTCCTTCTCAACCCATTCTTGTGGCTCGTCCTGGTCTCTGTACTCCTCTGTGTTCAGCACGCCGACGTTGACGTCCGGATATCCGTGTCTTCCCACGAAGACGTTCGGGCTCTTCCCGAAGTACTCTTCTTTTGCTTCTAAGTTTACTTTCTTCTTCGTATGCATCCTTGCTTTCACGGGGCAGGATGGGTCTTTGCACTTCCCCGGGTCTCTCCTGCCACACTTCTCGCACTGGAATCTCTTCTTCACGCTCTCCTCCTCTGCTCTTTGAAAGTTTGTTTGTAATTCTTTATCTTGGTTGTAGTCTTTTATTCTTAATAAAACTTTTTAATAAGAATGGTAGTGGATTTTTATAGGTAGATTCTATAGTTAATTTTATTAAACACTACGTGTTGTTCTGGTTATGGTCGTTCGGAAAGAGGGTGATGCGGAGTTCTTTCTGCCTGAGAAAGCAGACGTGCCTTCTCGGGAGATGAAAGTTTTTTATAATCCTAAGATGAGTCTCAACAGGACCTGCTCCGTCCTCCTCTTGGAAGCATTGGGCGAAGAGGATATGCAGGTGGGTCTTCCTTTTTCTGGCACCGGGGTGAGAGGTTTCAGGTTTCTGAAAGAACTTCCTTCTTCTTTTGTAAAGAGCCTTCATTTTAATGATAAAACCGATGAATCTGTGAACTCTATTAAGAAAGGTTTGGAAGTTAATGGTTTAGAAGAAGCAGTTGTTGTTAATAAAGGGTTTGCCAATAATTTTTTAATAAACAGCAAGGGGTTTGACTATGTAGATATTGATCCTTTCGGCTGTCCTTCTCCTTTTCTTGACTCGGCCGTGCAGAGGTTGTCGCGCAGGGGCGTGCTGGCTGTGACTGCTACTGACACAAGTTCCCTTGCGGGGAGTTATAAATCTGTGTGTAGGAGGAACTACTGGTCTGAGCCGATGGATAACTACTTGAGGCACGAGGTCGGCTTAAGAATACTTGCTCGGAAAGTACAGTTAGTAGGGCTTCACCACGATAAGGCTCTCCTCCCCGTTGTAAGTTTCAGCAAAGACCATTACTACCGTGTTTTCTTCAGAGTTGTGAAGTCTAAGGAGAGGTGCAACGAGGTGTTCAAAAAACATAACTACTTCTTGTTCTGCCCGTCCTGCAGTAACTTCTCTGTTTCCAAGAGTAACTCTTCTGAGTGTTGTGGTTCTGAAATGCTGTTTTCCGGTCCTATCTGGGCTGGGGAGTTGCAAGATGATGAGTTGTTGGAGGAGATGTTCTCTCTTTCGAAAAAGTATTCTTCTGATGTAAGAGATTTTTTGAAGGTGCTTCTGGATGAGTTGGGAGTTGTAGGTTTTTACCAGAGTTCTGAACTTGGGAGCGTGCTTGACCGGGACTGCAGGAGCATGGATTACTTGAAGAAGAGTGTTGGTAAAAGAGGCGGGGTTTTCTCCAGGACTCACTTCGACGACCAGGGGTTTAAGACAGATCTTGAACACTCTGAGGTCTTGGAGTTGTTCAGGGGTGGTTCTTGACCTGCTGTTTTTCAACAGAAACATATATAAAGAAATGGTTTCTTTTTTTTTGTTAAATTACTAAAGCGCTTCTGAGAGGGGGTGCCGGAGCGGTCAAACGGGTCAGGCTTAGGACCTGATGGCTTAGTGCCTACGCGAGTTCAAGTCTCGTCCCCCTCATTATTTGCTTCTCTTACTCTCTTGCAACGTTAATATGAAATATACTATATATAATATAATAATGATAGTTATGAATAGTAAATATTAAAAAGAGGCAGTGATGGTAAGGTCAGTGATGTCAAAGAGCAAGAGTATAGGCAAGAAGAAGTTTTCCTATCTCTCCGGAAGTATTAAATCTTTTATATTCGGAGATACTCTGTTGGATACAGGATTAAGTTTCTTGGACGAAGCTTTTGGAGGAGCTGCTGGCGGAGACTGGGGAGATGCTTTAGGAGCGATTGTGCAGGGGTATAGGTATTGTAAAAAGTTCGGTTTTGTATGGACTTCTATTCTACTTCTTGAAAACATAGGGTTCGGACTTATCTTTATCCCTGGTTTAGGAAATGCTTTTGAATACTTCTTCAACCTTCTACCTACAACTTTTTTTATAAACCTTTTATACACTCATAGGATGAAGAAGGCTACGAAGGTGTATCCCGAGGCAAAAGAGAAAATAGCTACTTTGAGAGATACCTATCCGGATGATGAAAGTTTGAAAGGTCTTGAAAGCGATTTGGAAAGTGCCAGAGAGGTGTTCGAAGAGGGCAGTATATGGAAGGGGCGCATGGGTTCTGCCAAGATGTTCAAAAACGTTTTGAGAGATGCAGAGGAGAGGATTACTGAGGAGGAAGAGGCAGAGGAGAGCGCAGATTTTGAAGAAGCGAAAAAAGTCGATGAAGGAGCGGTTGAGGAGATAAAGCATTTGAAAGAAGAATACAAAGATAATATGGATAAGTTGGAAGAGATCGAGGAGAAGTTGGAAGAGATTAGAGAAGAGGATAGAGAGAGGAAAACTCTTCTCTCGATGAATAAAAGTGAGGAGGAGTTGGAAGAAAAAAAGAAGAGTATTCAGGATAAGGCGGAGAAGATAGAGGAAACTTTGAAGACATTGGTAACAGTGACCTCCGGCTTTGAGAACGACGTGGAGGAGAAGAAGAGAAAGGTAAATAATCTTATTTCTGAAGAAGAGTTTTCAAAAGACGTTAACAAACTTTACGAGAATATATGTGGCAAGATAGCTGAAGGCCTTTCAGAGATCGGAATAGAAGCCTCGCATGAGCGCCCTGATTATTGCGAGCCACGTGAAGGAAGGGATCGA
>CAYSOY010000009.1:0-7005 GCA_964432865.1 uncultured Methanosarcinales archaeon
AATAAGTTCTAACGATTCGAGAGTTTATAAAACTTTAGGTAGCGCAGTGGAGTCAAAAACGCAACTTTTATAAACTTGGTTTCTGAGATTTTTTATTGTTTGAGGGAGTGGTTTTTTGTATGAGTGGAGTGAGTGAATTGTTGAGTCCGGAGAAAAGATTATTACATCCTCTTTTAGCAGTTTTTGGACTTCTCTTAGTAGTTCTTCTTGCTTCATCTGCGTCTGCCTCCTGGAACTCTCCTGGAAACTACTCGAACATCTCCGCCGTGGTAAACTTCAACGTGAGTTTTGACAACAGGACTCCTGCGAACATCTCTCTTTTCTGGAGCAACACGACCCTGCCTGGAGCAGAGTTAATACTCGAAAACACCACGAACGGAGTTGCTGAATCTCCTCACACTTACTCCTGGGACACGTCGAACTTGGAAGACCACACAAACTACACTTTCCTATTCAACGTTACGAACTCTTCAGACAGTTCAGATGTTACCTCGCACTACATATATAATGTTACTGTTGATAACACCGCTCCTGCTACAGCTACTGATGTGGGGGTTGCTCCTTATTATGTTGGTGGTGCTACTAATTATACTAATGCTACTCCTCGTATCAATTCTACGATTACTGATGCTACTTCTGGTGTTAGTAAGTGCTACTACTCACTCGATGCTGGCGCTTCTTGGAATTCAGCTACTTATTCTGGTTCGGAGTGTTTTGCTACTTTGTCGTCTCAGTCTGATGGTAAGCAGTTGAATATAAGTTTTAAAGGAGGGGACAGCGCTGGTAATAACGGCACAGCATCCACTCCTTTTAATGTGACCGTGGATAATTCCACTCCTGCTTCTTCTTTGGGGGTTTTGTCTCCTAAGTATTCTGATAGTTCAGGAGATAATTTTTCTAATTCTACTCCGAGGGTTAATGCCAGTGTTTCTGATTCTGGTTCTGGTGTTGCGATTTGTGAGTATAGGAATTCTTCTTCTGGTTCTTGGGGTTCTGCTTCTTTGAGCGGTTCTGAGTGTTTTGTCGAGTTCTCTTCTCAGTCTGATGGTAGTTCTTTTGAGGTTTATTTTAGGGCTATTGATAATGCTGGGAATGTTGGTTCTGCCAGTTCTGGTTTGAATTTTACTGTGGATAACTCCACTCCTTCAATCTCTAACTTTACTGTTAATGATTCTGTTGTCAAGAATTCTTCTTTGATGAATTTTACAGCTGATATTTCTGATACTGTTTATTTATCCAACGCTACTTTGTCTCATACTAATTCTTTTTTGCTTTCGAATGTTTCCAAGAGGTATAATATTTCTATTAACTCTTCGGCTCTTGGCTGTAGCTCTGATGGTTCTTGTGAGGTGAATCTCACGGCTGTCGATGGTGTTGGGAACTCGGTTACTCAAACTCTTTCTATACTGGTCGACAACACAGCTCCTGTTATTGATTATTCAAGTATAATCTTTGATTCTTCTGATAAGGACCTTTTCTACAAGGAAGGCGAGGATTTGAACATCTCTCTTAACTATTCTGATTCTTCCAATGTCTCTCTGTCTGTAAATTGGTCTTCTCTGGAAGGCGCTGATTCTTTTTTCAACACCTCTATGTGCAACGCTTCTTCCTGCTCTTATAACTTGAATTATACTTTTCGTAATAGTTCAATAGTTCATTCTGCTTCAAATATTAATATCAGCTTGTCTGATGAGGCGGGCAACTCCGTAGTTGATCCTTTCTCACTTACTGTTTTTAACTTGGGCGTTCCTAATGGATTTAACAATTCCTCGACTAATTTTTCTCAAGTAGTTAATATGAGCTCTGCCGATATGTTTTTCGAAACCTCTGAAGGATCTGTTAATTTCTCACAACTTTTTGACCTGAGCGACTTACACAACTCTTCTCTGCTGATCAATCTTTCAGACAACTTGTTGTTGGATAATAAAGAAGGAAATGAGAGTATATTCTTCAATTCTACTTGGTTCTCTCCTCTGGCAGACACGACTTCTTCAACTTTTAATCTATATTTTAAAAACTCCAGTTACGACTCCTACACCTCCTTGTACTACCCGATTGTTCGGAAAGACGGATCTACTTGTAGTGTTTGCGGAAACTTCTCCTACTCTTACACTGGAGGCACGTCAACTGTTTACAACACTTCTCTTTTTCTTCCTTTTCTCAAAAGAGTCTCCGACACGGTCTTTGACTACTCTGTGAACAAGTTTAACTTCTCCAACACAGGAGAGGTGGTGTCTTCAGGGTGTAGGTTAGATCATTGTCTGAACGCTACTTCCGGTTCTGGTATTGTTCTTGGCAATTTCTCAGAGAGAGGTCTTGAACTCTGGTTCAACCTGGATAACAGTTCCGCTGAGGAGAAATTTTTCTGGACCACTTCCAACAAGTCTTACTACTTAGGTAGGAGTTCTTCCAACAGAGCAGTTTTCAAGATCGCCAACTCTTCTTCAGAGAATAACTACGTCTATAACCTCTCCAGTTCCAACAACTTTACTTCCGGAACCTGGAATCATCTCTACGCGGAGTACAACAACTCTCATATGAACCTCTGGCTGAACGGTGTGAAGACCTCTTATTTCATCGGTTCAAAAACAATACCTTACTCTACAACCAGTCATTTAGGATTTGTAAACGACAGTTTGATAGACGAGTTCATAATCTACAACAGTTCTCAACTACTAAACTCATCCGAGGTCCTGATGCATAACCAGACCAACTATTCAGATCTTTTACTTAATGGGGAGGCAGAGTTCCAACTACCTATTTACAATCTTGAATTCGAGACAGTCGGTTTTTCAAATTACACTCTTCATCCGGACAACACCGCCCCCAGTTACAACAGCGAGGGAATAAAGATAGTGAGGAATACTACTGAAGGAGATAATGTCACGTTGTGGGCTAACTGGAGCGACGAGAGCTTGTATTCGGACAACTCCTTGTCTGTAAAGACTTATATAAAAACTCCTTGCTCAGTAGATAATCACTCTGATTACTGCGGTGAATGGGTGGGCTTCTACCCTGGCTCCAGTTCTAAGAGTATCAACTTGACAAGTTCCAACTACTCTTACTCTGACAAGATTTTCTTAGACAACGCAACTCTCTATTTCAGAATCAATGCTTCAGACCCGGTTGGCTTAACCAACTCTACTAACTTCTCTGTGGTCTCGGGCAACGTCTCTCCATACGGCGACCCAGACGAAGGGGGGAGTCCGTGGTCATCTTCAACCTTCGACACCTTTACAGATAGTTACAAAGAGATAACCTCTCGAATTACCGAACTCAACCCAAGAAGTAATTTCTGCTTCTACAACTTGACCAACTCTACTAATAACACTATTATCTCAGGTTATTTGAGCCCCAACAACGGAACCAATTACTACTCGCATCTCAGATTAAACTCTTTAAAGTTGAACACTACGAGTTTATACAACGGAAGTTATAACTTCACTCTTAACTGCACTGATACGTACAACCTCTCCGGTTATTGGACTGCTGGTTTTACAGTAAGTGATTCTACTGATCCTAACATCTCTTCAGTCTCCGCCTCTACTTCTTATAACAAATTAACTATATCTTTTGGCATAGACGAGCTTTCCAACTACACTGTTTGGCATACTAAGAACAACAACACTAACGTTTCTGAATGGAGTATTAATACTTACAGTTCTTTAACAACCTCTCCTTCCTTAAAGATCGGTGGGTTGAGCGAGACTACTAAATATTATTATAAGATAAACGCGTGCGACTTGAACGGCAACTGCGCCAACTCAACTGTTTACGACGCAACCACTTCTTCTGAACCGACCAGTAGTTCAGGAGGTGGAGGTGGGGGCGGTGCTTACATCGAGGTAAACGAGTCTGAAACTTCTAAGATAAGCAGGATGTGGTCGAGGATAGATAAAGGGGCGGAGTTGAGTTTTGAGGTTGACAAGGAAAAAATCTCTCTCATCAGTCTCTCCAGTTCTGACTTTCTCAACGACTCTATAAAACCCTCTCTTGAAATCACGGTTCTGGACAGTATACCCTCTGACGCCACCACCAAACCCTCGACTGACGCTGTAAACCAAGTGTTGGAGTTCACTCACCACAACTTGGAAGAGAAGGCAGAGTATTATACTTTAGAGTTCAAATTTTCAAAGACCTGGCTGAGCGACAACTCCCTCGCTAAAGAAGATGTCAGGGTCTACCGCTATCAGGACGACGCCTGGACTGAGTTTTCGCCTGTAGATTTGAAAGAAGACAGCGACTTTGTATACCTCACTGTCAAAACCCCTGGCTTGAGTTATTACGTGCTGGGCGGTAAGAAATCAGAGGAAGAGTCTTCTACTTCTGAGTCAGAGGCGACTTCGGAAGAGTCCGATAACAAGATTACTGGGAAAACCCCCGCCGATTACTCTTCTGACTCCGGCAATCAGACCTCTGCCAATGCCTCCACAGAGTCTCCTGCGCCTACCGGTGGCGGGCTGTTCTCCTCTCTTTTCTCCACCACTTTTCTAATAGTTCTTATCTCCTTAGGGGTCTTGGTGGTCGGTGCGGGAGCAGGAGTCTATATCTATAAAAAGAATAAGGAGAGCGAGGGAGACAAGAAAGACCAAGTTCAGAGCGGTGAAGACCTGCCGGGTGTTCAAGAAACTTCCAAGTCAGACAGTTCTGAGATAGAAGAGAGCCTTGATAGGGAGATCGAGCAGAGTGGTTTGAAGAGTTCTGGAAGCGAGGAGACGGAGCCAGTTCAAAAGCGGAGCGGAGAGAGCAGGAGAGAGGAATCGGGCACTTCAACTTCGACTTCTCTGGAGAAATACGTTTCTGAATGCAGGGAGAAAGGATACTCTGACAGCGCTGTTAAAAAAGAACTTCTTAAGGCGGGCTGGCCGGAGTCAAAAGTGGATGAGGTCTTGGGCAGTTCTGCGAAGAGTTCAGTTGAATCTAAAACTCAGGCAACGACAAGTAGTGTCGATCCTCAACTACTCTCATTTATAAAAAAGTCTCGCAGATTCGACCACTCAGACCTTGAAATACGGAACAGACTCCTTGAAAACGGCTGGTCTGAAGAAGAAGTGGACGAGGCTTTTGACCAACTCGGTTTTGATTGATTGATCTCACTTTCTGTTGTTATTTTTTCCATAAAAATTTTTCTATAAAAAAGTTTATAAACCCTTCAAACAGTATCTTCCTACAAGTGCAAAGACCGGTGAGTTTGAAGTTTATGCGAAGAGAGTTTTGTTAGAGGATTGGTATTATGAGAGACATGGTGGCAGCGGGGAAGTATTATTCGAAGGCGGAGTCTGTGCTGAAGGAGAACCTTGAAGAAGCTTTTAAAGGTGAGAGAGGTCCGGGGGCTCTGCCGACTTTTGAGAGAGACGACGAAGTCAAGGCTGTGATAGCGCCTCACTCGCCCTACAAGTACGCGGCTCCGTGTGCTGCGTGGAGTTATAAAGCCTTGGCCGAGTCGGAGATGCCTGACGTTTACGTGATAATAGGTTCGAACCACCTCTCCAACAGGTCGGGGACTACTACTGAGACGTTTCAGACACCTCTGGGTCTTGCAAGGGTGGACCAGGACCTTGCCAAATCCCTTGTTCGCAAGGGCAACATCTCTCTCGACGACGAGATTCACAACGAGGAGCACACCGTGGAGGTCCAACTCCCGTACCTCCAGTTTGCGAACGAGTCCTCTCTTGAGAAGATCAAGATACTTCCTATTCTGCTGAGCGAGTCCGACACGGATCTTAAACAACTCGTCCTTGACATAAAGGAGGCTTTGGTCGAGGAGAACAAGACTGCCTGCTACATAATAAGTTCCAACTTCACCCATTACGGACCCGATTACAGACACGTCCCTTTCTCTATGAACGTTCCGAAGCAGATCTACGACTTTGACGACAGGGCTATAACTCTGATAAGGCAGAACAAGCCGGAGGAGTTCTATAACTACGTGGAGGAGAACCTCTCTACCATCGACGGAGCTTTTCCTATAAGACTGCTTATGGAGTTGTTGAAGCCGTACGAGGCTCAGTTGGAGCAGTACTACACCACCGGGGACATAACAGGGGATTACGAGAACACGGTGAGTTATGGTTCGGTTGTGTTCAGAGAAGAGTGACTTGTATATTTACTTCTTTTTTCATATTTTTTTGTTTCTCTCGAACTATTTTCTTGAATACTTTTACAGGACGCGTTCAGTCAGTAGTTGATAATTAGACTTTTAAGAGGTTGGTTAATTATTCTTCTTTCAATATTTTTTGCTTTCATTCTTTCTCTCATTATTCATTCTCTTATTTACTTCATTTGAGAGCCTGCTTCTCACAATGTCGGTTAGGTCTACGTGTCCGTAAAGCGGTGTGGGTTCGTCTTTTATGAAATTGGCGATTATGTGGTTCAAGCCACAACTCTCTTTGGACAGGTAGGTGTCTATCTGTGTGTCGTCTCCGAGGAGAACAACCTTTGTGTTCTCGCCAATCCTCGATATCAGGGTTTTTGCTTCGTGAGGCGTGGTATTCTGCATTTCATCTATGATCACATAACTGTTTGTAATACTTCTTCCTCGTATATGCTCTATGGACTCTATGCTTCCGTTATATTTATCATAGAAGCTCTCCATGTCTCTCATGGCGTTCTCTTGTTCTCCTCTGTCCTTCCCAAGATTTTCTATGTTGTCTTGGTATGACTGTACCCACGGACCCAGTTTTTCTTCCAGGGTTCCTGGAAGGTATCCTATGCTTTCCCCTACTGAGATGTTCGGTTTTATAATTTTTAAACTGTCGTATGGGTACTTTTCTGAGTTATTATTTTGTCTTTTCTCTACAAGTTTTGTTGCAGCTGCTAATGCCAGATAGGTTTTTCCAGTACCCGCAGGCCCTCTCACGGTCACGAGCGGTATTTCAGGATCTGTCAGAAGTTTCAGTGCTGCTGCCTGCTCCAGTTCGCCTATTCCTTCTTCACTCCCTCTTGCTTCTACTCCTACTTTTTTCTTCTCTAATAACTCGTATCTATCCTTCTTTTTTGAGTAGC
>CAYSOY010000009.1:7015-12616 GCA_964432865.1 uncultured Methanosarcinales archaeon
GTTTCTTTCTGGAAACGCTACGAATGTGTGGTATATCATTCCTTCTCTGTCTATCTTATCTTTGTCGAAACATGGGATTTTTTCTTCCCTCTGATGCCCTGTATGATTCAGTTCAGGATAATCCTCATTTTTGAAGATCTTTATTCCTGTATACTCTTTTGCTTTTTCCACCTCGGTTTCCAGAGATTTGTGTTCGTAGTCTTCAGTTTCTATAAAAGTGTTTGCTACTATCCTCATTGAATCGTCTTTGGTAACTAAAACTGCTTTCTTATTCTCTGATTTGTCTATCTGGATTGCTGTGTTGATTATCCTATCGTCATTTTCTAACTCAAAATATTCTTTGATTTTGTTATCGATGCTTTTTGGTCGGTATACTCTTATTTTTCCTTTTTCTTCTTTTTTCTCTATTTCGCTGTTCAACCCTGTATCATCTTCTAAACACTCGTTTATACTGTTTATTGCTCTTCGCGCCATCCAACCTTTTCTTCCCTGATCTTTTTTTAACTTGTCCAACTCTTTAATAACTGTTAAAGGTAGGGTCACTGTGCTATCTTTAAAATTGTGGATTGCGTCGGCGTCGTGCATTACTACACTTGTATCCAAAACAACTTCTTTTTCCATAGTTTTAATCACTTTTTTGTTGTTTCTTTTTTGGTTCTTAACTGCTCTTAACGGCTTCCAACTTTTATAAGATGGCTTCTGACGGCTTCGTACTCTTGTCTTAGCAACCATTTAAGTCTTCTGTTTGAAACTAATTTTTTGAAGTCGTGGTTTGTTCTGTATCTCAGACCCTGATATATCTCTTCTCCCAGTTCTTCAATGAGTTCTTCTCTCCCTGCTTCTTTCTCGTCTTTCAACCCGTCCAGGGCAAAGACCGTCGCTCCGTATATATTGGCGTGGGAGAGCCTTTCTGGTCTTTCAATCTCTTTTTCCTTTTCTGAATACTCTTCTATGATGGAGTCTATACTCTTCTCTATGTTGTTTGATTCGGACAGTTTTTTATGTATATCTTTGTATGCTTCTATCAAGGATTTCTCTTCCAGGGGCATCTTCCTTCTGCTCCTACTTAGAAAAGATCTTCTATACTCGTCTACAGATTTGTAACTCTCTACAATGAATGCTTGACCTATCATCTGGCAGACTTTTCTCTTGTAATCCTCTTCGTCTGCTTTCTCTTCGACGCAGTTGAGTATTGAGATTATATTCTTTTTTAGATTTGTGTTTGGCAAGTATTTGATAATTATCCCCCTATATTACCCTCTGTTCAATACAGGTATTAAACATGTTAAACAGAACTATATAAATTTTTCTATTCTAAAGTGGTTATATTCTTTGGCTTTTTTGCCTGTTACAAATAATTTTATAAAAGCCTGTTTCCAAGTAAAGAGTGATGTCAGGTAGAAAAGGTCAAATAACCCTGTTCTTCATAATAGCTCTGCTCTTAGGTCTTACAGTAGCTTTCGCTCTCTACATCCGTCTCCAGGGACAGCAGGATCTTTCTGAAAAAGCGGAGGACGTGGTCGTTCAGTGGAAAAAGACACCTCTGATAAAGAACTACGTCACTTCCTGCCTGGACTCCTTGACAAAGGAAGCAATAGTTCTCTCACTGGGGCAAGGTGGGAATATCTACGAGCACCAAGGGGGGAACCTGTCCTTGGAGGAGTTGGAGAGAGGCGCCGACTTTGTTGAAGTGAGCGCCGGGATGAGGAACTTCACCACCAGTTACGGAGTCAGGTTCGACTCCTCTATTAACAAGCCTTTATCCCCGGTTGTTAAAAACCCGCCGGCTTATCCTTTCCCCGAGGCCAATCTCTCTTCTGTTGATAAAATCCTTCCCCGAAAGAATACTCTGGTCGGGACAAAAGGAAACTTGTTAGGCACTATGACTGCTCCTAAACTCTGCGACCTTGAAGGACCCAACTCGTGGGGGAGGACGACAGGAAACTGTCTGATAGGAACGTATGATGAAAACGACACAATCCAACAGCAGGTAAAACTGTATCTCAACAACCACATAGACAGGTGTGTAAACAAGTCAATCTTCTCCTACTTGGACTACAACCTCACACTCTCCGGCGAACCCAAAGTAGAGTTCATCTTCGGAGTGGGCTCTGTCTTCTCCGAACTGAATTACCCGCTCACAGTCACTCTCCCCGAAGGAGACGTGGAGAAGTTCGCCGTCTTCCGAAACAACTACGACTTGAGGATGAAACGCCTCTACAACCTGTTCTACGACCTCGCAAAACAAGAGGTTTCAGACCCGTTCTTCAACATCTCCCAGTACAACGAGAGCATATTCTACAGGGAAGGAATCTATGTTTCGAGGGAGAGAGACTTTTTGAAGGAGAAAGAGGACGAGTTAGCCCGCGAGGTAAAACAAAGAGGAGTTCTTAACGACGACCTCCTGGTGATGATAGATTATGAATCTAAGATAGACAACAACCCTTTGCTCTTCCTGTCGGTGATAGAGAACCGCCCGCCCGCGCTGGACTACATACACCCTTCAAACTCTGATAACTACGACCTCATGGCGTACGCAGGAGAGAAGTTAAGAATAGACCCCTTGGGCGTTGATCCGGACAGGGACAACATAACCTACCGCTACAAGGGGTGGAGGCAGGACTACGAAGAGAGACTGAACAGGACCAAGCCGTGGTGTTTGGAGAGAGTGAACACTCCGGAAGGATCCCAGCCGGAAGCACACCTGACCGAGAGCAACATTGCTCAGTTGGCAGAGACCTGTATGGAGAGAGCGCCAGTCGGCAGAGAGAAGTGGATGGATTCCTCCCTGTTCAACTCCACGGAACAGAACTCCACTCTCAACCTCACAATCAAGGACCTTGGCTACCACGAGGTAAACGTTTCGGTAGAGGAGAGCTCTGGTTTGAAGGACTGGCAGGAGTTGAGAATACTTGTTCTGAACGCTTCTTGCTCCGACTCTATGAAGAACGGCTTTGAAACAGACGTTGACTGCGGTGGCAGGTGCGAGCCCTGCGGTGTCGGAGAGAGTTGCTCTTCCAAGACCGACTGCGTTAGTTTGAACTGCAACTCCACTGAAAAAATCTGTAAAAAGTCCACTTGTTCAAATGGTTTGAAAGATGGAAACGAGACCGGTGTGGACTGTGGAGGAACAGAGTGTGAACCCTGCACTTAGAAATTGAACTGTCCCAACTTTTTCCCCTGCAAACTCTCTGCTCACTCTTCCAAAGAGTTTCTTACTCCATACACAACAGGGTGCATTTCTTCGAATTCCACACAGATATATTTTTCTCGAGACACTTCTATACCGGCTGTTCTGTTAGGAGAGGTAATGCCCGAAGTGATTAAATAAGGTGTGTCTTCTATTTTTAACTCTATCTCCCCTTCCTTTGCCACAATCTTTGCCTCGAGGTTCTCGTACTCTGAAACAAAGTCATATATGTCGTCCGTGATATCACTGGACGTGTCGGGGGCCCAGTCGCATTGGCTTTTTTTGAAATAAAATCCTTTGCTGTTCTCGTTTTCAAAAAGAAGAATGTTAAGTTCACTATCTTTTTTGCTACTATTAGAAAACCTTCGGTATCTCTTGTCTGGAAAGTCATTAAATTCTGTCCTATACCTCTCTTTTAAATGGTCCAATAGAGAGCATATGAATTGGACCTCTTTATCTTTTTCCTCTTGGCTTTCTTTTTTAGGCATTATAAAATCATCTCTCAGGGATTCATTCACTCCGGTCGGATTGATTCGAACGTGTTGTTCTCCCTTTGGAAAACCTTGTATTCGGATTCTTCATACTGTATTCTTTCCTGTCCTTTTCTATATCTTATCTGTATTCAGTCTTTTTAAGTTTTTGGTTGTGCTAAGAGTCATAAAAGAGAGGAACGAGGGAGCAGTAAAGTAATGAAAGCACAATCTCGAAACATTTATAAACTTCTGTTAAGGTTTCTTAACAACGCTTTTTGAAAACAGGAGATATCAAAGAACAGGCTTGGATTTAGAATAATAAAGTCAGAAAGGTAAAGTCAGGAAGAAAAGAGGTTTTTTATGCAAGAAGAGGAAAAAAGAGGAACGGGTCTCTTTGAACAAGTGCAGAACTCTATCCTTAACTCCCCTTTTAGAACTTTATCTTTGACAATAGTTCTCTTAGCGGGGTTGCTTTTTCTGGTTGCAACGCAGACCCTACAAGTCAGTGCACAGAACGCAGATGACACCGGCGTCCGTCCCGGAAAACCTATTCCTTGTTGTTGCCCTACTGAAGAACTGGCAGACACGTACGACACCTGGGTGGAAGATGACCTGCGAATACCAAAAGACCAGTGTGATGAGAAAGACGTCACAGGAGATCTCTATTATTTTGATGGTTTTAGAGAGTCAGAAGGAAAGAGTTGTGTCAACACCTGTGAGTACGTCTCGGAAGGAGAAGAGTCGACAGAAGAAGCCTATAACATCTCTGGCACAATCTACAACGAGACAGATACGGGGAGTGAGCCTCTTACAGGAGCGACTGTCTTCACACCGGTGCCTTACGGTAGGATATCAACCGTGTCCGACATAGATGGCGAGTACAAACTGGAAGGTGTAGATGTGCCAAACCCGACTATCTATGCTATTCATCCGCTCTGCAAGGACAACAAGAGAGAACTCTTGTCTTCTGACGAGAACAAGTACGGGTTTGATATTACTCTTAACTGCGAAGTCGAGGACTGCTCCTCTCAGAAACCTTTTATAAAATCCGTGGACGCTGTCAAAGGAACACCCAACGCAGAGGTTGACTGGAACTTCACTGACAGGTGTTCGCTCAACCAGGAATTCATACTGGAGCGATGCGATAAAAACTACGAAGATTGCACGTCTTTCTCCATCTCCAAGGACCAAACCTCGTTCACCGACGAAAACCTCTTTCCTAACACCCCTTACTGCTACAAGGTCTCCGCCGACCTGGAGAGGCAAGGACTGTTAACTTCTAAAAGAACAAACAAAGATTGTGTTACTACAGGCGATGAGGAATGTATGAACGGTGAGTTGCAACTCTGCAAGGAAGAAGAACAAGGTGGTTCGGGCAAGAACCCTTACATATGCGATGATGAAAACGAACTGGTGGAGAAAACCGACTGCGCATCAGGCGAGGCGTGTATTGAAGAAGGAGGAGTTGCCACGTGCAAGTCGGTGCCTGACTGCTTCGCCTGCAACGGCCTCTACGGGCTCTTCGCTTCAGAAGACTACTCTATGATATTCGGGGGTGGACCTGTAAGCATGCAATGCAGTCTAACAAGTCACTGCTTTATTGACAGCCAGGGAATAAATGTAAACTCCTTTGACTCCTGTACGAAGACAGACTCCTGCTCGGAGTACGCTACCAAGCAGGCATGCCAGGAGGACAAGTGCTCTTTCAACAACTGCTTCTGGGATGAGTCCTTGGAAGAGTTTGGCAAAGGCGTCTGTAAGTCTACAGAGGCAGAGGCTGACTGCGGTTCTTGTGACAACATCTACGGGTTCTGCAACAAGCAACTCTGTTCAGACCTCGGCGCGTGCTACTACGACTCCGAGCCGAACGCATGGTTCGGCTCCGAAGACACTAACGACAATGGACAGGGCTGTCTTCCTAAGTCCAGTAGTGCCTGC
>CAYSOY010000009.1:12626-30403 GCA_964432865.1 uncultured Methanosarcinales archaeon
GGATGAATGCTTGAACCACAAGTTTGGCTTTGAGGACTGCGAGTGGATAAACGATTCAGAAAACCCTGAACTGGAGAGATGCGTGAAGAACTCCGACCAGTCACACACTCCACAGTTCGAAGATGACTGCATAGAACTTGGAGGGTATAACTTGTTGGAGGGTGACAACTACCCCGGGACTTCAGGTCTTGACTGTTTGAAGGACACCGAGCCTCCCAGCACCGAGGTGGTGTTGTCGAAAGAGGTCTACAACCACGCAGACTTGAGAGACGGCATAAAGGTACTGGTGCAGGACAACGTGTTCAGTTCTTCAGGTATAACCACGTATTTCTGCCTGGCGAGGAAAGAATCAAATGAAGGATGCGTTATCAACAAGACCCTACCTCAACTCACAGGGGAAGGGGAAGGCGAGTTCATACTCTACTACAAGTCCAGAGACGACGCGGGCAACTTTGAACCCCCCAAGCACAAGTTCATAACTCTCAAAGACTTTGAATACCCTGTTCTCAAAGGAGTCTCTTTTGAAAGCATGGAGGAATAATTTATATAAAAGGGGATAGGAGTAACAGAATAGAGGACAAATAAGTATAAAAGTATAGTATAATAAGTATAAAAAAATAAAAGAGAAAACAGAGAAAAGAAGTGTAAGAGAAGTGTAAGGGAAGTGTAAGGGAAGTGTAAGGGAAAAAGAGGGATTGATAGTGCTTCTTCATTCAAAAAGTGAGACAACCAAGGATAGAGCAGGCTCCAGCAGAGAGGAGACATTCCTATCTGAACCTCTTTCACCGGTTTCTTCCAGAGTTTCTGTAATCCTGTTTTCTGCATTACTACTCGCCTGCCTTCTCCTCACCATCATCTCATTTCCTTCTGCTTCTGGAGCTGTCAACTTTCCCAACCAGGGCGACAAGTACAACATAGACACAGCCTACCCTGTTGTCAAAGCAGAGTACGATTCAGAAGTGGACTCGTTCGAAGCCACTCTGAGTATTAAAGGAGAGGACGACGAGATCCCTCTAAACATAACCACGGAGGACAACATCTCTTTCTCAATAGTCCCCGAGCAGGGTTTGATGAACGAGAACTACACTTTGGAACTCTTCGTGGAGAACAGCGCCGGTAGCACCTACAACATAGTCCACTTCCAGGTCGTGGCGGAGTACATGGACATCTGGGTGAACAAGCCCCAGTTGGGTGTCGCCAACCACTCCCCGTACTACTTGGAGATCCAGACGGAGAACAGGTCTTACTGCAAGTACGGTTTTCAGAAGAGCACGAACCCGGTGCACTCTTTTGACGAAGGAGAGAACCTCACACTCCTCCACACTATAGGTAATGAGACAGCGGGCGAGTCAACTCTGGACAGCAAGATTTTCCTTAAGTGCGTCGACTACACAGGCAGGCCGAACTTTGCAGAGGTTGATGTGGGCTACGACTCCAGCCCGCCTGGAATAACGGTGGAGAAATCACCTGAAGTAGTCAAGGACGTGGATAACAAGTCGATCGCTGTCGATATAAAAACAGAGGACCCCACTCTGTGCCAGTTCGAAGAGGATTTTGATAGTTACACAACCTGGCAGAATATTTATCCTTACAAGAGTTCTTATGTTGAAAACCATGAGTTCAGCCGGGACTTCGACGACATAGACGACTTCGACCGCCACGTCTTCAAAGACAACGTTACTTGTACAAACCTGGCTGGTCTGACGACGAAGAAAGAGGTCGCTCTTGTAGTGGAGTTGAGCCCGGATATAAAGATGTCGATGACAAACCCTTCTCTTTACACTCAGAAGACCACTTTGAATTTTACAGTAGAGACAGAGACCACTGCGGACTGCACTGCCGACGGCGAGGACTTTGACAAAGACGGGGCTTACGAGCACGTAAAGCAGTACTCCAATCTTAAAGACGGCAAGTACACCGTCGGGGTCAACTGCACTTCAACAAACGTGCCTAACAAGAGAAGTCTCTTCGACTTCACAGTAGATACTACTCCTCCAAGCGATGTCAACGTCTCCTCCCCCGACCCCGTCTGCGGTTCTCCCGCGACGGCTACTTTCTCTGCCAACGACACCTCAGGTATAAACTTTTACAACTACACCCTCCGCCTTGGAGATAAAATAGTAGAATCCGGCAGGACAGGGGAGAGCGTTTCTGTAGAGATAGAGAACGCGTCCAACTTTTCAAACTCTCTGCTGTCGTGGTCTGCCTACGCGGTGGACGTGGCGGGCAATGAAGGAACGTCGAGTTCTCCGTTGAGCGTTACTTTGAAGAACAGCACGTCTCTTGAGTGCGACGACACACCGCCCGTGCTAAGTTTAGAAAAAGCGCCTTCCTCCGACGGGGTTTATGTAAATGTCTCCTGCTCCGACGATATAAGCGGGTGTAATCCTTCCTTCAATTATGGAAAGGTCTCTCTCAACTCACAGTGCAGTTACAACTCCTCCCAGACTTATGATTCTTTGATGATGGTTCAGAACACCGCGAAGGTCTGTATCAAGGGCAAGGACAATATGGATAACAACGCCTCTATTTTTGAGACAGTTGAGGTCGAGTCGTACTCTGACTCCTGTTCCGACGGCGAGGTTTCTGGGAACGAGACCAGTGTTGATTGTGGAGGTGGCTGTCCGCCTTGTGGTGAGGGTAAAGCCTGCATAGACGACTCTGACTGCTCTACGGGTTTCTGCCTGGACAGTATCTGTTCGGCGCCGTCCTGCTCAGACCAGATAATGAACGGCGACGAGACTGACGTGGACTGCGGTGGCAGTTGTTCGCCGTGCTCTGTGAACAGCTCCTGCGTGGATCACTCCGACTGCTCTTCGAACTACTGCGACGGAGGGATGTGTGCGAGTCCTTCCTGCAGTGACAACCTCCAGGATGGCAACGAGACTGACGTGGACTGCGGTGGTGGTAAGTGTGAACTCTGCGACCTGGATATGAACTGCGAGGTGGACTCCGACTGCGTCTCTGACTTCTGCAAAGACGGCGTCTGCTCCGTGGACAAGGAGAAGGATACTGACGGCGATGGAATCCCCGACTTCTGGGAGGAGAACGAAGGTCTTGACAAGAATGACCCGTCAGACGCCAAAGAGGATATTGATGATGATGGACTGACAAACTTAGAGGAGTACAAGGAGGAGACTGATATACGGGTTGCGGATACCGACGGCGACGAGTACTATGACGGCGAAGAGGTAGACGAAGGGACGGATCCTCTCGACCCTGAGAGTTTTCCTGAAACATCTCTGATTGCGTGGATAGTTTTATTGACAGGCTTGGTTCTGCTCTGCACGGGAGGAGGTTTTGCTTACTACTTCTACACTCAGAGGCCTTCCTCTAAGAAAGTTCATCTTGGGGGGCGTGGCGGAGCCGGCGAAGGTGGTGGAGTCGGTAGACCAGGCGGAGTCGGGTCTGAAGGCCTTTCTGAAAAGACAGGCGGTGAGACGCCTCCGCGCCCACAGAAGCCTCGGATGAAACCCAAGAGAGGTCAACGTGGCGGTGAGGAATCTTCAAAGAAGAGAAAAAAGAGAGTGTTGAGAAAGCCTGAGTCTGTGAAGTCAGGGTCGAAAATGGATAAGTTCAAAGAGGCGTTCTCGGAGTTCGGCGAAGGAGAAGAGAAAGAAGAGAAGAGTCAGAGCGGAGAGGTCGTTGATGAACAGAAGAAGACGAAGAAGAAAGGCGGTGAAGACGACCTCTTTAGCAGTTTCAAAGAAGATTTTGAAGGTGGAGAGTCTTCTGAAACTTCAAAGAGTCCAGAAAGAGTTGAAAAGAGAAGTAGGCGTGCTGAGAGAGAAGAACCCGGAGCAGAACGGAGAGGAGAAGTTGACAGAGACGTTCAGGAAGACCAGGACTTTGTAAGCATGGACGATTTGAAGAAAGAAGGCAGTGAGAAAGGCGGTGAAGACAGAGAAGCAGAGGAAAAAAGCAAGAAAGAAAGAGGCAGAGGAGAAGAGAGTTCTGACGCGATATCCGAACTCGAAGGTATTGCCGGTGATGCAAGTAGTGGTGGAGAAGATGCAGAAGAGGAGTTTGATAAAGAAGGTGAGAGCGGAGAAGACGAGGGTTCTGAAGCCATGTCCGAACTTAAAGGTATTGCTGGAGAAGAGTCTGATGAAGAAGGCGAAGAAGGAGATGATGAAATTGAGAAGTATTAAAGACGTAGGTGGAGGAGGCTCGCAGAATAACGGAGGGCGTTCCGGTTTTGGGGCGAGAGGTCAGATACAGAAGGTTTTTATTTACATAATGGTTTTGTTCGTCATAGGCGCTGTGCTTGGTCTTGGTTTTAAGTTCATACTCGGTCTGATGAGCCAGGGGTGCGACGTGCAGAAGGTCCAGTTCATATCGGATATAGAGTCTGCTCTTGAGAAGTACGACTCTTACGGCAGTTTAGAAGTGGTTTCGTTCAACGCTCCTTGCAACGGGCAGGAGATCTGCTTTGCCGATGCGAGGAGGGTGGGCGACGAGTCTTTTTCTCATGAGAACGAGGTGATCCAGGACTCTGTCAGTTCCGGTGTGAAGAAGAACGTTTTTTTGATCACGGACGGTAGTACTGAGCCTCTTGGTTTTTCGAAGAAGATAATTGTTCCTGAAGATAATAAAGACGTTGTCTGTATTGAACAGCAGACGGGCAAGTTCACTATAAAGTTCGAAGGAGCCGGCTCAACTATTGAGATAAGCCACGGGTAGAGCGTTTAAAGTTGCTTCCAGCCTGTTATAGAGTGCTTAACAAAGTTTTTAAAACTTTTAGTAACATTTAAATAGTATGAATATGGTTACTTTGTTGTTAGGTAAAGGTTAGGAGAATAAAGTAGAAAAGAGTTGAGGTGTAAAGATGGATTTTTTTAAGAAAGGTCAGGGTTTGTCGATGTCAGTTATAATAGTGGCTGCTATAGCTCTGTTGGTACTTGTAATAATTTCAGTGTTAGTTTTGAGAAGCGGCGGCAAGGTCTCAGATGCTTACGCGTGCGAGGAGAACCAGAATACTTACTGCACTCAGAACCCTTGCGGTCCTGGTGAGGCGGACTGCGAGCCGTGCGGAGGCGATCCTCAATCTTTCAAAGACTGTCCTCAGGACGACCAGGTTTGCTGTGTAGCACAGTAATAGAAAATATTTTTTTATAGAGGTATTTTTTTATGAGGAGAAAAGGCGAGATTTCGTTGACGATGATTATAGGGATAGTAATAGCCCTACTGGTACTTGTCGTCTCGAGTTACCTCATCTTCAAGTTTACCAGGGCGGGCGACGATACATTGTCGGACTGCAGTTCGAAAGGAGGGGTATGTAAATCTAGTTGCGATGCTGGAGAGCAGAAGATATACGGGACTAATTGTGAAAACTCTTGTTGCGTCTCTGAAGAATCGTTTTTCGGAGATTAGATGAGAAATTTTTTTTAGGAGAGATTATTATGGGCAAAAAAATTATTTATAGGAAGAGAGGCGGGTTTAATTTAAAAGGAATAGTAGGGGGTGTTGTTTTGTTAGTAATTATTTTACTTGCTTTATTTTTTATTTATGGTGATGCTTTCAATATGCTTGAAAATACTATTAATGCTTGTAGAGGGGAGTGTTATGAAGGTGCTTGTCCAGAAGACAGGGCGCCTATAGCGAGCGGAGATCAAGCATGTCAAGATAAAGAGGGCGAAGGGTATGTTTGTTGCTCTGCTAAGCCCGGAGCTCGGGCAGGGGTGGAGAAATGCAAGGATTTGATATTCTCTTCTATAGATGTTTTCAAAGACGGGAGTGAGTTTTCTCTTGCCGACGGAGCTACAGTAACGACGTATCCAGGAGTATCTACAAATTTTGAAGTCAAATCTGTTTTGAAAAACCAAGCAGAAGATGATGATAACGGAGAAAATCCTTGTTCAGACTCGATAAGTGATTATACTGTAATAGGCGAGGCAGAAATATATGAGAAAACAATGACAAAGGATAGCAAAAACCCTAACGTAAGCAGTACATTTATCGATCTTGTTTTTTCTAACTCGGGCTTTTCGGGAGAAAAGAATACATATAAAAAACAGATTAATAAAAAATTAACTCCTTCTTCTTCAGATGTCGGGAAGAGCGTGGAATGGACTGTTGCATTGTATAAAGGAGAGGATTATGGTAGCACAGAGTTTAGCAAGGAGAGAAAGATAATAAACATAAAAGTAAGTTCTCCCACAAATATAGAGGAGGTAGAAGGGTTTGGTTCTTGGAGCGACAAAGCCGTTGCAAAACTTAGATGCCCTACCGAAGAAATAACCTGTACTGATTGGAAATGGACAACAGTAGGACCTGAGGAAGAATGTTCTGGGAAAGACTATTCTACAAAAGGAATAGAGAAAACCTCTTCCAACGAAGCGACTTTGACGCTTACCGATTCATCATTTTCTGGAAAGAAACTCTGCGTGAAGGCAAAAAATAAAGATACAAGAGGGAGTTTCTCCTCTGAGTCCGATAACTTTCTTAAAATAGATCCTCATCCTCCGATAGCAAATATAAAATTCCACCCTGCATCCCTCTATGCAAATCTTAGCTGTGCCGACGGTGAAGAGGAGAAAAACAGCGGTTGTAAGGAAGGTTTCAGATATACTTACGTCTCTGAAATCGACAAGTTTTTGGGGTCCGTGACTGATGGAATACTTAATGACAGGATGAAAAAATATTGTCCTAAGCAGAAAGATAAGTATAGAAGTATCAGCGCAGAAACTATAGATTACCCTTACTCCGAGGAGATAAAAGTGATGTGTCTAAGAGTTGAAGACAAGGCAGGACATGTCGCCTACGATGCGGAGATACTCTACCCTACATATGACATTCTGAGAACCGCTTTGGAGGAAGCTTCAGAATGATTTATGGAAAAAAAGGTTTGGAGACGAAATCTATTGTGGGGATTATATTACTTGTAGTTCTTGTTGGACTTATACTTTCTATACTCTCAGGTCCTTTTCAGGAGAAGACTGAGCAATTAGGAGAGTGGGCTTGCTCTTCCGATTTAACATCTTCCGGTACGTCCAAATGTTTTGACAACAGCGACTGTACAAGTGAAGGACCTGAAGATTCGGAAGCAGAGTATAGAAAATTAGGAAAAGGAATGGGTTGTGATAAGGAGGAGTACTGCTGTGTCAAAAGCTTCGAGGATATCCCTGGAATGTCCCAGTTAAAGAAGAAGTTATCGGATTCTATCCCCGACGAGTTTATCGATGACGATCAAGGTATCTCTTGGCCCACGAACAGTTTCGAAGTAACGTCTTGCTACGGTCCTCGTTCTGGTGTTAGCGGAGATGATAATACACACGACGGGATTGATGTAAGTGCAGGAATAGGCTCCCCCGTCTATGCTGTGAAAGAGGGAGATGTCATACAGATATGTAATCTGGAGGAGAGAGACGATTGTGGGAGGTTTGGAACTACTATTCTTATAAAGCATGGAGCGAATTTCTTTTCAAGATATAACCACCTCTCAGAGATAAAGGTTTCTCCAGGTCAACAAGTTGACAAAGGGGCTAAGATTGCTTCGTCTGGTGACTCCGGCTCATCTGAAGGTCCTCATTTAGACTTCAAGTTCTATACTTCTAAAAATACGGGAAATAATCAAGGTGTCAACCCGCTCTGCTTCTACTCAGACGGGTTTTTAAAGAAACTGAGTAGCGGTGCTGAGAGTTGTCAACAAGAGTTGTCGAACAACGATTTCTCCAGAGATCAACTCACGTATACTAAATCTCCTTCTTCCTCATCTAACTCTTGCGATGCGATTGCTTGATATCTTTTTTAAGCAAACTTTTTAAATACTTGTTATAATAGTTGTATTAGAGGTATAGATAGAGATGAAGTTATTTCCTGTCAGGGTGTTTGGAAAGAGAGGTGTTGGTTGGACTATGAAGTTGATAGTTGTCCTTCTAATAAGCGCTCTTTTTATCTATATGGTGGCAGAGTTAATATTTAACCCCCTCCAGATGGGTCGTCAGGAGGAGCACACCTCTTCGCAGGCAGAGAGAAACCTTGAATTGTTGAAGAACAGGATAGAAGAGGTCTGGGAGGAAGAAAAAGTAGGAGGCGGAGTCTCGGTAATCCTCGGCTCTCCAACAGTAGTTTATGAAGCAGAGACCAGTGGCAAGAAGATATCCACTTTTCTAATAGTCGGCTTTAAGAGGTCTGGAAAGACTTCTGTCTCTGTGGCTCAAAGCCAGACCGGGTTTGGTGATTTTATAGATGATACTTTTGGAAAAAGCCCCACAGAAGAGATATCTTTTACAAAGCCAGAAAAAGAGTGTGATGGTGGAAGAAGTTGCCTCTGCGCCTACGGAACTAATATAAATCAGATAGAAGATTTGAAACAAGACTCTATGCAAAAGATGAAGTGTAAGGTTCTCTCTCCGGGCGTAGATTTTAAGAATGGGTTTATTCTCATCTTCTTTACCTCTACTACAGATACTTCTTCTACAGGTCATGACCTCTCCTCCATAAAAAAAGTGTTGATCAGTAAGAGAAAAAACGGTCTTCTCATTTCTGTTCCCAGTCAAAACTATGGAAAATCTGGAGAGAAGGAGGGACGAAAGACTCCTCTATCAGATAGCGACATTATGTGAAAAAACAAGTAAGAGGTTTGAGGAAAGGTAAACATGTCTGAAGGTGAAGGAGGTGAGGGTCAAAAGTTAGTGATGTCCGTGCTCACTCAACTGCTTATCTTAGCTATTGTAATACTGGCGGTTTCCGCCTGGCTCTACTCCCAATCTGGTTCAACACGGTTCATAACTGAGTTTTACAAGAGAGACATGGCTCTGACCGAAGACGTGGTCAAGAGTTTTCCCGGTGACGTGGACTTCTACTACTCTAATATCCGAAGCGATGCTCCGCTCAAGTTCTTTTTTAGTAGAGGCGAACTGGCTCTGGGGAAGATCAGTACAGGAGAGGAAGACCTGCCCTTAGTAACTACGGGCTCTGGCGAGGAGAAAGTCGTGGCTTCCAAGAAGTACTACTGGTACTCCTTCTCAGAAGACGAGGAGTTCGTAGAGACCGAGGTAGAGGCCCCTAAGTTTCTCCTGTTCTCAAAGTCAGGCAACACCTTCACCGTTACAAAAGAACTCTCTTTTTCCATGTGCGACAAGCCCTCTTTGAAAAAACCGCCGTTCATAAAAAGCGAGGACGACCTTTTCCTAAAGACCGTCGAGCAGTTTTTGGAGAGGGACAAAAGAGAAATAACACTGCCTCCAAAGGAGAAAGCACCTATTATTTTTAGATTTAAAGTGGCGGAGAAGAAGAACGGAGAAGAGAAACCAGCGGTAGGGCACTCCGTCTCCAAAGAGTTTAAAGATGTCTCTGCCTTCAAGTGCAGGTTCAAGAACTACCTCACCGAAGAACTTAACCTGGGTAAGGTGGAGGAGTACGAGTTGGAAGAAGAGAAAGGAAGAGGCGTTGTTGAGTTGAAACTCCCCAAGTCTTTCTTGAACGTGAGAAAAAACGGGGATGACCTGGCGAAGAAGACAGCGGAGTTGATAAAATTCAGCCTGACCGCGGAAGAGGAAGGTTCTGAAGACGAGAAGAAAGCAGAAGAGGGTGAAGGTAATGGCTGAGAGAACTCTTTTTTTAAAAGGCAGGGCGAGGAAAGGCCAGTTGAACCTGTTGATGTGGTTTCCCAGAGTAGTAGTTGTTTTCCTATCCCTGCTCATAATGGTCCTCCTGCTGAACCACTACTTGTCGTTCAACGCCAACATCTCAAACCTCGAGCACGACATCTACAGAAAGAAGATTCTGCTGGCGGAGAGCATCCACGCCAAGAAACCCCTGACGGAGAGGACGGATTACAACACGATATCTTTGGAGGACTACACAACCGAAAACCTGGACTCGGAGATATGGTATGACAGGAACCTGCCGGAAGAGAACCTTAGGCTGGGGAGGCTCGCTGCGAACCTCACCTTGTACGACGCCGATATGAACAAGAAGAAGACCATATACAACGACGAGGAACTCTTCAGGAGGTACGAGCCTAAGGCATCAGCTGATATCGAGGGGGAAGGAGGAGCTACTATGAAGACAACCCTCTACCCTACGTTCTACGTCTCGAGGAAGAAAGGAGAGTACAATAAGAAGCAAGGTTTTTTGAAAATAGTCACGGTGAGGCCGAACAGTTGAGAGGTAAAGATGAAGAGAAGACCAGAGTATACTATGAAGCACGGTAAAAAAGGGCAGTGGTACATCTCGGACTACTGGGGTTATCTCTACCTGGTAGTATTCATCCTGCTTGGTGTGATCTTACTCTTTGTAATAATAGATAACCCTGTGAAGGAAGAGGTTGGTCAGGAGAGCAAAGTCTCTGTCAGGGAGAAGTTCGCCTCGGTGATTATGGACCTGCCTCTCACTATTGAAGGTGAGGAGATGGAATTCTCTGAGGCTCTAAGCAGAAGGTTGGATAGGAAAAAACCCGATGAGCTCAGGAAAGCGGTGGACGACGCTCTTAACAACGGCTTCTGGCAGAGTTCGAATGAGTTGAGAAGATACAATGGTTTTCCTTGCTCTCTCGTAATAGCCTATGATTATAAGCCTAAGTTAAGATTATCTGTTTTAGAAGATAGTAAATGCCCTCAAGGATCTGTCAAACCCTATTTTGAAAAAACCTATCTCCTGCCAGTAAAAGGAGAGAAAGGTGGTGTCACGAGGAAAGTATCCTTGGGTTTTCATTATCTGGAATAATCCAGTCCCGGTCGAGAGTTGCTGAGGAAAAACTATAAAACAATGAAAGATTGTGATGAATGCGAAAGGAATAAAAAACAGAGAGGTTGAGTAATGAATAAACGTAGAATTAGAGAATAAATATAAAATACATAGATGTGATAGAGGTTCAATAAAAAAAACAGGTGAAGTGGTGATAAAGATTTTTTTCGGAGAGAAGATTCGAAAAAGCAGAAGAGGAAGTTTCTTTGTGATAGGCTATGTTATCTTCTTCACAGTGTTATTTCTATGGGCGGTGGTGATAATACATAATGCGAGGTCGCACTCCGGCGAAAGCATAGGCCCTTATCAGTCGGCACTACTCAACACCTACGAAGAAGGGGAGAAAGCCCTGCGGTACTTGGAGGTCTCAGCGGAACTCTCCGCGGAGAACGCGGTCAAAGACCTGTACGAAGAGGAAGGCTCTTTTTCAACAGAGTGCGGAGAATACAGCAGTCCCTTGTGGAGCACTGAGGAGAAGACCTGCTTCCCCGATGCTCCTCCTTTCTTTGAGAAGAGGTTCAATTACTGGATGGGCTTATACCTTGAAAGATACTTATACGACTTATCTACAGATTACTCATTAATAAGAGAGAAAGGAAATTACGTGGCTGTGCCTTCTCAAAAAATAGAGATTCCAATACTTAAGACAGGAGGGAGAGACCTCGAAAAATACTATGATTCGGACGCTTTGAAAAGTAGAGGTCTTGAAACCGGTTCTTGCAAATCTCTTGAGAGCAAGGGGTATAAAGATACGAGTTATTATAAGAAAACATACGGCAGTACTAAAGAAGAGGTAAAGAAGCAACTTTCAGAAGTAGAATTTGTCGATGGGGAAACAGTCAGCGTTCATAATAAAATGGCTCCTGCTCTTAAATGCGTGAAGAAAGAGATAGAGAGTTGTAAAGAAGGAAGAGAGTACAGTTTTAACAGAATAGGCACTTTTAACTGGAGGCCCATGAGGGGTTCTCAGAAGATGAGCAGGCATAGTTTTGGAATAGCTCTTGATATAAACCCTGATAGTAATCCTTACTGCCCCCCGAATAAAAAAAAGTGTAAGACTGAAAGTGGTTTAGATACAGACATTCCTGAATGCGTGGTTGATTCTTTTAAAAAATATGGGTTTGTCTGGGGTGGTGACTGGGAAGATTCTAAAGACCCGATGCATTTCGTCTGGCTGGCCGACCCTGAAAAGATGAGAGAAAAATTCTCCATCGGCGGAAGTAGAAAATCTTTTGAAGGTGGAAAAGAGGCTTGGGAAGAGTTCCAAGAGTTCAAAGGAAAGACCAAGAGCACTTTCAAAGTAAAAACAACTAATTATTTTCTTCCTTTCTGCAAAGAAAAGTTTGAAAAAAATATTGGTTGGTATACTGGCGCGATGGAAAAAAAGTGTGATAAAGGAAAATGGTATAGATGCGCCCCGGCCGATGAAAGAGGTTTTTATGAAGAGGTTAAATTACAAGGATCAGGTATATGTGAGGGAAAAACTTACACCTACAAAACTATTACTAAGGATAAATATGAAAAGCCGAAAAAAAACAGCCCTCCTACTACTGCAAAAAAAACTGTGCCTACACCTCACAGAACGATAGCTGTGAATAATCAAAAAGGTTCTAAGTGTTATATCCCGTACGGTTCAAAGGTTTTTATAAATCTTGGAAAGAACAATCCTTGGACTGGTTGGTACATTGCCGAAGACACCGGAGGAGCTTTTGGAGGAGAGTGCAAGATAGATATATTCGTGGGTAAAGGGAATGAGAAAGAGAAGAAAGCCAGGAAGTATGTTAACCAAAATAACGTTGACGTGTATGTTTTTCCAAAGGAGTTCGACACGTCCCAGTTGGAGTACGCACCTTCCTCTTTTTCTACAGGCGGAGGAAGGGATGTCTTCAGCGATGTAGAGTCTCTGGGAAAATATTATTTAAACCCCGCAGTCAGTTTTGAAAATCCGGACAGACTTCACCTTTTTGAAGAACTGACCTCCTGGGCTGAGAGCGTCTACGAGGAGTGCGACGGTGGAAGTGAGAGTTTGGAGGAGTGTTTGGGTAGGAAGAGGAATGAGTTCAATAAGGCTCATGAAACTAATAAAGGCAAAGATGTTGTTATTAAGAAAAGATGTGGAGATCCAAAGACTGTTCCTCAAGAGCAGTTTATAGAGTCTTATCAGGACTGCTTTGCGAACAACCAACAAGGGTGTTACTGTTCTTTGACAGATGATAATTTGAAAGGGGGAACTAAAGTTGTTATGGGGGAAAATGGTTTTGTATCTGTGAGGGGTCCTAAGAAAAAAGTTGTAAGTAGTTCTTCTACTGGCGAAGAAATCGAAGGTTATTCTGGATCTCCCGATAATGGATTCCGGAAAGAGTTTCAAGAAATAGTATTAGATAAGAAGAAAAACGAAGAATCTGAAGTTTTTGTGCGGAAAGGAGAGGCTAAAATCCCTCTTGGAAACGATCTTCTGATTTACAAGAAATCCTCTTCGAAAGAAGTCTTTATTAGAGGGGGTAAAGGAGGTAAAAATGTTGATGAATGTGCTCCTTTCAAGAACACGTTCTCTCTCTGCTTCTCCGCAGGCGACTTCCAATTGGATTTCTCCCTCGGCTTGAACGACTCCGTCTCCCCTGAACCTGTTACAAACCTCGTTGTTGACAAGCGTACTCTTTCTTTCAGTGGAAGCAACTCTGAAGACGTGAGCCACTACCGCCTCTTCTGCGGAGGAGAAACCAGTTACTCTATAATCAAAGCAAAGAAGAACAAGGGTAACAAGTACCAGGTCAGTTTGAATAAAAAAGGGTGTAAGTCTTCATCTTCGTTCAAGGTGGTGCCTGTGGACATCGCTGGGAACAAAGGTAAGGAGAGGTCTACTTCTTAAGAAAGAGTTGATGGCTTGGTTGAGGCTTTGGTTGTGCAGGTCTTGCTCGCCTCTCTTTTTGTTCCTAAGAGCCTTTTTTTTGGCTTCAGAACATGTTTGTTACGCTTTTCTTCAACGCGTGGTATCCTCTCTTCAGCCAGTTTTTGCTTCTGTCTTCCTCAACACCTATCTTTGTTTCGTTGAACTCCGGCTTGAAGTCTTCTATAACCTTGTTCAACTTGTACATTCCCAATGCAGTCTTTACGGGCTGTTCCAGTTCTTTCTTCTTTTCCTGATCGGTTCGTGTGTAGAGCCTGTACATCTCTTTAATCCTCTCCTCTTGGCTTTTACCGGCTGCCTCTTTTTTAGTCAGGAGGGGTAGTTCTCCTTCTTTGTTCGGGTGTTCTATCTCTTTGTATAGGTCGAGGTATGACTCCGTGATTTTCTGGTTGAAGTACCGCTCGGCTTTTCTGTACTCAGTCACTTTTTTCTCCAGCACTTCTTTCAGTTCCTCGTTGGTATCTTCTGAGAAAGAGGTTTTTAGTTTTTTGTACTCCTCGTGCCTCTTTTCGCCTGCTTTTTTCCCTTTGTAGAGGTTGGTTCTTATCAGTTCTTCGATCTTGTCGTTTATGCTCTGCTCTCTGTCTCCTACGAGGTTGTTCTTTGCGTAGTCTGCTTTCTTCTTGGCTACCAGGTATTTCAGAGCCCAGGTTTCTAAACTGTATTCTTTGTCGACAAAGGGTTCTGTTAGGGTCGCGGTGTGGCGAGGAGCTCTTTTCGAAAAGCCTTCTTCTACTTCTTCAGGTAGGTCTACAGCGGAGTTGAACTTTTCTAAGAACTCTTCCAACTCTTCCTCCTCTATCTCTCCTTCGTCGTCGTAACTTATCTCGTACTTTTTCTTAGCGTCTACTTCTTCCTCTGCTTCTTTGAACGCTTCTTCGACTTCCTTCCTCGCGGGCTCTCTGAGAATCCTCAGTTCCTGCTTGTGAATCTCTGCTTCTCTGTACTTTAACTCCACCATCTCTTCGATGTCTTCTTTGCTGAAGACCTCTTTGATAACTTCGTACTTGTACTTCTCTCTCCTACCTTCGTTTATGCGGTGTTCTCCTCCGAAGAGGTGGTCTTTCTTAAGGTAGTCTTCCGAATCTGCTATTTCGCAGACCCATCCTTCTATCTCTTCTTCTGCGAGTTGGTACTTCTTCGCCTTCACAGGGGTGTCTTTGAATAGGTACTCCTTGTTGTCCCCCCAGTTGAAGTATCCTTCTTCGTCTAATTCTCCTTTGTCTATGACTTCCAGTCTGTTCTTCAAATCTTTTATTTTTTCTCCGTCTTTTTCTTCGGTGCTGAAGTTTTCTTCGAACTTCTTTTTGGCTTCGGAGACTTCTTCACAGATGTCCTGCAGTCTTTCTCTTCTGTTGTTCTTTGGCACTACTCCGTTGAATTCGCTGTCGGTGTTGTAGTTCGAGGATGAGACTCTTGGCGTGTAGAGTTGGTTGTGGTTTCTTAGGAATCTGTCGTTGTTCAGGTCTTTGAGTTCTTTACTGCACCCTGAGAATATTCTTATCTCTCTGTGTGGGAAGTCTCTGTCTGTAAGCCTCTCTTTTTTTAAGTAGTCTTTTCCGAAGTAGTCTCTGACTTTCGACTCTAATCCTTTGTTGAACTCTGTGTCCAGCCCGTCAGAATCATCTTCTTCTTTAGGAGTCATTCTCTCTTTGATATACTCTACTGTTCTTGTATAAGCATCTTCTATACTCTCTTTTAGATTACCCAAAACCATATTACCACCTATCCTCAAGTCGTTAACTATCTACTTTACTATAAAATAGCAACTTTATAAATCTTGTTGTTTTTGGTTCTTTAAACTTTGGAAAAATAAGGAGAGAATGTAATTATTTTCAATATTGAAAAGATTAGTTTTTTTCTTTAACTGTGGAACTGGGTGTGGCTGAGGAGAGAATCTTGTATAAAATACGACAATACCTCCACGAGCACTTATTAACTAAGAAGCAGGATAAAAGTATATAAAAATTAATGGTTTATAATTCTTCAACTCGGCTGTATTCTTCTTAGATTATTGTTTTTTAAGCGTTTTTAGAATCTTTTTGGCTTTAGTAATTGTGTTGTTTTCATCTGTACTTTTTTCATATTGATAGATTTCTTGTAGGAAAGGTATTGCTTTCATAAGATTTTCAGGGATGGGTTTGTTTTTGTAGTGATCGTTGATCGTGGTTAAACCTGCATATTTTTTTTCTAAAGATATCGCTTTATCTTTAATTTTGCTATCATTAGGATTTTCTATAAACTCAGAAAGCAATTTTTCTATTTCTTTTTCTGCGGTATTGATATCTGCCATTTTTCCTACAATTATTTATTTTTTTCTTTTTTCTCTTCTGTTTTTTGTTGGTTAACCTGTTTTTTATTGTTTATAATTGTTTTATTGTTCTCGGAAGATTTTCAGAGTTATTTTTAAATTCTAAAAAGTTCAGAAGAATTTTAATTATTTGGTTCTTCTTCTGATTCTAAAAATTCACAATTTTCTTCCATGAATTTAGTTAGTTTTTCATGAGGTCTTGTTTTAAAGATTAAGAAAATAGATTTGTGTCCGATAATTTCTATAACTTCTAAAGTATCACTATTGTAGTATGAATGGGTGTCTTCTTCTTTTAAAATATCGGGTAATTTTCCAGTTTCATCATATAAATCAGGAATTTTTATTTTAAACTCTTTTAATAAAGAGAACAGAAAATCATAGTATGATTTTCTTTTTTCTAATTTATAACAAATATAGTCTTCTTTATGACTTATAGCTAAAATCTTTTGTTTTTCCATCCTATCCCTTTGTAGTCTATTCGTCGAATAAATCTATCATATGTGTTTCTTCTAACGCATTTGTTGTAAATTTTTTACTTGCTCCTGATAGATCATAGTTGAGATGTGGGTCTTTGTTGTCGTGACCGCTAAAATCATATCTCTCTTGTAATCCATTACCTAAATCTCGTCTAATGTTACCTTGATTGCCTCTTTCAAATTCTGTATGTGTGCCGATAGGGTCTCCATGTGTTTGTCCCATACCATTATCTATAGGATCTACGTCTATGTCGTCTATTGGTCCTGAGTACGCTTTGCTTACGCCTGCGGTGTAGGCGTCTAGCGTGTTGTAACCTGTTCTACTACTCGCAGTACTAACTCCTGCTTTACTTTCAACAATCTGTTCTAAAACTTGGCTTGTCATCTTTTTTACACCACCCGAATTTTTCTATTATCAAAATAAGTTTTTATTGTTTAAATAAGTTTTTCTTTTTTACTCGGAAAGTTTCGAATAACAAGATATTGGTATAATATTATTTCAGCCCAGTATAGGGATCTGTTTGCTCCATATTTCAAAAACTTTGTTTTCTGTATGTAGTTTGAATTTTATTCTTAATATGCTATAGGGTTTTGAGAATTCTTTTGAAGGAGACCAGTACTTTGGGAGTAATCCTTTGGGAAAAATTATTGATATTGTTTTCTCTTGGTCTTTATCTATGATAAAATATTTTCTGGAATTAACTTTACTATTAAATTCTTCTATTTTACATTTTTTCTTGGCGTAATGTTCTAAGTGGTTATCTACAAAGAGGATGTCCTCAAATGTTTTTTCATATTTTTTTTTATTAAATTCAACAGGCAACGCTTCAACGATCACAGGCGAATCTAACCTGTTTTTTATATGAAAAGACCAACCGGTGTTATGTTTTTTATGGCCGACTATTTCATGACTATTCTCTGTATCTTTATCTATTCTGGCCTTAAAATCAAAGCATTCTCCTAAATCTATTTTTTCAAAAACCTTGTCGGGTTCCATCCGAACACCGCCTTAACAAATATTTATAAGCCTAAACTATGTAGATCGTTTAAAATTTCTTCTGTAGTTTTCTCGTTGAAGTTATCTGAACTCCTAATTGTCTCCAATAAGTCCTCAGTTTTATTATTATCTTTTATCATCCAATCATAGTTTAAGTGAGGGTTTGAACCATTATGTCCGCTAAAATCATATCTCTCCTGTACTTTTATTCCGCCCCCTACATCATGAACATTTCTAATATTGTTTTTACTTCCTCTTTCAAATCCTGTATGTGTGCCGATAGGGTCTATGTCGTCTATTGGTCCTGAGTATGCTTTGCTTACTCCTGCGGTGTAGGTGTCCAACGTGTTGTAATCTGTTCCGCTATTCCTTGTTCTACTACTCGCAGTACTA
>CAYSOY010000010.1:0-21625 GCA_964432865.1 uncultured Methanosarcinales archaeon
TTCTTTCCATTCGAGCACTTTTTTAATTCTTTTCTTTAGGGTGTTGAATAATCTTTGGCTGGGTTGGTTGGTGTATAGTTCTGTTTTCATACTTCCGGTGTTTACTCTGTTTTTGAGCGCGGTGTATCCTATTGCTGTTTTGATTTCTTCTTCTTTTCTCTATACTTCCTTCTCATTTCTTTCTGTTTTTCTGTGAGTTTTGGTCTTCCTTTTTTACCTTTCTTGCTGTTTTTGTACTTTACCTTGGCGTAGTTAACAGGGTTTTTGAACTTCTTGCACTTCTCCGTGCAGCCGGCGCCGAGGTCTTCGTAGTACGATGTGTCGCAGTTGGGAGGCGGGATCAATTCTCCTTTTTTCCTCTTTTGCTCGGCGTACCTTAACTGACTCTTTACATAAGTCTCTCTCAACGACTCCCTGTTCCTCTTGTTCCACTCATGGACGTAGTCTTTGATCTCTTCTTTTGTCCAGGAACAGCATTGCAGGAAGTTTATAAGTATGAATAGAGCTCTTTTCCTGCCGTCTTCGAGGCCTTCGTCGAGATGCTTTATGCACGGTGGAAAGAACTTTTTAGGAACTTTCTCCTCCACCTGTATTATTCTCTTTTCTCCTCCTTTCTCTTCTTCTTTTTTATCTTCTTCGAATGCTTTTCTGAAGAGTTCTTCTCCTTCGCTTCTCTCTGCTTCTTCTCTTACCAAAAACTCGTGCTTTCCCAGCAATTCAGTATCTGTCTCTGCCATCTCTTTCTTGAACTCCATTACTTTGGAAGGGTCTATCGGCACGGAGACCAAGCCGGATTTTTCGTGGAGCGAGTAGGGCATTCTGTAGAGGTGCCTCTGTGAGATTAGGATGGTGTCCACTTCTATCAGCGAGAGGACGTCGAAGACCTTAAAACTCTTGTCGGACCCGCAGGCGCACTTCTTTTTTTTAGTAGTGATCTTCTCCATCACTCCACCGCACTCCCCGCATTTCAGGTTCTCCTGGTCTTCGGAGCGGTTGTTGCACGAGGGGCAGATAAACATCTCTTCTTTCTTGTTTTTTTCTCTTATCTCCTTGCGACAGTTGGCGCATATTTCCTTCAACAACTCTTCGTTATCCTTCCCAGTTACTTCTTTGAGTTTCTCAAAACTTATTCGGTACCGGCGGTTGAAAACTATCTTGTTATCCGACACTTCAATCATCTCTTCTGAGATGTGGTTGAGGAGGTAAGAGGCGATTTTTTTCGGAGCTTCGGGGAACAGGTTCTTTGTCTTTGTATTATCAAACTCTTCCGGGAATGCCTCCCAAGGCACGCCTATGTGGAATCCTTTGTTGCCTGAGAACTTGCAGGTTACTGACTTCAGCCCGTGCTTTTTTAGTGCGTCCATGAACAGCTTTGCGGTCAGTCGGCTGAAGAACCAGTACGGGCAGTCTATGTCAAGTATCAAGTCCCATCCTTTTCTGAGTTCGTTCAGTTTGGAACTCTTGAGCCCGGTTTTCAGCCTGAGGGGGTTCTTCCAGAGTTCTTCGGAGCAGTGGAAACTGGTAGCTCTGTTCCTTGCCAACTCTAATATGTCTTTTCTGTACTCCAACACGTCGGGTCTCTTCCCGAAGCCTTCGCCGTACATTGGAGAGACTTCTTTGTCGGAGGCGTAGTTCAGAATAAGGTCTTGGACCTCTTCTCTTTTGTAATACTTCAAACTCTTCGAAAACTCTTTTGGACTGACCCCCATGGTCTTTAGTAGAAGAAGGTTTTATTTAAAACGTTTGTGCAGGTGTCCAGTGTCCGAGCGCCTCTCTGCCTTACTTTCTTCCTGAGTCTCCGAAGCCCGACTCTCCTCTTACCGTGGAGTCGTGTTCATCTACTTCTTCGACATCGACTCTTTTATACGGCTGGATTATCATCTGGGCTATACGCTCGTTCTTCTTTATCGTGTACGGTTCTTCGCCCAGGTTCACCATTACCACTCCTATCTCTCCCCTGTACGTTTCGTCTATGACACCTGCCAGTGTGTGAAGACCGTGTTTGAACGCCAAGCCACTCCTGTCTCTTATGTTCCCCCAGCATCCTTCTGGGATAGCTACTTCAACACCGGTTTTTATCAGTATTCGCTCGCCCGGCTCTATCTCGTACTCCTCCGCAGTCACCTCTTTCTTTTCAGAGTCTAAGTTTACGACGTAGTCTCCCGAAGCACGCAGGTCAATCCCCGCATCTCCTTCTTTAATATACTCTACACCGTCCCCTTTCAACACTTTTACCCTCATGTTTCAGTAGGAGAAGACGATTGAATATAAATCTTTTGAATGTGTTAGACCCTCTTTTAAACAACTTCACTAAGTAACATTTAAATATCATTGTTTATTACAGGTGCATGAGTGTGGAGAGGGATTTTTTATCGAAGGAAAGTTGATTATAGGAAGTTCTGAAAACGCAAACATGAGGTACGGAGCAGATGTTTTTCTTCCGTCCAAGTCTATCTGGCTTGAGATACGTGGAGAAGAGTACCTTATAGTCCCCGAGGCAGACTTTGCAAGAGTCAAAGGCGAAGTCGAGAAAGGCATAGAAGTTATCAAGATGGAGGAGTTGAGAAATGAACTCCCCAACCGGATGGATACCTCTCCTGCGACGATAGCAACTCTCTTCTTGAAAAAGAAAGAGGTCTACGACGTCCACGTCCCGCCCGAGTTGGAGACTGACCAGTACAAGGAGATACTCAACAACGGAATAAAGCCCGTTGTAAAGGAGAACTTCTTCCCGGAGAGAATGATAAAGAAGAGAGCGGAGGTCAACAGCATAGAGGACGCTGGTAGGTCTGCTGGGAAAGCAATGAAGAGAGTGATAAGCCTCATAAAAGAGTCGTCTGAGAACAGAGCGGGCTACTTGAACCTCAACAGAGAGAAGTTGACCTCTGACTTTCTGAAGAAAGAGGCGAAGAAAGTACTTGTAGAAGAGAACTGTTCCTGCAACGACATAATAGTTTCACATGGAAGACAAACAGCTCTGCCTCATGAGAGGGGTAGCGGTACTTTGAGGAAAGAAGAGCCGATAATAATAGATGTCTTCCCCGAGTCTCTCGAATCAGGTTACTGCTTCGACGTTTCAAGAACAGTTGTTAAAGGAGAGCCTTCTGAAAAAATACAGGAGATGAGAACAGCTGTCAAACAAGCACAGGAGAGAGTTTTTTCAATCCTTAAAGACGGAGTTGAGATAAGCCAGTTATACAAGGAGTGTAGGAAGGAGTTGAGAAAACACGGTTTTAAAGAAGAAGAGGATCAGGGGTTCATACACTCTGTAGGACACGGGGTCGGGTTGGAGGTCCACGAAGACCCCTCTCTGAAAAAAGGTTCTGAAGGAGTTTTGGAATCAGGGATGGTCTTGGCAATAGAGCCGGCTCTCTACTACGAAGACATAGGTGGTGTTCGGCTTGAAGACACTGTTCTCATAACAAAGAAAGGATATAGGAATCTTACAAAACTCGATAAAAAGTTTGTTCTGTGAGTGGTTTTGTGGAAAAAGATGTAGTTGGCTGTGTTTTTTCTTTGAAATTATTCTTTGGATATGTTCCACTCGTCAAAGTCTTGTAAGCGATTGGCTAAGAATGATTTGCGAATAAATTATTTTGTACAAATTCTGGTAAAAACCCCATTAACCACTATTACCTCCCTATACTCTTAGAAAGGTTTATTATTTTATTTATTTAAATTTTCTATTCTATGAACCAAAATCCTCAGCAACTCTTTTCAAGAGATCAATTACTTCCTCTAACTCTTCATTCTTTTCGATAGTGACTTGGAAACAGGAGCCATTGTAGTAGTCTTGTACCCTCTGACTTAGAGTGGATAGGGTATGATTCCTAATATTCTGTTTTCCAACTTCATAAGACAACATTATTACTATGTGCATCTTTTTTCTACGAATCTTTATAAATGCAAAGTTTTTGTTTTTCCTTATAGATATGTAGTACTTCTGAGGGTTATAGTCTAAAGACTCATCTTCAAGCATTTTATCTTTTATGGTATGGTAAGCCTCTTCAACTCCTTCTTCTTCGATATCGCTTAAATGGTAATTCTCATCGTATCTTTCCTCTACCTCTCCTGTAGATACTTCAGAGATGTCAACTTCTTCAAATGGGGGAGTGAGGGTAAGAATAGTTTCATCTTCATGGTTGAACTTTTGCAATATTTCTACTTTCACATGTTTATCCCATTCTTGATATGCTTCTTTCGCTTCATCTATTTTTTCTTTGTTCTTTTTCAACTTATCCATCACTAAAATGATGTTTTTACTGTTCTCAACCGCGTCAGTTAGTACTTTATGAATGTCTTTTTCTTCAATTAATCTGGAGAATTTTTCTTGTAGCTCTTTGTCAGCTTTAATAGAAGAGTAAATCTTTTCTATAAGATCCTTTCTATTTTGTTGCCTTGTAAAGAAGGCGAAGAATTTAGTTATTTGAGGAAAAATATGGGAATCCCAAGAATGATTGTCAAGTTCAACCTCTATGAGATAAAATTCTGGATTGTCCGGGTCTTTCAAATCGAATAAAAACCCGTCTGGAACAGAATTACCTAATGCGCTAGTCTTAACTTTTGTTTTCTGGACGAACAGAGAATCTTTCCCAAACAGTTGTTTGTAATTCGAGATCATTACTTTTTCTAATTCGTCTTCATTACCGTCGAATTTTTCTGCATGACATCTTTTTCCTTTTAAATATACTGCTGTATCCATTAGAAAGCTGAAAATATTTCGGAATATATAAAGATTGGAGAGAAACGGTATCGGTAATTCTTGAGGGGGTAAAGCTTAGATGGTATGAGTCCGAAGTTTTATATAATATTTCTTTTTTTTTTCGTAGTATGAAGAGGAAAAAGGAATTGAAAGAAAGCATAGAAAATAATTCAGGAATGAGTTTCAGAAAATTTAAATCCATCATCAAAGAGTCTGCAAAAATAGGGGTTCTTGATACAGGGAGTTTAGCTGAATACTATTGTTCTGTTTTGTTCGATTTAGAATTGGTTGATAATCAACGAGAATATATTGACAGCGAGGAGGAAAAAAAGCCTTTCTATCCTGATTTAATGAAGAGTGATTCAGAAGTTTATTTCGAAGTTAAGCAGAGAAAAGATTTATCAGGCATGGATTACAGGGAAAGCTACGAGGAGATTAAAGCTTTTTTTTACGTGATTTTAGACGAAGAAACATGGTTGCCTAAAAAGATTTACAAAATACCGCAGAAGAAAGTATTAGATACAAAGCACACCACTAAAAAAGGAAAAATTAGAATTAATTTTAATAAAGCAAAAGAAAAAGAAGTGGTGTTCGAACAGTAGTCTCTGTTTCAAGTATTTTTATCAAGAATTCTTTCTAGTTCCTTTCTTTTGTTTTATTCCGCTTGGTTGTATAGGTGTCTTTCGTTCAGTCTATGGTTTTTTTGATGAAATTGTAGTAGTTCTTGAAGTTTTCGGCGTGATTACCTTCATTCCCACTAAACCCTTTTATTGTCTCATCTCTTTGCTTGAATGTTTTGTGGTTTTATACTCTTGTTATTCTCGCTTTATAGGAGGATGAAGTTTCGTTGTAGTCACCCTTTACGGGTTTATGACCTTTTAAACATAGTTTTGCTTCTTGCTTTTAGTCGCTTGTATTTTTCGTCTTTAGAAAGGTTTTTTAATCTTAAGAAAGGGGCTTATGTAATAAATACTTCCAGAGGGGCGTTATAGAGACAGAGGCTCTTATGAAAGGGCTTGAATCCGGAATTCTCAAAGGGGTAGGTCTTGACGTCGTGGAGGGAGAGTGTGGTCTTAGGGAAGAGAAGCAGCTTCTTTCAGATAAGTTTTCAGAAAAATGCGATTTCAAAACTGTATTAGAAGATCACGTTTTAGCATCTGATCCAAGAGTTATAATAACTCCTCACAACGCTTTCAACAGCGAAGAAGCTCTAAGAAGAATAATAGAAACAACTTTTAAGAATATAAAATTATATTTTAAGGGAGGAGGACAAAACTTTGTCAGGAAAAAATAGGTTGCGACTTGATAGTGTGCTTTATCTAACAAAGTAGAAAAGAGATGAATATAAAATTCTTTATAGAACAACTATTCGCTACCAAAACTAATAAATAGGTTTAGGAGACTCCTTCTGCTATTAAGTCCGCTATTCTCAGAGGCTCGGGTATGTTGGAGTTCTCTATGTAGTTCTTAACTATCTTCTCCGCGTCTTCAAACTCCAAGCCGAACGCCTGCACGTGGATGTTTTCGACTTTTCTTGGTTCTGGAAAGTTTTTTATAGTCTTTATCTCCTCTTCTTTGCCGGCCTCCTTCATCGCTTCGTACATCTTTTCATACCTCGGCTTTTTTCTCATAACGGTTATTACAGGGACTCCGCTCTCTTCATACACCTTCTCCGCGTCTACTATGTTGAACCCCGCGAACGCTACGCCGTCTACAAAGACTGCTTTGACGTGTTCTTTGAATCCGTTCTTCTTCAGAACTTCTATCACTCCTTCAGTTCCTCTGCACCCGTCTTTCTCCACTTGGAAACTTATCACTTTTTCGATGACGTCTTCTCTGCAGAGCACTCCTATTACGGTTGACTTCTCCTCGGACGACACCGGCCCGTCGTCGAACCCCAAAACCCTTGTTTTCTTCATACGCTCCAACAACGATTATACCTATTTAATTCTTTTGTTTAACCTGCTGGGGGGCTCTGTGCTCAGAAGAAAGAAGTTTATTTGAAGCAGAGCAGAGATGACCTAACAAAGCGTAAAAACGCAAATTAATTTAAACCCCCTTTACTTTAAAGTTGTACATATGAAGGAAGCGTTTATGAGCGAGGAGGCAGAAGACGGCGTCAGGTGCCTTGCCTGCAACCACTACTGCAGTATTGCAGAAGGTGAGACAGGTGTCTGCAGAGTAAGGAAGAATATAGACGGCGAACTCCAACTGTTGGTCTACAGCAGAGCAGTATCCTACAACCTGGACCCGGTCGAGAAGAAACCGCTGTACCACTTCTTACCGAAGAAGCGTGTTTTCTCCGTGGGGACTATCGGATGCAACTTCAGGTGCGGGTTCTGTCAGAACTACAACATCTCTCAGAAGAGCAAACTCTTAGAGAAGAGCAGTTTAGAACTCGAATTAAAGAAGTACGGCTACGAACTCCCTCCTGAAAAAGTTGTCAGGATGACCAAGGAGAACAACGCAGAGATGATAGCCTACACCTACAACGAGCCGACGGTCTTCTTCGAATACGCCTACGACACGGCCGAGAAAGCAACCGAGGAAGGTCTTAAGAACATCTTTGTAAGCAACGGATACATCTCAGAAGAGGCTCTTAGGAAAATAGCTCCATTCTTGGATGCTATAAACATAGATTTGAAGAGTTTCTCCGAGGAGTTCTACAACGAGAAGTGCGGGGCGAAACTCGAGCCGGTTCTGAAAACAATAGAGTTGGCTCGTGAACTCGGGGTCTGGGTCGAAGTCACTACTCTACTAATACCCGAAGAGAACCAGGAGGATTTAGAGAGGATAGCAGAGTTCATAGCAGGCGTGGACAAGAGCATTCCCTGGCACATCAGCGCTTTCAAACCCATGCACGAGATGACCGATTCAAAGAGAACAGAGCATGAAGAACTCAAAGAAGCCTACAAGATAGGGAAAGAAGCAGGGATGAACCACGTCTACGTGGGGAACGTAGTGGATGAGGAAAGAAACTCCACTTACTGCCCCGGGTGCGACTCCGTGCTTATAAAAAGAAGCAGTTACCACGTGAGTTTGGAAGGAATTGAAGACGGGAGATGTGAAAACTGTGGAGAAGAGATAGGAGGTGTTTGGTCATGAGACAGCCGGCTGTTGCAGGAGCGTTCTACCCCTCTAACGAAGAGTCGTTGAAGAGCCAAGTAGACTCTTTTCTAAGAGGAGAGAAGCAGGATGTTCCTGGAAGGATAAAAGCACTGATAGTTCCTCACGCGGGCTACCCGTACTCTGGGAGCGTGGCGGGCGAAGCGTACCGACTGCTCGAAGAAGACTATGAAAGAGTCGTAATAATAGGTCCGCCTCACAAGGTAATGGTTGAAGGGCTGGTCTCGGACACAAGCGAGGAGTGGAGCACTCCTCTCGGGGGAGTAGAGGTTGAGGAGAATGACTTCGAAAAATCAGAACGGGCTCACAGAAGAGAACACTCCATAGAGGTGCAGGTGCCTTTCCTCCAGAGAAAACTCTCCGGATTTAAAATAATTCCTCTGCTTGCGGGCAGAGACTCTGCTGAAAAAATGAGTAAAGAAGTGGAGTCCTGTCTGGACGAAGAGACTCTCGTAGTTGTAAGCACGGACTTGAGCCATTTCAAAACCTACGAAGAAGCCAAGAAGACTGACAAGAGAACAATAGAAACTGTTAAGAAGAGAAACAGAGAGTTGCTGGAGAAAGAAGGAGACGCCTGCGGAGAGAAACCCATGGCGGTGCTACTCGAAGTAGCGGAGAGACTGAACTGGAAGTCGAAGTTTTTAAAATATATGAACTCGGGCGACACCGGCGGTGAGAAGAGTAGAGTAGTGGGCTACTGCAGTTTTGCATTCTACAAGGAGGAGGTGTGACTTTGGAGAAAGAAGAGTTGTTGCTTAAGGTTGTCAGGAAGAGTTTAGAATCCCGCGAGGAGTACGAGTTGGAAGAAGTTTCTGACTGGTTCGAAGAGGAGAGAGGTGTCTTTGTGACCTTGACCAAAGAAGGCAGTCTCAGAGGCTGTGTGGGGAGGATAACCTCGGATAAACCCCTGCACGAAATACTTCCGAAGATGGCTCTGGCTGCTGCCTACGAAGACTCTCGCTTCCCACCGGTGTCCGAGGAAGAGTTGGACAGCATAGAAATCTCGGTCTCCATCCTGTCAGAGCCTGAAGAACTCGAGTACGAAAGCCCAGAGGAGTTGAAGAAAGAGTTGAGCAGTGAGGACGGGGTTATCTTGAAGAAAGGGATGCGATCAGCCACGTACCTGCCACAAGTCTGGGAGCAGATAAGTGATAAAGAGAGGTTTTTACAGCGCCTCAGCAGAAAAGCAGGTCTTGGAAAAGACGGGTGGAAGGATGAAGACGTCACTGTTTCAACTTACCAGGTGGAGAAGTACGAGGAATGAATTTTCTACAAGAGTTTAGACTACATGTGTTGTTCGTTTAAGGAAGGTTTTCCTTTCTAAAGTATTTTTTGGTGATTTCTCTTTCTTCTTTGGTTATGCCTTGCTTTTTGTAGAACTTATCAACTGAGAGGATATCCCAGTTTTCCTCTTCATAAAACGCTTTGGGTCTGTAGGTGAATTTCTCCTCTATTCCAAAATAGGTTATTCCTGCATCAAAGTAGATCCCGTTTTCCAAATCTTCTGATTCTATTGTAAAACTTTCAGGGATAAGAGTCCACCCTCCCAGTCCGCATATCCTCTTAAACTCTTTAAATTCTTCTTCTGTTTCAACTCGGACAGCGGTCTCGCTATATACTTCAAGTTTTTCTTCTATTGTATCTTTTATATCGTCTTCGCCTAACATATTCTCTCCGTCCCTTTACTCCTTTGTTCGACTTTAAACGTAATGTTTTTTCTGTTTTAAGATGGTATTGGTCAGTTGTTTATAACTTTTTCGGCTATTTATTACTTTTTAGTAGTTTAAACATTTTTCTCGTGGGTAATTCTTTGAAAAAAACAGACTGCCTAACACCTACTCGGTAATCAAAGGCACAAACCTGTAACGCTCCTTTGTAAAACTCTTCTTTAACTCGGAGTCTTCCTTCTTGATTGTGAGGAGAGGTCCTGAGCGGTAAGGAACTAGGAGAAGACCTTCCTCTTTGAGCAGTGACTCCGCGACCTTCTCAACTTCCAACTCCTGAGACTTGGTCATTCCTGCGGTGAATATTACTCTATGAAAACTTTTTTCTGCGGGTTTTTTGAAAATATTTCTTTCTTTAAACTCAACATTATCCATCTTAACAGGTGAGTCTTTATTAAACTCTTCTAAGTTGCTCTTCGCCTTCTCAACCAGTTCAGGCTTAACATCCAGGCTCAACACCCTACCCGGGTCTACTAAGAACGCGGTTAAAGAGGCGTTCCAGCCACTGCCAGAGCCGACTTCTAAAACACTCAGACCTTCCTCCAACCCCAACAAGAGGAGCATCCTGGCAACAGTCGAAGGCTGAGAGATAGTCTGACCGGAGCCTATCGGGAGGGCGGTGTCGTAGTAGGTCCTGCTCCCCTCCACGAAGAACTTCCTGTCCACAACCTTTATTGCCTTTAATATCCTATTAATATACTCCTCGTTCTCTGACGTGGTATAACGACTGAGGTTCCTCTCCACGCTGGACAACATATCATCTAATTTCATAAAATAGATGTAAGGAATAATCTTTTATAAATTAATTGTTGAAGACAACTATTAACATCCATTATCCTGTCTTGCATTCCACCACCAGTCAACCCTATGCCAGCCTTCTTTATTTAGAGTGGTATATGTTTCCCCCTTGATAACTTTTTCAAACTCAGGACTGTCAGTATAATAAGTTATTTTATATTTGGTTTTGACCTTCTCACCAATTCTAGATTTGTCGTGTTTCCAATCATCGTTTGCAATTAAACAGGGGGTTTCTACTGTGGAATCAGAAGGAATAACTTTTTGCACGCACCAACCCCATCCATAACATCCTTTATATCCGTCAGTATTTTCATTGCTGAATTTCACATTAGTTATATTTATTCTTTCAGGAAGATTGTTCTTTAATTTTAGAATTTCTCCGGGGGTATCCCCTGCGTGCGCTTCACAACTCAACTTTGAACCGAAAATACACTTCTCCGGGATGAATTTTGTAGGGCTTAGGATGCCGTAGTATCCGAGCGCTCCTATCATAACCAGTATTACAAGGAAAGCCCAGCCGTAGGTCATAAGGAACTCCAACGCTGATTGTCCTCTCTTCTCCATAGAACAATACTATGGTCTTGGGACTATATAAAACTTACGCTTTGCAACTTCAACTCTTCCACAAGTTGTGCTTGTTGCAGTACTCCCTGGCGCCTACTTCGTCACCTTCTACGTAAAAGAATGCTTCTGGTTTGTCGCTTGGCTCCAGATACTTCCTGTAACTGACGCCGTCCGCAGTTAGTTCAATCCATTCTATGTAATGGTTCTCTTCCATCGGGTGCTCTACACTGCCGACTCTTACTTCGTATCCTCCTTCTTTTTTCTCTATCACCGGCACGTGCTTCTCGCCTCCTTTGTCCTCTGTCCTTGCTTCTTGGAGTTTCATCGGCTGTTTACAGCACACGAGTTCTCCATAACTCGCGTTTATAACCTGAACAATGATCCCGCAGACTTCGCACTTGTATACTTGGTTCAATTCAGTCATTCTAACACCTCCTGGTTTGCAGTAGTAAAGGCTGTTTTAATAATCTTCTGATTCTCTTGTTATTAAGACGTTGTTGTTCTAACCAGACAGGGAGAGAACTATTCAATACCGGGATTAACTCGTGGTGTAAGTCCAGTCAGACTCTACTTTAGAATAGCCGAAGTAGTCACCCCCTACTAGAGGTCCTGGGAAGTTTTTCCAACTAGATCTGTCATCACAATCGTCAGATCTAGTATTTCCTAAATTATAAGAGTCGGAAACAACTACATCTTCACTTTCTGTTTTCATAATAGAAAAGTTCAACACACAATCAGCAGACCGATCATATTCTTTATAATACTTGTAATAACCAGCAGTATAATTAACACCGTTAGATGAGTCAAATGCAAGTTCTGAAAAGTATCCTAACGGATCATTCTCCTCTACAGAGACGTCAGAAAGGTCATCTGGAGAAACCCAGGATTTTCCGGTGTGCGTCTGAGTTACAGCACATCCTTCGTCTTCGTCTCCGTTGCAGTTGTCATCGACGTTGTTTCCACAGACTTCCTGAGCATTCGGATTAATGGAACTGTTTGTATCATCACAGTCCCCGCCACAAGTAGTATAGCCGTCTCCATCATTATCAAAGCCTTCGTCTATTGTTCCGTCGCAGTTGTCATCCACGCCATTGCATACTTCAGAAGCGTCAGGGTTTATGCTGGAGTTGGTGTCGTCGCAGTCTCCATCACAAACAGTGTAGCCGTCTCCGTCGCCGTCATCGTCTTCGTCTATTGTTCCGTCGCAGTTGTCATCCACGCCGTTGCATCTCTCAGAAGCGCCTGGGTTTATATCAGAGTTGGAATCATCGCAGTCTTCCAAAGAAGAGTCGTAGCAGTCAACTCCATAGCCATCACCGTCTTCATCTAAACAGGCACAGTAAGAGTAGTCGAAACCGCAGGTGTCGTCGCAGTAAGGACTGCCTTCTAAGTAGCCTCTGTCCTGGCAAGACTCAGGAGGAGCAGGGTTGGATTCGGTGCTACTTTCAGTATTTGAGCTCTCCGAGTCAGACGCAACATCGATTCCTCCGTCTCCTATCTTGTCAGGAGGGTTGAAGTTAAAATCGCAGGAGCCGAGAATCCATCCTACAACTCTTCTGTCAGAGCAGGCCCGGCACCCGTTGTTATAGGTCTTTTTGAAACTGCTTGTTCTGTTAAACCCGCAGACCGGCTCGTAAAGAGTAGGACAGACATCTGCGTCTCTCTGATCTTCAGAACAGATGTTCACATTCGGAGCCAGCCCTGGCTCGCAGACTTCTCCGCGGTCGATAACGTCATCTCCACAGACAGCTCCCTGTACAGGCGTGCCCGTGACCTCTCCCAGTCTGAGGCTACTTGTTAAAAACCTCCACGTTTCGAAACCAGTATCCAAGGAAGTATTCACCTCCAACACCTGTGTGTTGTTCGGGGCTTTTTCGATGTCATACTCGAGCTCGGACCTCAAGTACTCGGTGAGGTTGGAGATGTGGGTGACAAAGTTTTGGTAGTGGATGACCGTGGAGTTGCCTTCCCCAACACCTCTCACTTCCAGATCTCCTTTCTTGGCAAGATATATTCTTTCAAAGTCCTCCTGCGCGATGAAAGACGATGTCTTGTCAGCGCCTGATTCGAAGTAGGTGAAGAGACCTAAGAAGGCATCCCACAAGTCCTTTACAAAGTTGGACTCCAAACCGCTGACACTGCTGGGACTGGCTACAGCTATGTTATAGTTCTTGTTATAATAGACTTCTAAATCATCCAAGCCACAGCTCTCCAAAAACTCATCTTCATTAGTTACAGAATCACACCCGTCTTTAGAGATGTCTTTCTCCAACCGGGAATCAACAAACGGTATGTAGGTCTGTACATTTCCGAGGAATTCTTTTGCACTGTCGGTTTCAAGAGCGACCACCGGCTGCCCTTCCAACTCCATAGCGCAGAGTTTTGAAGGAGGATAAGATGAGTCAGAGAGTATGTTAGGCATGTCAAGAACTGCTTCTCTCTCACCGCAGTGAATTGTGTAGTCGTCAGAGTCTTTGGCTGTGTCGTAAAGCTTAGTAGCTATGAATTTCAACTTGCCAGGACCTCCAAGGTCAATCCAAGAACCGTCTGCAGAGCAGAACTTGGAAGAGACCACGTCGAATACTTCGTTGTTGGTTCTTATGCTGTCGTCTATGAAAGAGTCGTACTCGTCGGTGTGGCAGGTGTGGAACTCTCCGTCTGCGTAGAGTAGGTTGTTGTATGAATCATTCATCTTTACCTCGCCCGCTACAGAACTGCTTGGAATAGCCGTTCCTTTGAAACAACCCGCCTCTGTGTCGTTGTAAGGAGTATCTATGTCGGAGAGGTCGTCTCCACAGCACTGAGTACCAGTCCAGCCGTAACTCAACTGATAGTCGCATACATACTTGTAAGGACCCCAGTTGCTGAAATGATCAGAAGTCATGGAGAAATTAGTTACAGATTCTGGAGGGTCCATATCCTCCAGCCATTTCCCAAAAACACCTGAGCAATACCTGTTCTCAGAGTTTGGAGAGTTAGAAGTAGTATTTTTCAACAAGAAGTTGTCAAAAGCGTAACTCGTAGTTTCTCCTATTGGCTTTATTGAGAAAGAGAAAGGTTTTCTACTGCTAAATTCAGAGAGTGGGATCCTTGCATGATGCCATTTTAGTGGAGCGGACCCGTCCAACAAGTATTTTGATAAGGAACCGTTGAAAACAACGTCTCCCGTCTCGCTCTCAACTACCAAACGAGACCCGGGCTTGTCGAATAAAACCTGGAAGTCAAGGTATTCAAAACCTGAGAAATTAGCTTTTGCTCCGGAAGTAGAAAAGAAAGTAAAACCATCAGTTTTTATGTCAGTTAAAACCTTTACATAATCAATCATTGACTTAGTTTCTTTATCAGCTATGTCAAAAGTAGCTACTGACTGGATGCTGGAGCCAAGACCAAAAGAGTACAACTCCCGATTCGAAAAAAGGGCTCCTTGAGGAGGGATTAGATTGGTGTTCTCACAGCTCCCAAAAGAGCAGCACTCGGCAAAGTAGTTCTCTCCCTGCCTCTGATAGCACATAAAAGAGCTGTTTTTACGATCTGGAACAGGTATCACTCCTCCTCCAATAGGAGTTCCTGTGCCTCCATCGCCATTATCATCACCAGGGTCTCCACCATCAGAACCACCTCCTGTGCTACCGCCAGTCCCTGTAGAGATTCCTAAACAACTCTCCACTTTTTCATCAGTGCATTTTCTTTTCAAAACGTTCTGGCTTCCAGGATTAGAAGAATCAGAAGGTGTGGAGGCGCAGTCGTAGAAACAACCCTGAGGATCTGCCGACATTGAAGGATTATAATCTATGTCCTCATCAGAATCTAAGTAGTTCTTATCACAAACTGCCTTGACGCAAGGCCCATCATAACCTGATGTGCCTCCTCCTAAGGAAGGACAATCATCACCTAAATGTCCTGGTCTATAGTATTGGTCATTAGTGCCAGGACATAGATATGAACCTCCTGCTACGATATTAGCAGATGGGAACGACCCATACTCCTCTACAGGGTTGAGCCCCTGACAGTTGAGTTCGTTGTTCGCATCGCAAACCCACCACTCTTCACCATTTGAAACAGCGTTTGTAGATGGAAGAGGATGTATGTTGAAAGGAGCACCAAACCGTGATTGTTCAGAAGCAGCTATCCAATCAAAATCTGAAGTATTATCTTCTGGTGTTTTGTAAGAGCATAGTAGGTTGTTGTTGGGAGAGATGTAACCGTAGTCGAGAAGCTCGTCCCCGCAACACTTGTCTGCTCCAGAACAAGAATAAGAGTTGTTAAGAGAGCCATCATCTCTGTAGTCCCCTCCCAAGTCAGTACATAGATCTTCTGGTTCTTCCTCTCCTTTAGGACGCATCGGATAGGAGTTGCATCTCTTATCGGAACTTACAGGAGGGTCATCTAAAGTAGTAGGGCATCCGAGTTGAGAATACTTCTGAGAAAAAGAGCATGTAGATAAAGTGTGTTTGTTATTATCATTATCTTCAAACCAATCTTTTGATTCTGACTCAGAAAATCCAGCGCAAGGTTTTCTATTATCAACAGAGTATGTTATTTCTGTCAAGACATCTTTATTGCTGGAGTTTGCTTCTTGTTTTGTAGTGGTGTTGTAACAAATCAAAGGACCTCTATTATTACAACTGCCAGAACCCGAAACTTCATTAAGACCCCCACAAGAACCTGAAAAAGAACTATTTGGAGTTACAGAAGTTATTATCCTATCACTATCATCCAACTTGTTTAAATTAGTCCTGTTAGCACAGAGGAAAAGAGTTTTATCGCCACAACTACTAATACTTTCTGTATATATAGGTTCGTAGCCCTCGGAACAAGGGGTGTCAAGAGCGCAGTTTGCCTCAGCTTCGACATCATGACATGCCCAGTCACCATCTATAGTTGTACAGTCTGCTCTACAACCCGTATCTTTCCTAATAACAGTTTCTGCTTTGCCCGAAGATTTTTCAATCTTATATCCCAAGTCAGTTATTACCAAGGCGTTGTCGCTCTGGCAGGTTACGTCGGAGCCGATTGTGCAAGAACTTCCTGTAGAACCTACTGCAGTTGTATTAGTTGCGAGGAGCAATGTAGAGAAGAAAAGAGTGGTGAATAAGAATAGAAAGATTAATACGAATTTCACTTTGAAACCTTTCCTTTTTCTTGGAAAAAAAATTTTATCCAACAGACCCTCACCTTAAAACAAGATTATTTGAAAGGTTCTTTATATATGTTGCGATGGACAAACCAATATTTTGCTTAATCAACAAGTCCTATAACTCTTGCCAAGCTCTTTATGTCTTCCGGATTTGCCATCTCCAAACTCTTCTCTGCAAAACTCGCCATTAACCAATCGTTCCCGTACTTGTTTATGAAGCGGGCGTTCTGCATCATCCTTCCGAGGATGACGTCGCTCTCCAAGTTTTGCTTGCGAAGGTTATTCAGGTTGAAGACAAATGTTTTCTTATTCTCTTTAGCCAACTTGCACCTTACTTGGTTCAGCCCGGAGTTTCTGTGGTGTTCGTAGTCCTCTTTAGGATGTGTCTCTGCGTTGAAAAGATATCTTACTCTTTTCTCCTCCAGAAACTTCCTTTCGCACCTGGCGAAGCAGGAGTCATAACCGGAGGGTTTCTCCCTTGTTTTTTTTACTTTGCAGGCGAATTCTAACTCTACATCTGCTTTTTTCTGCAGTTCTTTCTTCCTCTCATCTATTCTCTTTTCTCTGTTGTAGAGCAGTATGAGTCTTTTATAGTTAAGTTCTTCTGCTTTTTTAATAAGTTTTTCTTCGTTCCCATCCGGCACGACCACGTCTGTTGAGAAACTGTTCTTGCCCGCCATGCTTGGCTTGTAAGAGGTTTCTGTTATTAAATCTTATTGTTCAAAGACCTGCCTCTTTTTTTCTACGCTTTTCCTCGCTCTGATTCTTCTGGTGTGAAGAGCGTTCTTTTCTTTTCTCCTTCTTCTTTTTTCTTCTCTTCTCTGCCTGTAGAGAGGGCAGACTGCAGTTCTTCCTCGTCGACTATTCTGTAGAGTATGTTGCTGAGTCTCTCATCTATTCTTTGATTGTAGAGTCTCCAGTCTGGTTCGAAGTCCTCCACCTGCATTATGTATACAGGGTCTTCCTCCTCCCCCCACCAGGTCTTGCTCTCTTCTTCAAAGTTTTTGTTGTAAAACTCTCTGCACAGGTCAGATGTTTTAAAAACCGGGGCTTTTTCAGGAGATTTCTCCTTAGAAGTATGGAACTCTCTCTTTTCACCGTCTTCAAAACAGGTATAGACGTCTCTGCTCTTGGTGTAGAGGACGAGGTCTTTGTTTGTAATCTCTCTGTTGTTCAACAATCCTTTCTGCTCTTCCACAAACTCCAAGACTTCTCCACAGTTCTCCTCCAGCAGAAGGTCTATGACTCCTCCCAGAGTTTCTATTTCGAAGTTTGTCAGGATGTGCGTTGGGTGGTCGACTGCTTTTATTCCTTTGTAGAATCTGTGTTTTTTGTAGTAGACTTTTTGCGGTCCCAGACTCCTCGCTCTCTTCTCTTCTGTCAGCAGGACCGAATCTATTTTCTCCAGACTTCTCTTCTCCAGTTCTTCTTCAACCTCTCTTCCTGCCTGGACGTAGAGGGTTTGGTTGTTCTGATGGATTAGTTCTGCGCCACCGTCCTCCTCTGTTTTCAGGAAGGATTCCAGGTCTTTTTTCATCTTGTGTAACGCGTTGTCTACTTCTTCAGGTTTCATCAGGTAGTTGCCTCCCATCTTCCCAGCAACTCTGACTTTTTTCAGAAAAATTTCCAGAACTTCGCAGAAATCTTTGTCTACTTCTGCTTCCGTTATTTTACTCTCTTTAAAGTTTTCGTTGATGAAGTCTTCGACTTTCTTTCTGCCGGGCACTCTGTTAAGATTCTTCTGTAGTTTCTCTGCTACTGCGGTGTATAGACTTCCTGTCTCTTCTTTATTCATTCCTTCGAGAGTTTCAAGTCTTTTCAGACCTTTTCTCTCTAACATCTTATACTTTGCCCAGTCCAGGGTTATCCAGTCTGCAAGTGACGTTTCGAAGTCAGAGAGGTAACTGGTTCTTAAAGGATGGAACTTCTCCAGATGACCTTCGCTTTCTTCTAATTCGTCTCGAATAACTCTTATGTTTTTTATGTTCTTGTATCTTCTTGCTATGATATCTTTCAGGTAGTGCCCTGTTCTCAGTTCTATCTTGTACACGTCTTTGTAGACTCCTGGCTCGTTCCTCACATCGATTATCTCTTCCAGGTACTTCTTCCTCTTTCTTCTGCACTTGTTCTGCTCTTTAATCATCCGCTTGTTCTTCTTGTAGATATTGTCTCTCTCAACACCTACGTTTTCAAAGTAGACTCTTTTCTGATCGTGGTTGACTGAGTTAGTGGAGTAGAAGATCCAACTCAAAGGTATTCTGAACTTCTCCGTCATCGCCGTCGCGTCTTTTAGAAAAGTCTGGAACTCTCTGCTCTCGTAGAGGTCTATAAGCACATCCACGTCTTCTGCCAGGTACGACGCTATGGTTTTTGAGGACTCTATTCTCTCTTCCAGACAGAGTTCTTCGTCGTTCGCCTTCTCCTCCAACTCTTCAAGTTCTTCGTAGGTCAGACTCTTTTCAAAACTCTCACCTCCTAAGACTTCTTTACCTACTGTCTCCAACTTCTGGTTTGGGAGGTGGTCGAACATGGTCTGAGCCCATCTCATCATGTCGATGCATTCTCTTCCGTGAATTCCTATTCTTTCAAAGAACTTCATAGTCGCCTGCATGTAGGGATGGCTCCTCCCTTCGTCCCCTATTGTGAAATCTCCTGCTTCTCTCAACTTCAGCAGGTCGAACTTGTTGTTGAACGCGGATATAACGTAAGGGTCTTCCTCTGCTATGGACTCTTTTACTCCCTCTACCAGTTCTTCTTCGTGCTCGTAACTCTCTATTCTGTACTTTTTGAACCTCGTCTCTTTTTCTTTCAACGGGCTTAAAGTATGTATCTCTTTCTTTTCTGAACCGGGCGTTCTGTAGACCATCCCAACCCAACTGACTTCTGAATCTTCTCTTTTGAACTTTGGAACCTCTATGTCTAAGAAGAGCCATTTTTTATCTCTTACTTCTTCGTAGTTCAGCGGTCTTGTTGGGTTCAGTACTTCTTCGGTGTCGTCTCTTTCCACAAATACGTCGAATTTTCTTTTCTTCTTGTCGTACTCTACTTGGAATCCTCTGTTCTCTTCTATGCTCTTCTTGTGCTCCTCTATCTCTTCTCTCATCTCAGCAATCTTTGTTGTGTCCTCTATTCTTTGCATATATCCTTCTTCTTTCTTGGCTTTCTTTAACTCTTCTTCCCACCCCTCTTTTATTATTTTGTTCAGACAGGTTGTGTAGTACTGTTCGCTCATATCCTTATCTACTTCTTCTTTCACTTCTTTTCTTATCTTCTCAACGAGGTCTTCGCAGGTTCTTTTTCTTTCCAGAGAAGTTATTACTTCCGGCTCTGCTTCCGCCCACGTTCCAGGGTTGCAGAACTCTCTTTTCATCTGGGTCTTGTACCCGCCTGAAACGAACTTGTACTCTTTGCTCATCTTCTTGACCACGCTTATAGGCACGTGGCTGTGTATTGTAGGGAAGACCTTGTCTATTTTCTCATGCTTGTACTCTCCGTACTCGTCGTGCTCTTTTATTTTTTCAAAGAGTTCATCCCTCTCCTTTTTACTATTCATCCGCTCCGTAACCGTCGTGTGGAGGTATTTCAGAAAGAGTTCTCCGTGCCCTTTTACCTGCACTTTCATCTCTCCTTTACCCTCTTTTATGTCAGAGATTATAACTTTTTCAGTTCTTTCCCTCTCCTCTTCGCCCTGGTTCTTCTGCGACATGATACTTAGTAATCCAAAAGAACTTATAAATCTTTACTTAACAACAGTAACTCTTATAAACCCCAGTAGATTTCCTTTTTTTCTGAATAGAGTTCCAACTAATCGAGCAAGAGGGAAGAAGAATGGTTGAAGAGAGAGACGGGTCTTTCAAAGAATACTTTGACTTCTATACTTCCGAACTACTAAACATAGAAAACTTTCTCTTCCACCACTTCGATCTTGAGAAAACAGACGAAACAGAAGAGAACAAGTTCTACAAGATGGGTAAGGGAAATATCAGAGTTAACTATAAGAAGAGGAAAGAACCGTTCACAGAATCCATTGATAACCTCTTTGCTGAAAATTATTCTGAAGATTGGAATGTTTTTCTGTTGAGGGGAAAGATAGAAGACAACAAAAGGGTGTTGGAAGAAGACACGGGAGAGAATAGCAAAGTAGTGAAGTTTAACAAGGAGATGCACGACTTGTACGAAAACCTCATGGTCTGCTTTGCAGAACACAAAGAATACTTAAGCCCTCTCTGGAGGATTCTCGAAGAGTTTGAAGGAGAAGAGGTTGGCTATATCAAACTCTACAGAAATAATAAAGTGGAATCTGAAAAGTTGTCAGAATTCTATAACCTCGGAGTTGCTTTGAACCAGGATGGCATGGTTTATTTCAGAAACTCTAAGACCTCTTCTATTGAGTTTGCAGGTAACGCTTTGAATTTTTTGGCAGACACCCTCGACTTCAACTCACAAAATAAGTTCTAATGCCACTGGTCAGACGCTCAGAAAACTCTTTTAAATCCTTGGGTTTTTCTATTAGGTGATGAACTTGGAACTGAAGAACTCAGAGCCCAGGATGTACCAGGAGACCATATTCAACACCTGCACTCTGAACAACACATTGGTAGTTCTGCCTACAGGTCTTGGAAAAACATTGATAGCTATAATGATGTCAGCTCATAGACTAAACGTGTATCCAGAGTCAAAGATACTGATGCTCGCCCCGACGAAACCCCTCGTACAGCAACACCTCAAGAGTTTTCAAGAAGAACTCGAACTCTCCGAAGACGAAGTTGTCCTTCTCACAGGCAGTACAAAACCGGAGGAGCGAGAGGAACTCTGGAAGAGTTCAAAGTTCGTCTTCGCCACGCCTCAGACCTTGGAGAACGACGTCATCAGTGGGAGGGCAGACTTGGAAGACGTGACTCTGATGGTATTTGACGAGGCGCACAGAGCGACGGGGAAGTACTCTTATGTTTTCCTCGCAGAGCAGTACCGCAAGAAAGCGGGAAGAGAGAGAATTCTGGCATTGACAGCGTCTCCCGGCTCTAACAAGGAACAGATAAAGGAGGTCTGCGAGAACCTGTTCATAGAGGAGGTGGAGTTCAGGAAGAAAGATGACGACGACGTCGAACCCTACGTAAAGGAAGTAGAGATAGACTGGATGAAGGTCGAACTCACAAAGAAGATAAAAGACGTCCGGCGCCTGCTGAAGAACTGCTATGATTCAAAGATAAAAAAGATCAAAGACCTCGGAGTTGTCAACAAGGTGAAAAGGGGGAAGAAAGGTCTTTTAAAAACCCAGAGTTACCTCCAGAGCAGGCTTTCAGAAGGAGAGAAGGACTACAAGGTTATGAAAAGCCTCTCAGTTGTCGCAGAGGCGATGAAAGTCGATCACGCGGTGGAGTTGATAGAGAGCCAAGGCGTAACCTCTCTTCTCAACTACATGGATGAATTGAAGAGGGAGGCCCCGAAGACCAACGTCAAGGCTGTAAAGAATCTTGTGAACGACCTGAATTTCAAAAGCGCTTATATAAAAGGTGAGTCGCTGAAAGAGCGAGGAGTACACCATCCCAAACTCAAGAGGGTGAAAAAACTTGT
>CAYSOY010000010.1:21635-25713 GCA_964432865.1 uncultured Methanosarcinales archaeon
ATAAAAGAATTATAATCTTCAACCAGTACAGAGAACAGGCAAAGAAAATAAATAAAGAACTGGACAGGATCAACGTGGACAGCCGGCTCTTCGTCGGACAGGCAAAGAAGAAGAACACTGGTCTAAGCCAGAAAGAACAAGGGGAGATGCTGGAGGACTTCTCGAAAGGAGAGTTCAACTGCCTGGTATCCACGTCGGTAGCAGAGGAAGGGCTGGACATACCAAGCGTGGACCTGGTGGTGTTCTACGAGCCCGTTCCCTCAGCGATAAGAACAATTCAGAGAAGAGGGCGGACAGGGAGGCTTGAAGAAGGAAAGATTTACGTTCTGGTAGCAGAGGACACAAGAGACGTCGGGTATAGGTGGAGCGCGCACCACAAGGAGAAGAAGATGTTCAAAGCGTTGGAGAATTTCAAAAAAGAGTTCAGCCCCAACTCAGGGAAGAAGTTGGAAAAAAACTCTGATTCGGAGACCGGTTTTAAGGTCGTAGTAGACCACAGGGAGAAGAAGAGTTCCGTGACAAAAGAGTTGATGAACAAGAACGTGGAGGTCGAACTTGAAACTCTCGAAGTCGGGGACTACCTTGTCAGCGGAGAACTACTTGTCGAGTACAAGACAGTAAAAGACTTTGTGGATTCGATAATAGACGGCAGGCTGAAAGACCAGTTGAAGAGTATGAGAGAGACGTACAAGCCCGTAATAATTTTAGAGGGGGAAGAGGACCTCTACTCCGTGAGAAAAGTTCATCCCAACTCCATAAGAGGAATGATCACAACAATACTCCTCTCCTACCACATCCCTATAATAAGAACCAAAGACCACGTGGAGACAGCGGAGTACATCAAGTTCCTGGCGAGGAAAGAGCAGTCAGGCGTGGAGACACGGTTCCAGTACCATTCGAGCAAGCCCTCTTCCTCTAAGGAGATTAAAGAATACGTGGTCTCAAGTCTGCCGGGGATAGGAAACGCGCTGGCAGAGCCTCTTCTAAAAAAGTTCAACTCTGTGAAGAACGTGGTGAACGCCGACAAAGAAGAGTTACAGGAAGTAGAGTTGATAGGCGAGAAGAAGGCAGAAAGAATAAGAGAAGTGCTGGACAACGAGTACAATAAAAAGGAGAAATAAAAGGAGAAATAACTAAGAATCAATCTCTGAATTAATCTCTGCCAATAGCCCGCTACAAATCAGTAAAAATCAGTAAATCCCTGTTTTCTTCAGAACCCTTTCCACCAGATTACTCTTGGAGACAGCGTACGTCAGGAGGAAAACCAATATAGTAGGTAGTATCACAGCCACCCAGTCCATCGCGGGCAGTGAGACCGTGCCGAAAAACTTGGAGAGAGGCGTGTAGAGTATTGCAAGGTGGAGCACGGCGGAGCCTCCGATTGCGAGGAGCAGGTATCTATTAGAGAGAAATCCTAACCCGTAGTCCACTCTTATAGTAAGAACTCTTGCCAGTTCCAGCACCACCATGGCTGTGAGTACCAGTGTCTGGAGGTGCGCCAAGGAGCCGGTACCGTACCTGCCCATACCCCAGAACATTATGCACAGCACGACCGCAGAGATAAGAACCGCTGCGTAACTTATCTGAGAGAGTATCTTCGAATTCAGAATACCTTTCTTACTGCTTTTAGGAGGGTCTTTCATTATCTTTGGAGAGGCAGGGTCTACGCTCAGCGCCAGCGCTGGGAAGCCGTCGGTGACCAAGTTGAGCCACAGTATCATTATAGCGGTCATAGGCAGAGGCCAGCCGAATATTATTGCGAGCAGGATTATAACTACTTCTGCCAGGTTTGATGAGAGAAGGTAGTTCACGAATTTCTGGATGTTGTCGTAAATTCCTCTTCCCACCTCTACCGCGTTGACTATACTTGTGAAGTTGTCGTCTTCGAGGATCATATCCCCTGACTCTTTTGCTACGTCCGTTCCTGTTTCCCCCATAGCCACTCCTATGTCTGCTTCTTTCAGAGCGGGCGCGTCGTTGACGCCGTCGCCGGTCATAGCCACGACCTCATCTTCTTTGTCCAGAAGGTCAACTATTTTTTTCTTGTGCTTTGGAGCCACCCGTGCAAAGACAGAGTGCTCTCTTATAACCTCTGCTTGTTCCTTATCCGAGAGTTTCTCGAACTCTTCGCCTTCTATAGCCTCTCCTGAGATGCCGAGGTCATTGGCTATCGCCTTAGCGGTGTACTTGTTATCCCCGGTTATCATCATAACTCTTATCCCTGCGTCTTCGCACTTCTCTATAGAATCTTTTACATCCTCCCGGGGCGGGTCCATCATCGCTTGGAGTCCGATGAGGATAAGGTCATTTTCAAACTCTTCTTTCTCCAGGTCTTCGTCTGCGGGTTTGTAGGCGAAGGCAAGAACTCTCAACGCCCCGTCCGCGTACTCCTTGTTCTTCTCCACAAATTTCTTCTTGTAGTGAGAGGTCAGTTTTTTTACCCTGCCCTTGACAAGAACTCTACTGCACTTTTCAATAACTTTTGAAAGCGCGCCTTTTGTATAAACAGTGCATCTGCTTCTCTTTCCACTCTTCTTACTCTTTTTTTTTCCTTTCTTTCTTCTTGTTTTTTCCCTGCACAGAACGCTCATCATCTTCCTCTCCGAGTCAAAAGGTATCTCGGCGAGGCGTTCGTGCTGTTCCAAAACCTTGCCGTGATTCATCCCTGCCTTTTCAGCACTCACGTGCAGAGCTGCTTCTGTAGGATCCCCTATAACTTCTATTTTTTCTTCGCCCCTCCCCCCTCCGCTTTTCTTTATACCTGTTTTTTCTTCCTCCTTTTTTACAGAGACCTTGGCGTTGTTGCACAGAACGCCGGTCTTGAACAACAAGAGATCTTTCTTCTTCAGAGAGGCGTCTGTATCCAGAGAGCCGTCGAACGAGTAGCCGGCGCCTGACACAGTTATGTTCTTTCCGGAGAGGAAGGCGTTGGTCACGGTCATCTGATTCTTTGTCAGAGTGCCGGTCTTGTCAGTGCATATCACAGTGGTGCTTCCCAGCGTCTCTACAGAGGGCAGTTTCCTTACCAGGACGTTCTTCTTCACCATGCTCTTCACGCCTAAGGCGAGGGTGACTGTGACTATGGCGGGGAGCCCTTCGGGCACGGCAGCCACTGCCAAGGAGACCGAGACCAAGAGCCAGGTCTTGAATCCTTCTATGAACGTTGATATCTCTGCGGAGAAGAGAACTCCGAAAAGCCCTTCTTTCAGCATGCCCACGAGGAAGATTATAAAGCATATGACCAGTGTTCCTGTACCTATCCACTTGCCGACCTTCCGAAGGTCTTTTTGTAGAGGAGTTGTTTTCTCGTCTGCTTCGGAGATCATCCCTGCTATCTTTCCAATCTCCGTCTCCATACCTGTACCTGTGACTACGCCTTTTGCTTTGCCTCTGTTCACGGCTGTCCCCGAGTAGAGCATGTTCTCCCTCTCGGCCAACGGCGTCTCTGAAGGGATTTTTTCAGAGGTTTTGTGTATCGGGAGAGACTCTCCTGTCAAACTTGCCTCTCTGACATCTAAGTTGCTACACGAGAGTATTCTCATGTCTGCAGGAATCTTGTCTCCCTCCTCTATGAGAACTATATCCCCTGGCACGAGGCTCTCTGTGTCTATCTCCTTCCTCTCACTGCCTCTCAGAACTTCTGCCTTTAAACTCGTCATCTCTTCTAATGACTCGATAGCTTTCTCTGCCTTGTACTCTTGGAAGAAGCCGAACAGCGCGTTGAATACGAGTATTACCAGGATTACTACTGAGTCAACCCACTCCCCCACCGCTACAGATATAACTATTGCAAAGAGCAGTATGTAGATTATGAAACTCTTGAACTGTCTGAAGAATATCTTCAGAGGACTTATCTCCTTCTCTTCTTTCAACTTGTTGGGTCCGTACTTCTCCTTTCTCCTCTCTACCTCTTCTTCAGTCAGCCCTTTCTCTGGATCTGCATCCAGTTCTTCAACAACCTTTTCTTTCTCTTTCTCGTAAAAAGTCATATACCACTCCACCACCTCTGGCAGACAACCAGGTAAAAACCAAACACTGACTCAACAAGTTACCTCTTCGACTAATAAGTTCTAACGAT
>CAYSOY010000011.1:0-5992 GCA_964432865.1 uncultured Methanosarcinales archaeon
CTATGACCCCTTGCTTCATCTGGTCGGACCAGGTTATTTCTCCGTTTCTCAACTGGTCTACGTGTTTTTCAGTAAGAGAGGACTTTCCATCCCGGACAACTATCAGAGGTCTCACGCATCGTCCTCTGGCAGTCTCTATGAATATTGAGTCAGTCTCTTCATCGTGGTGATAGTTTATCTCAGGGTTTATATTCCCCATCCTTCTCTCCGAGACTACCTGGTTTATGAAACTCTCTGCGTCGTCCACGGTTCCCTTGAATTTTCCTCCAACAAAAACATCTGTCATATTTTTATCAACTCTCTTATTAACATTTACTTTGTTTTGTCTGTTTTTCTTTTGCGTGTTTTTCCTATCTTATTAATTATTTTATTTATGTTAGTATCATTAATTTCTATCTTACCATATCATTTCTTTTCTATTTTTCTGAAGTTGAGAGCCCAGCTTTCTTCAACTCTTTCATCAGGTTCTCCTCATCCACGTTGGTTGAGATTCTGGAGAGCAAAGCCAAGTACTTTCTCAGACCGATGTTAGTCCCTTCAGGGGTTTCACTGGGGCAGAGCCGACCGAGATGAGTGCTGTGAAGGGCCCTGGCTTCGAAGTTCTCTTGTCTGGAACTCAGAGGGCTTACAACTCTTCTCAAGTGGGAGAGCAGGTGAAGGAAGTTCAACCGCTCGATTCTCTGAGAGACGCCTGTCCTGTTGGCCACCCAGTTCCCGGTAGCCATGCTACCGTATATCTTCTGAGTCAGCAGTTTCTCTCTTATTATCTTCTTTATTACAGGAACTTTTCCTCTTTTGACTTTTCTCTGGAAGTTGTAGAGCATGTCACCTATCAGGGCTTTAACGTTAACTCTCAAAAGATCTGCGAGGAGTTCCCCAGGGAGTTTTAGCCTCTTATTCATGTAGTGGTCTTTGTCATCCAAAGACAGATCGCCTTTCTCTACGAGTATGAACTTTTTCAGATACTTACACAGTGTCTCAGCTTTCTCTACTCTATCCTCGGGGTCGGAGCCCACGTGGGGAAGAAGATATTTGTCAAGTATTTCCCCCGCTCTCTCTATTCTGACCTCTTTGGTCTGGGTTATGCCTACGTGCTTCGCTATCTTGTCTACTGCCTCGTCCGAGTCTTTCAGGTCAGAGTAGTCGTACAGGTTGATTATAACATCGGAGTTGTACTCGTCGGGCAACCCTACTGTGTTGACTATCTCTTCGTCTTTTGTCAGCCCGAGGGCTTTCAGCAACAGCATTATAGGAACTTGCTGTACTCTGGTAAAGGTTAAGTAGAACGTTCCATCTTTCAACTTCTCCATAGTGTGAGGTATCTTGTATGACTCTTTCTCGCTGAAGACTTTGCCTGCGTACTCGCTCCTGCCCGAGGAGGGCTTCTCAACTGTGAACCTGTTGCTTGCCAGGTCTTCCATATCGATTATTGTCTTTTCGCTACCATTAATAATGAAATATCCGCCGGGGTCGTCCGGGTCCTCTCCCTTCTCTATAAGTTCCTCTCTACTAAGTCCTTGAAGGTGACAGTGGTCGCTCTTCAGCATTATCGGAAGTTCACCTATCGTTCTTGTAAAATTCTCCCTTTGTATACCATTAATGTAAGCTGAGAACTCCAGTTTCATAGGCGCTGTATAACTGAGTTTTCTCATCCTTGCCTCTACAGGGTATATCTTTCGCACGCTTCCGTCGGCCTCCACTATTTTCGGCATCTCCACTTTTATATCTCCGAGTTCTATCCTGAACTCTTCCATGTTCTCCGGTATTATGGTAGGCTCCACGTCCCTGTTCTCATCGATTATTTTCTGGAGTTCGTTCTCGATGAAGTTGTTGAAAGACTCTATGTTGGATTTGATAAGAGAGTTCTCCTCGAAGTACTTCTTTATGAGAAGGTCTTCTTTCTTGTAGCCTTCAAGCACTTCTCCCTTGCTTACCTGGGACTTGCTCTCCTCCTCGCTCATCTCTTCTTCACTCATCAACTACACCTCTGTAATACTCTGCTTCTCCTGCAACTCTGCTCTCTCTGGTTATTTTCAGAACGTCTCCTTCTTCCACATCGAGTTCTTTCAGAGCAGGGTCTGATATAAGAATCTTTGGAAGTTCTTTGAAATCGATTTTGTACTTTTTGTAGAGTTCTTTCTTCTGCTTATCGCTCAATTTCTCGTGTTTAGGCACAAGGTCGTGGTCTGAGGGGGTAAAATCTTTCTTTTTAGAACCCTTCTTTTTCTTTGATTTTGACTTCTTTTTTTTCTTGCTTTTTTTCTTGGACTTTTTGCTCTTGGAACCCTTAGACTTTTTCTTAGACTTCGATTTCTTCTTTTTCTTGGAGTTCTTTTCAGCCATGATATCACAGTTTCCTCTTGACTACCTTCTTTCCTACCAGTACCTATTATGCTCTTCTATTCTGCTCCTTGGACTTTGAATGGGCCGGACGGGATTTCCATTACCGCACGAGATCTCGGTTTCTGCACTCTTATTCTCAAAAACAAACACAGCCATCACAACTGTACTTGTCTTTTTTGCAGGCACGAACATTCCAGCATTCCAACACTTATCTTGCGTCGCAGTTCAACCGAGCGTGACCAGTTGTTTGAACCCGTGACCACTCGATTAAAAGTCGAGTGCTCTTCCAGGCTAAGCTACCGGCCCATGACGCCCTGGCCGGGACTTTCATCCAACATTCGGCTCTGATTGCCAACTGCTGCTTTTGAACCCGGGTCGTCGCCTGTCTGTAACTGCCTTCACAGTCTTGCTTCAAAAAGCAGTTCCGACAGGGCGAAATGATAAGACCGGGCTACACCACCAGGGCATCTCTTAAAAAAAGGATTTCGTACTCGAACCTATCTTTTTGAATTCGTTAGAAATCCTCTTTTCGACTAAAAACCCGGTCATCTGTTTTCCGAAAAATACCTCTATTTAAAAATCTTACTATTTTTCTGGCAGAACTTGATAGGTTAATGAAAGATGCTGCAAAACCTGTAATAAACTCTGATTCTACTTTACACCGCATTTACACCGCATATATACCTGCTCTCCGGTGTATAGAGATGTAAAAGATAGTCCCTCCTCCCGGATTCGAACCGGGAACCTCCCGATATCAGCTGGTTATGGATCATCCCTTACTGCTTGTGTCAAGCAGTGTGTCTCCATAATCTACTACAGCCGGACGCTCTGCCGTTGAGCTAAGGAGGGTCTGTTCTGGTTTTTATCAGAGGAGATACTATTATTTATAAAATTTGTGTCTCTGTTGTTGAGAAGCACAAGATTGAAAATTTAAAAGAATGTACTAATTACTAATTTTTTATCCAACCCAGATACCTTCAGAGAATGCCTGCCTAATTACCACGAAAAAAGAACAGACACACTGGACATACCGTCGCAGAATTTAAAAACAACTGGACGTCTCTTAACCATAATGCCTAAAGATAGTCATAGAAAGAAAAGCGGTCATAGCGACAGGTCTATTCTACACACCAAATCCGACACCGACAGTTCTGAAAAAAACCAGGCAGAAAGCGAAGAAGAGGAGAAAATTGACAGTTCAAAAATCCGCTTTCAAGAAGAACCGCACAGCGACGAAGAAACATTTGAAATACTACATCCTATCGTGGAGAAGTGGTTCAAGGAAAAGTTTCAGAGTTTCAGCCCACCCCAGACCTACGCCATATTGAACATTCACAAAGAAAAGAACACGCTTATAAGCAGTCCCACCGGCTCCGGCAAGACACTCTCAGCATTCCTGGCTGTTCTGAACGAACTGTTCACCCTCTCAACACAAGGAAAACTTGAGGACAAAATATACTGCGTCTATATTAGTCCATTGAAAGCGCTGGCAAACGACATACAGAAGAACCTGATAGAGCCCCTGGAAGAGTTGAAAGAGTTAGCCGAGGAGCACGGCGAAGAGATCGATGTAAGGGTTCAGACCAGAACCGGTGACACCAAGTCGAGCGAAAAGTCAAAGATGCTTGACAAACCCCCGCACATACTTATCACCACGCCTGAGAGTTACGGGATTAGCCTGGGAAGCAAGAAATTCTCTGACCTGCTGAACCCGGCAGACTATGTTATCCTGGACGAGATACACTCCTTAGCATCCAACAAGAGAGGAACCCATCTAAGTCTGAGCCTGGAGAAGATGAATGAGAAAAGTTCCTTCACAAGAATAGGTCTCAGCGCTACTGTCGCACCTCTGAAAGACGTAGCCAAGTTCCTCGCGGGGTCAAAAGTATCTGATAGAGAAGGAGTAGAGAGGGAGTACCGAGACTGCAGAATTGTCGACGTCCAGTCCGTCAAAGACTTGGACTTAAAAGTCTTGAGCCCCGTGGAAAGTCTGATAAAGAGTTCTTACGACGAGATTCACCACGCCACTTACGATATACTGGACGACCTTGTTCAGAGCCACAAGACCACGCTTGTCTTTACAAACACCCGCTCTGCCACGGAGCGAGTAGTCCACCACCTGAAAGAGAAGTTTCCCAAAAACTACGCGGTACTGGGGCGGAAGAAAGAATACTCTGAAGAGTTCAAAGAGAGTTTTGAAGTGGAGGAGATTACCGAAGAGAACAGGATGAAGGATGAGAACAAAGACTACATAGGCGCACACCACGGCTCTCTGAGCAAAGAGCACAGGATAAGCATCGAAAACGCTCTGAAAGAGGGGGAACTGAAATGTGTGGTCTGCTCTACCAGTTTAGAACTTGGGATAGACATAGGCTACATCGACCTCGTGGTTCTCCTGGGAAGTCCAAAATCCGTCGCTCGAGGTCTTCAAAGGATCGGAAGGAGTGGGCATAAACTCCACCAGACTTCAAAAGGAAGAATTATGGTTATGGATAGAGACGACCAGGTAGAATGCTCTGTCCTGCTGAAATCGGCTCTTGAAGAGAAGATTGACAAGATAGATATTCCTCAAAACTGCCTGGACGTGTTGGCCCAGCAGATATTTGGGCTTGCCATCGACAGAGTGAGAGGTATAGATGAAACATTTGACCTCGTCCGCCGTGCCTACCCATACAGAAATCTCTCAAGAAAGGACTACGACGGGGTCATGGATTACCTCAGCGGAGAGTATGAATCTTTGGAGGATAAGAACGTCTACGCAAAGATATGGAGAGACGAAGAGAAAGGAAAGTTTGGAAGAAGGGGTCGGCTTGCAAGGATGATATACCTCACAAACATAGGTACTATTCCGGACGAAACAAAGGTTCTGGTGAAGATAGGTGACGAGGTCATCGGAGGTATCAGCGAGGAATTCCTCCAGCGTCTGAAAAAAGGAGATGTCTTTGTTCTCGGAGGAGAGACTTATGAGTTCAAGCACTCGAGGGGGATGGTTGCCCGGGTTAAGACTGCCAGCGGAAGACCGCCGACAGTACCAAAATGGGTGAGCCAGATGCTTCCTCTAAACTTTGACCTGGCGTTAGAGATTCAGAAATTCAGGAAGTACATTAATGACATGTTTAAGAGTGGTAGAAAGAAAGAGAAGATCAAGGAGTTTATTGATGACTACCTCTACATAGATGAGAGGAGTATTGAGAGCATATACGAGTACTTTGAGGAGCAGTTCTTGTTCGCCCAAGTCCCTCACAGAGAGAAGATTGTGATAGAGCATTTTAGAGACGGGGACAAGAGATACATTATTTTCCACACGTTGTTCGGCAGGCGGGTCAACAACGTCCTTGCAAGAGCGGTAGCTTTCATCGCAGGAAAACTCGACAAGAGAAACTTTGAACTGGGCATAAACGACAACGGCTTCTATCTGAAAAGCAATTCTCCTCTCCACGCAGCGAAAGTATTCCGGAAGATAGACAGTTCGGAACTCTACAAACTTATGGAGCAGGCGCTGGAGAAGACAGAGGTTCTCAAGAGAAGGTTCAGGCACTGCGCCACGAGAGGGCTCATGATACTGAGGAGGTACAAGGGTAACAAGAAGAGTGTCGGAAGACAGCAGGTCTCGAGTACCATACTCATAAGTTCAGTGAAGAAGATAGGA
>CAYSOY010000011.1:6002-24353 GCA_964432865.1 uncultured Methanosarcinales archaeon
TATTTTCAAAGAAGCGAAGAGGGAGATACTTGAAGACTTCATGGATATTAAAAATGCCAAAAAAGTCATTAAAGACGTGGAGAAGGAGAAGATCAGTCTTGAAGAGATACACACTGACGTCCCCACACCTTTCGCCTTCCAACTGGTGCTTCAAGGCTACTCCGATATCATGAAGATGGAGGAGAAAAAAGAGTTTCTCAAGAGGATGCACGACGTTGTTAACGAGAGTATATCAGAAGAGGACAGAGAGAAGAAGACTTTGGAAGAAGGGGAGGAGTTGCTGGATTACAACAAGGTCTGGGAGTCAGTCAAGGCGCGCAGAGAGGCACGGGAAGAGAAGAAAAGAGAGTCTCTGAAGAGAATGACTGCTGAGACCTCACTGCCAATAGATGTAAAAGAAGACCTTTCTGAATTCATAGACGAAGGTGGAGACGTAGAGAAGATGAAGAAAGAACTTGAGGAGTACCGAGAAGAAGTGGAGGGGTGGCCTGATAAACTGGCGGAGTACGTGAAGAAAGAGGTGTTGGAGAAGAAAAAGAGACTTCTGGAGAAGCAGTTGAGAACCGCTGCGAGGAAGACCCAGTTGGAGTCGAGGTTTGCAAGAGTGATAAAAGCGTGGATTGAAGGGAGAAATCCTGATTTGAATGAGGAGTTCAAAAACTGGCTGGACAACCTCCTATCAGGAACCATTGACAAAGCCTGGAAAGACGAGATAGTTAAATTTTTGAAAGAGAAGAACAATACTATTTAAAATCATTATAAAAGTCCATTATTTTTTTGACAGTACCGTCGAACATATCAGATTCTCCTATTAGGTAATTTTGATAGTTTTTTTCTTCCAAAGTGTTATTTATAGTGGTATGAACATCTTTGAGTTTAAACTCCGGATCAACAGACTCAGGGAACTCTTTTGTTAAACGACCCGAGTAGAGGAAAGCAGACTCTATCAAATCACTCGTTTTCAATATTAAATCTTTTTCAAGATTCTTCTCTACATGATCCTTTAAGATACCGGTAGAAGGAATATCTCCATCTGATATACTGATCCCAGGATAAGAATCAATCAATCTTTTCCAAGCTATATCGCTCATTCCTTCTGCGCGTTCATTGACCGCGTACAGGATATCTCTGGCTAATACTATTTTATTACAATCTTCTTCTACAAAGCTGTTTAGATACTTAATATCCTTTCTTGCTTTGAGAGGTATATCTTTGTCTTTATCATCGAACTTCTTAGATGCTTCTGGAAGATTCTCTTTGTAAAGTTCCAACAAGGTATCCACTCCTCTTTTATCAGAGATAAAGTCTAATAAGTTCCTTTGTTGAGATTTTTCTTGTTCTAATTCGCTTTTTTCACTTCTGTCTTCGTAAATTATTGAGTTCATTCCTAAAGCAAGAGTTGATACCTCTACAGCGGACTGAATATCATCTAAATCTGAATATCTGTCGTTATTTTTAAAGTATTGTTGTATGTAGTTGAGCATAAGATTGGTTTGTATTATTGGATGAGTTTCTAATGTATCTTCAAAGGCTTCGATCTCTGAGATCTTTGTAGAAGAGTAATCCTTAAGTTCGTTCTCAGCGTAATTTTTTATAGAATCAGGCATTTTAAGTTTTGGCTTGTTCAATAAGTATTCTTTCTCTTCTGCTCCTGTATCTAAAATATTATTTTTAAGTGCTTCTATGACTTCTTTTTGCGTTTTTTCATCACTGCTTATTCTTGCCTTTAAATCCAATATGTTCTTTAGGTGATTTAGAATTTGTATTTTATTCTGGGTCTCTCTTTTTACAGATTCAATATTTGATTTATGGCTGTCTTGAATCATTAAATAATTAAATATTCTATCAGAGAAAGACTCAGTTTTGTTGGAAGAAAAGTCAGAGGAATTTTCTATCTTTAAGGATAGTATTGTTTCTATTCCTAAAGATGGCGAGTTTACAGTGTAGATTTTGAAATCGTTTTCACCTTCAGTAACTGTTCTTTCCTTGTATTGGTAGTCATCTTTATTTGATTCTGAGAGAATGTTCTTTTCATCTTCGAGTATTGCATTTAAGTGTAAGTCGCCATCATCTTCTTCCTCTGGAAGATGTTTAGCAATCTCGTTGTTCTCCGTTATATTCAAATAGGCTGAAGATATATTTTTATGTCCTAAAAGGCTACGTATATTCGTTTCTAAATAATTATGTATTATCATATCTGCCTCTTCTTCAAGAGAGAACAACTTATTTTTTAGTATTTCTATTGATTTTTCAAAGTCGTTTTTTGAATCAAAATTTTCAAGTTCTATATTGTCAAGGTTATCATTAAATTCATCTAAAGAACTTATTGCTTCATTTAAGTTCTCAATCTCTTCCTGGTATAAATCCAGTTGCTTTTGAAAGTGCCGTACAAACTCATCACCGTCCTCATCTACTCTTTTTTCTAAAGCTTTTTCAGCCATTCTTCTATCAATAGGCTCAGAATACCAGACTCTTTATAAACTTTTCGGTTTATAACTACTATTTAGTAAATAAGAATAGAAGAATAAACTTTTTTTCTATATTGAAAATAATTCAAATAACCAAAAAATATATAAATAACCTATTATATTACTAATAAGTAGTTAATAAGTGATAGAGTTAGAGGGATTAAAATGGAAGAAGATAAATCGTTAGGAGAAATACTAAAAGAACAATCAAAACTGTCTGAAAAGGATAGTGAAGTAGTTGGCAGACTCCTTAAGAAAAAAAAAGAAGTAGATGAATACTTCGACATAGCAGAAAACCGTATAAAAAACGATCCTAAAAAATACATAAACCACAAAGAAGAAGTGACCGCTGTCGTGAACAAAGGGTTAAAAAACTTAATAATGCCCTGCGGAGAAAACATAGTCTACACACAGATGCTCGGAGAAGACAGCTTCAACGGTCGGAGTACAAATCTGAAAATATTCAACGAAAATAGAACACTTAGTAAAAAAGAGAAAAAAATAAAGAAGACCATCCGAAGCGTGGCAGTAGATGCGTTTAACAAAGATCAGCATAGAGATGGAGAAAAAGTAGTGGGATTGCATGCCTACACACTGCCTATAAAAATGCTAAAGGAAGAAGAAAACAACGGCGGAGGGAAGAAAATCGAAGAGGACGAAGTAGGCGTCCTGTCAATACTCTCAAAAGAAGAACTGAGCCGTTATCAGAAGGCAGGAATAAGAGACATAATGGAAAGAATGGACTCAGGAATAAACTCCATAGACAACCTGCTAAAATCACACAAAGACCCCATCATAAAATCAGACTGGCACAAACCGAATGAAGAAAAGGACTTAATAAAAAGAGAATACAAGGACGCCACAATTCTATCCTACGACATAGACCTCAATAACTACAAAAAACTCAGCGAAGAATTAGATAACACCGAAGAATTCACAAGAGACTTCCGAAGCAGGATATTGAATGAAGTCAATAAACTCACAGAAGAACTGAAAGAGAACAACCCAGACGCTCAGACACTACATAAGAGAATCGAAGAGGACAGGATACAGGTAAGCGCAGTCGTTCCAAACGGCTACGAGAACAACTTAACAGACAGCGATGTAAAAAAGAGTTTTGAAAAAATAGAAAAAATAAAGAGAAGAATCAAAGAACTGGGCAGAGAATACAAATCAGCCGTTGAAAAAGCCGACCTTGAAGAACTAAAGAGCAACATATCCTTCAACATAAAGAAAGGCTCAATAGAGAACGTTTTCGAAATAATGCCCATGGTCAAAACAGGAAAAACAGATGTTAAAATAGATAATAAATGCGAGAGAACAATCCAGTACATGAACAGAATTCTTAAAGAAGGAGAAGCAGGAATCGGAGAAGAAGTGTATGAAAGAATAAAAAACCACCCGGAAATCCAGGAAGAGGGCATACCATACAAAGTAATCAAAAGAGGATATGAATTGGATATAAGACGCCTAAACGACCTGAAAGGAAAGAAAAAAAAGTACAACGACCACCTGGCTCAAGAAAGAAAGTTCAACTTCAACAAGATTGAAACAGAATGCACAAGCAAAGAACTGAAGGACAGACTGAAGAGCGTACTGCCGGAGAAGAAAGATTTAGCGGATTTAGTAATGACAGGGCTTTACAAAAGAGAGGATGACGACGAGATAAATATCAACAACCTGACTACAGGGGCTGCATTATACCTGAAGAATAAAATAAAAAACGATAATAAAATAAAAAACAATGAAAAGAAGATTAAAGAATACATAAATATATTCTTCAACTCAAACGACGGAGCAGACAAGAACGGAGGGGCTGATGACAAAGAAGCAGACCTCTTTGAAGCAGCGATGACATACTCTATTCTGGAGCATATAAAATATAAAAAGGGAGAAGAGAAAGATGTAGAGAAGGCTCAGTCTTTTAAAAAAGAATACGAGAATGAATTAGAAGAGTTGGGATTGAGTTAAAAGAAGTAAAAAAATAGTATAAAGCAAAAAATATTTCTTTTCAATTAACTTTATAAACCCCTGTCTTCAGAATTAGTTTCAGAGGCGTAAGAACAAAACAGTATTAAACTGCTCTGAGAGGTGTTGGATGTTATGCCGAAAAAACCAAAGAAAGAAGAGGAAGGAGAAGTAGAAGAAGAACACAAGCCAAAAAGAGGAAGTATCTACGGGGACACAGGCAGAGAAGATCTTAGAGAGAACGACGAAATAAGCCCTGAAGAAGAAGGGTTCATGCAGGGGTACAAAGAAGCTGGAGAGGACAAAGACGAAGACGAAGACTCAGAGAGCGCTTATGAGAAAGCGTTCGAAGAGGAATGAGAGTTAAACAATAAAACAAGGTTTAAAAATTTAGAACAATCAGGATAAGATTTAAAACAAATTTCTAAAACAAGATTAGATTATTTTCATTTAAAATACTATCTAAACTATAATTTATGAATACTTCTATAATTTATGAATACTTTATGATTTATAATCGTCGGGGTTCTCTTTCTTTTCAACCTCTTCCACAAACTCAGACACCACCGCATCTACATCTTTAGCCCCGTGGACAACTTCGTCTCTCGTCCGCACATTCACAGTACCGTCCTCTACCTCGTCGTCGCCCACGACCAGGATGTAATTGAACTTCTTCACTTGAGCGTCCCGCACCTTCTTGCTCAAAGACTCCGTTCTCTTATCAATACTAACCCTCAGTCCTTCAGACTCCATTTTCTCCTTCACTTCCTCAGCGTAGCCTACGTGGTCATCCGTGATAGGAAGAACTGCTACCTGACGAGGATTAAGCCAAAGAGGGAAGTTCCCGCCGTAATGCTCTATAAGTATTCCTATAAATCTCTCCAACGCGCCGTATATAACTCTATGAATCATCACAGGCTGGTGTTTTTTGCCGTCTTCTCCTTGGTAGGTAAGGTCGAACCTCTCCGGAAGAGCCATGTCCAATTGCACCGTGGCGCACTGCCAACTCCTTCCAAGAGAATCCTCTATGTGGAAGTCAATTTTCGGACCGTAGAACGCACCGTCCGCTTCATTTATTTCGTAACTTCTTCCTTTCTCATCCAAGGCTTCCTTCAGCCCGTCTGTGGCTTTCTGCCACTGCTCTTCAGTGCCTATGTGTTTCTCAGGCTTGGTGCTCAATTCTACTTCGTAAGAGAAGTTAAAGAGGCTGTAGAACTTGTCTATCATATCTATCAAACCAATTATCTCATCTTTTATCTGGTCTGGAGTCATGTATATGTGAGCGTCGTCCTGGGTGAAGGCTCTCACCCTCATTAGACCATGAAGTGTTCCCGACAACTCGTGCCTGTGCACCAGTCCCAACTCGCCAACTCGTAAAGGCAGATCTCTGTAAGAGTGGGCTTTCTCGTTGTATAGCAGAAGCCCACCTGGACAGTTCATCGGCTTTACAGCAAACTCTTCTTCGTCGATATTAGTGGTGTACATGTGCTCCTGATAGTTCTCCCAGTGCCCCGAGCGCTCCCACAGGTCTTTCTTCAAAATCATAGGAGTAGATACTTCCAAGTACCCATCTTTTCTATGCTCCTCCCTCCAGAAATCTATCAACTCTTCTTTTATCACAAGACCTTTGTCGTGCCAGAAAGGAAACCCCTGACCCTCATCGTGGAAACTGAACAAGTCCAGTTTTTTACCTATCTTTCTGTGATCTCTTTTTTTAGCCTTCTCTATTCTCTCCAGGTGCTCCTCCAACATCTTCTTCTTGGGGAAACTGATCCCGTATATTCTGGTAAGCATCTTGTTATCGGAGTCACCCTTCCAGTAAGCCCCGGCGAGTTTTGTAAGTTTGAACGCCTTCACTCTGCCTATGCTCGGCAAGTGAGGTCCTCTACACAGGTCTGTAAACCCATCCTGCGTGTACGCAGACGGTTGCTCGTCCATCTCATCTATCTTATACCTGTTGCCCTTGAACTCTTTCTTTGCCTCTTGCTCGGAAGAGTACTCCTTTCTTTTTAACTCAAGGTCCTCTTCTACCAGTCTCTTCATCTCCTCTTCGATCTCTTCAAGGTCCTCCTCTCCTATGTCCAGGTTGTCGAAGTCGTAGTAGAAGCCTTCATCCACCACCGGGCCTATAGTAGGTTCCGCCTTGGGGTAAAGATTCGTAACTGCGTGGGCCAAGAGATGTGCCGTTGTATGCCTAAAAACCTCCACTCCTTTCTCATCGTCAAAAGTAAGAATTCTTATCTCTGCATCGCTGTTAATTCGACGGCGAAGATCTCTCATCTCCCCGTCTACTTCTATTGCTAAGGCTGCTCTTGCCAGAGCCGGGCCTATATACTCTGCTACCTCTCTGCCCGTCACTCCTTCTTCAAACTCTTCACTGCTCCCATCAGGAAAAGTTATCTCAATCATCGACACTCACAACCAAAAAGTTATAGGCTTTCATATATAAATTTAATGATGAGAATTAAGAAAGATGTTCAGAAACTTGTTTTTTATTATCTATCATCTCTCATCTCTTTTCTGCACATCGTCCTCCGGTTCCCCCTCTTGGTTCTTCTTTTCTCTTTTCTTCTTCCGAAGTCTCTCTACCTCTTTCTGAGCCTCGTTCTTCTCCGGCTCTATCATATATTTGTAAGTATTTCTTATCCCTGTATTCTTGTATTTTATCAGGTTTGTCTTCCTGAGTTTTTTGAGAGACATTGTCACGGAGCCTATAGAAGCCCCCATCCTCTCAGATATGTCCTTCGAAGTAAACCAGACGCCGGGTCTCTCCTTTAAAAAGTCGTAGACTTCCTGCTGTCCTATAATACCACCCTCTTTCTTATTTTCTTCCTTATTCTAATAATACAAGCCTTTGTAATTAGACTAATAAATATTATACTATATAAACTTTGTTATTAAACCGTCACTGCAGTCATCTCTTAATCAGTCGCAAAGGGATTTCAGAGTGTATCCGCAAAGTTTATTAACCTCTACAAGAACAACCAATATTACAACAACCAACGGTATGACGAAGACGCCAGTCTTCATTAAAAACAGGCAGAGGTTATCAGCGGTGGTGGTTTAATGAGCGGTATCTACAAAACTTACGACATAAGAGGGGTCTATCCTGAAGAACTGGATGAAGAGACTTTCAGAAAAATAGGCAGGGCTTACGCAGACATGTTGAAAGAAGAGAGCAAAGGGGATAGGGATAATGTAAAGGATGTAAAGGTTGTTGTTGGAAGGGATATGCGTCTCTCCTCACCCTCTCTGCTGGAGAGTTTGATTGACGGAGTGACTTCCCAAGGAGTGGATGTTATCAACATAGGTCTTGTCAGCACACCGACGTTCTACTTCGGCACTTCATATTTAGAAGCAGATGGCGGGTTGGTTGTATCGGCGTCGCACAACCCAAAAGAGTACAACGGGGTCAAGGTTGTAAAAGATAGGGCTTACCCCGTGAGTTACGAAACCGGTATAAAAGAGATAGAGAGAAGAGTTAAAGAAGAGGAGTTTTCTGATGCGAAAAACCAAGGGAGAGTTGAAAGTTACAAAGGAGTACTGGAGAGAGAAGTAGAGTATCAGAGAGGGTTTACAGGAAGAGAAAGTATAAAACCTTTGAAAGTGGTTGCTGACACCGCCAACTCTATGGGCTCTCTCTACCTGGAAACTCTTTTCAAAAAGATCCCTTGCGAACTCGTAAAGATGAACTTTGAACTCGACGGTAGTTTCCCTTCGCACGAAGCAGACCCTTATAAAGAGGAGAACACCTCTGAGTTGAGAGAGCGTGTTGTAGAGGAAGGCGCAGACTTAGGAATAGCAACAGACGGCGACGGAGATAGAATCTTCTTTGTAGATGAGAAAGGTGAACGCGTGGAGCCAGGCGTCCTGAGAGGTCTCTTGGCCGAGATAGTTTTAAGAGAGAACCCTGGAGCAAAAATAGGGTACGACATAAGACCCGGCCGGATAACAAAAGATGTGATCTTGGAGAACGGAGGCAGACCTTTTGTAACAAAGGTAGGTCATTCTCTAATAAAAAAGAGAGGGGTAGAGGAGGACTTCGCTTTCGCAGGAGAATCGTCAGGTCACTTCTTCTTCAAAACAGATTACGGCTTCTTTGAGACGCCTATAATTGTAGTTTTAAAAGTTCTACAAGAGATAAGTAAGAAGAACAAGCCTTTCTCGGAGGTAGTAGAGCCTTTGGAAAAGTATTCTCACTCAGGAGAGATAAGTTTAGAAGTCAGTGACAAAAAGAAAAGTATGGAGGAGCTTGCCCGGGTGTACTCCGACGGGGAAATCAACCGAATAGACGGAGTCACGGTCAAGTACGATGATTTCTGGTTCAACGTTCGCCCTTCAAAAACAGAACCTCTCCTAAGGCTGAACCTCGAAGCGGTCTCCAAAGAGATAATGGAGGAGAGAAGAGACGAAGTTCTTAAGATTATAAAAGAAGAGTAGGGCAGAGAAAGCACAGGAGAGTGAGAAGAAATATTGTTCGTAAGGAAACTTCTAAGTTAAGCACTTCCTAAAGACAATACCAAAATTTTTTTATAAGCAGAAAGAAATCTCTCTCACAATGACAGATTACAAGAAGAAGATAAAAGAGTTGAAAGAAGAACTCAAAAATACCAAGTATAACAAAAGTACTCAGCACCACATAGGTCGTCTCAAAGCCAAAATAGCCCGTTTCAAGGAGAAAGCGGAGAAGAAAAGAAAAGGAAAGAGTACAGGAGGTGGCTACCAGGTAAAGAAAACAGGAGATGCCACGGTGGCTATAGTCGGGTTTCCAAGTTGCGGAAAATCCACCCTTCTAAGAAGACTTACAAATGCAGAGCCGGAGATAGGTAGTTATGAGTTTACAACCCTTGAAGTCATACCCGGTATTATGGAGTACAACGGAGCCAAAATACAGATGCTTGACCTGCCGGGGATAATTTCAGGAGCAGCGGAGAACAGAGGAAGAGGGAAAGAGGTGCTGGCGTGTCTCAGAGGCTCAGACCTCATCCTGATACTGGTGGACGGGAGGAGGACAGACAGGTATGAAAAAGTTCTGAAAGAGTTGCACAAAGTAGGGATAAGACCGGATCAGAAAAGACCGGATGTGAAGATAAGGAAGAAAGGAAAGAACGGCATAAGAATAGGAAAAACGGTTGAACTGTCTGAACTGGATGAGGAGAGCATAAAAGAGGTTCTGAAAGAGTTCAGAATCAACAACGCAGAGGTTGTGATAAGAGAGGACATAACACTGGACCAGTTTATCGATTGCATAGAGGACAACAAGGAGTACATATCCAGTGTCACCGCGGTCAACAAAAAGGATCTTCTTAGCAGTGAGAAGATAAAGAAGATAGAAGAAGAGATGGAGCCAGACGTCATAATCTCTGCGGGGGAAGGAGAAGGCATAGAGGAGTTAAAAGAGGAAATATTTGAGAAACTTAGGATTATAAAGGTTTTTATGAAAGAGCCGGGGTCCGAAGCAGATAAGGAGGAGCCTTTGATAATAGAGAAGGACAGCACTATAAGAGATGTCTGCAAGAGCCTCCATAAGAACTTTGTTAAAAATTTTAAATTTGCTCGGGTCTGGGGGGAGAGTGCGAAGTTTGAGGGGCAGAAGTTGATGCTTGACCATGAGTTAGAAGACGAAGATGTTGTGGAACTTCACATTGACTGAGTTCTTTTTCTTGAAGTTATTTGGAAGCAATCTGAAATTAAAAAACCAAAACTTTTATAAATAACTACATCAGTATACATTATACTATACTGGTTATTTAAAAGGCGAGGCTAAAAGCAACATTTGAAAGTGCGTATACAGACTCGTCGTTTAAGTCCTAAAATTCCTTTTTGAGGAATTTTAGTCATGATTTATAGCAGGTGATAAGAGTGCTGGAAGATATGAACTTGAGGAAAAGCCGAACAGAAGACGTGGAGAAAGTAATGAAAACCCTGTTAGAAACAGGTCTGGCAAAGACACCGATGAAAGCCAAAGAGATGGCAGAGAACATGGTAGAAACAGAGACGGAACTAAACCAGAGTTTCTCAGACAAAAAGAACAAAATATCAAAATTCAACGACCCACGAAACAACAAAGGATACAACCCGGACAAAGGATCAAAACTGAAGAAAGAGGAAAAAACAGAAGTATACAAAAGCACTCCTCTATCAAAGAAGAAAGAGACAGCAGAAAAGATGGTTAAAGAACGCAAAAAGGAAAACGGGGAACTAAAAGAGTTCAAGAAGGAAAGAGAAAGCACTATAAACACCGCAAAAAAGAACACAAATAAGTCAAAAAAGAAGGGAGAAGATAAGACTCAAAGAACAGAAGAAACTGAAAAAACCAAGAACGAAAACAAGAGTGACAAAAAAACAGAAAAGGCAAAAAAGAAAAACCTGAAAAAAAGAGAGAAAAAGAGATCCAAGAAAAAGTCCAAGAATAAAAAACCCAAGAAGAAAACAAAGTCCAAAAGTAAAAAATCAAAGAAAAACAAGAAGAAAAAACAATCTGAAAAGCAGAGAAAAGAAGATACACCCACAGAAGAGAAGAAGAAAGAGAAAGAAGGATTAAAGATAGACCCAGAGAACCAAGACATAGAACTGGGAGATGTATTCGGCGACTGAGTTTCAATATCTCTGTTCTCAAAACTACGCTCTATAATTCAGCCTTAGATTCAATCTTCTTCAAAAAAATTAATAAACCACCGAACATTCAACTGAAGTATGAAAATAAAACTTGACCTGGATAAATCCTTAGAAGAGAACGCTTCTAAATACTTTGAAAAAGCCAAGAAAGCCCAGAAGAAAATAGAAGGAGCAGAAGAAGCAGTAAAAGAGAAAAAACAAGAGATGAAAAGAGTGGAGAAGAGAGTGGAAAAGAGCATTGAAAAGCCTGCAAAGAGAACTGTAAAAAGAGAAAGGGCGTGGTATGAAAAATTTAAGTGGTGCTACTCCTCCACTAAAAAATTGATGATAGGCGGGAGAGATGCAACCACGAACGACATGATTATCAAGAAACACACTGAGAAAGGAGACCTTGTTTTCCACACAGACATGTCCGGCTCTCCATTCGTAGTTGTGAAGGCAGAGGGAGAAGAGATTTCTGAAGAGACAAAAGAGGAGGTTGCTCAGTTCTGCGCCTCATACTCAAAAGCCTGGGGCAAAGGCTATACAAGACTGGAAGTATTCTATGTGAAACCGGAGCAAGTGACAAAAGAACCAGAGAGCGGGGAGTACCTTCCGAGAGGCGCCTTCATGATAAGAGGGGATACCTCCTACCTGAATCCTGAACTGAAACTGGCTGCTGGGAAGTACGAAGACGAAAAGTACGGCAAAAGAATCATGTGCGGTCCTCCCAGAGCTATAAAGAAGAACTGTGATTCCTATGTGGAGTTGTCTCAGGGAAGAAAAAAGAAGAGCGTTGTGGCAAAAAAGATCAGAGAAAAAATTTTTCCAGAAGGTGACCTGGATCAGATAATCGCGGTTATACCTGCCGGCGGACTCAAAATCAGCGGTGAGTAAGAAAAGTCTGTCTGAAAGTAATGATTTTTTAGTTCAAAAATTCTGTTCTACTTGAATCAACTAAAAAAATAACAAACAAAAACCAAAAGAACAGAAAAATTTATAAACCAGTATAGATTTGTGTATATTAATATGGATTGTGACTTTTGCGGTGAGATGATGACAAAAATAGAAGTGATGAACTCCGGAAACTCAATATTCTATAAATACCTCTGTAAGACCTGTCAAAAAGAGAAAACAATCTGTCAAGGAACAAACACAAACAGGTAAACAGCCCAAAAAAAAACCCTAAAACAGAAAAGAACCTAAGGACAAGCGGGGAAAGATAGAAAATGGAGATCAAAACAGACAAATTAAAAAGACAATGGAACAAAATACAGAGATGGTTTAAAAAAAAGTTTACAAAGAATAAGAAAAAAACAGGGATAAAAAAAGGGGAGAAGACTGCAAAAGATTCAATAAAAAAATACTACCAGATGACCCTCGACGCGGTAAAGCAGTACTTCCAAAAAATAACACAAGAAGAGATACTCTCGCTCTCAGGAGCAACGCTTGGCCTGGTTCTCCTAATAACAGGCATAATCCTCTTATAAACTCACTTATAAACTAAAAAAAATAAAAGGAGAAAGAGATGAAAAAGAACCCTCTGAAAAAAGAACTCGCAAAAAAAATTCTCTTACAGAACCTCTCAGCAGAAAAAGAAGAAGTTCTAATAATCTACGACAAAGGAATGCCGGACTATCCAAAAAACCTTCTCTCAAAACTTGTAGGAGAAAGATACAAAGAAGCAGCACAGGAACTCGATCTGAAAACAAGAACCGCATTACAGAACTACGAAAACCTAAGAGAAGCATCGGAAGAAGTAATTGAAAGTCTAAAAAATCTGCCTGACAAATCAATAATAATCCTGTACCTCTCAGGAAAACTCGGCTCAATAAAAGACGTAAGCAAGAGTTTCAGAAAGTTCTGTAGGCAGAAAGGACACAAGTTTATCTCCTCCTCAAACCTCTCATTCATCCCTCCGAAAAACTATAACAGATTCACAAACGCCTTAGACACAGACTATGAAGAACTGCAAAGAGAAAGCAAGAGAATAAAAAAGATACTCAACAACGGGAAAAAAGTTCGAATAAAAACAAAAAAAGGAACAGATCTGAAACTCAGAATAGAAGAAGCAGACGCGGTCGCCAACGCAGGAGACTACACCGAGCCAGGGACAGGAGGAAATCTCCCTGCAGGAGAAGTATACATCCCGCCGGATCCAAAAACCGCTGAAGGAGAACTGGTGATAGACGGGAGTACAAGAACAGAAAAGAAAACTATCCTACTGAAAAAACCAATAAAGATGACTATAAAGAACGGAAGAATAAAAGAGGTAGAAGGAGAGAAAGCAGACCTGTTGAAAAAAAGTTTTCGAAAAGCAGAGAACAGGGTGAAGTACCCTGAACGAATAAGAATGATAGCAGAACTCGGAATAGGCATAAACAATTCAAGCCAAGTAGTAGGGTGCACAGTATTAGATGAAAAAACAAGAGGCACAGCGCACATAGCCAACGGGAGCAACACGTGGTTCGGAGGAGAGATATCTACAAAGGTGCACCAGGACCACGTCTTCAGAGAGCCAGAAATAGAAGTAGACGGGAGTAAGATCAAAAACATCGGAAACTGAAGTTTAAAAAGAGACTTCTACAGACTTCCACAGTCCATACAAGAACAGTACCTTCTATTACTCGCTATCTTTTATTACTTTTTTTATGCTTTCAAAGAACAATCTAATCAAACAGTTCAAGACTTACAGAACAAAACCCATAGAATAAGAGAATAAGAGACTACTCGCTCTTGTTCAGAACGGCGAGATGTATATCATCGTAGAGATCTCTTATCTCATTATACAAGTCAGCCTTTCTCTTCTTGGAAACGTCCACTTCGTCAAACTTCCTCCTGACCTCTTTGTACTTCTCCTTTGCACCGGAGACGTCTCCTTCCTCAAGCAGGTCGCGGGACTGGTTTATTAATTTATGGAAGTCAAGATTCTTCGACTCATCGAGAGAAGGCATAGTTTTTGAAGAGGACTTCGCACCAGGAACAATACCTCTTGCCTTCCTTGAGATGTACTTGTCGTATCCTTCTTTCTTAAGCCTCTCCTCCTTCTCCTCCAGGATGTCTTTTGTATCTTCAAGATACTTCTTCATCTTCTTCTCTTTTTTCATCTTTTTATCAATCTCTTTCTTTTTCTTAGCATTCTCTCTTTTCAGATGAGAGAACTCTGTGCTCAAGTCAGAGATTTTTTTCTGCAAGGTTTTAAGTTCTTTCTCCTTATTCTTAATCTTCTGCGAAACCTTTTTCAACTCTGAACGTTTTTCTTCCAGACTCTTCTCCAGCTTCTCCACCTGTTTGTTAAGTCCTTTTTTCTCATCAAGCCGTGCTTTGTTGAGTTCTTCGATCTCATCTTTCTTCTCTTCAACCTCTTTCTTCATCTCTCTCAACGACTCTTCACGACCGTCAAGTTCATCTTCGCGGGTATCGACCTTCTCCTCTCTCTCTTTCAGAGACTCTTCAAGAGAATCAAGGTCTTCTTCTCGAGAGTCAAGTTTCTCCTTCAACTCCTCCAAAGAACTCTCTCTGCTCTCAATGGATTCTTCTCTCTTATTAAACTCTTCCTCTCTCTCAGACAGTTCTTTCTCTCTCTCACTAAGTTCTTTTTCTCGAGTATCAAGTTCTTCCTCGCGTTTGTCGAGTTCCTCATCTCTATCTTCTATAGTCTCTTCTTTCTCTTCCAAAGAACTCTTCTTCTCCTCCAATAACTCTTCTCTGCTCTCAATCTCTTCGCGCCTCTGTTCTAATTCTTCTTCTTTCTTCTCCAACTCATCTTTCTCTATTTCTCTATTCTCAAGTTCCTCTTCTCGGGCGTTGAGTTTCTCTTCACGCTTCTTGAACTCTTCCTCTTTATTTTCAATCTTCTCCTCTCTCTCGTCCAGTTCGGAGAGTTTCTCTTCGTACTCCTTCACCGCTTTGTTCAACCTTTCTCTCTCCTCTGAGAGGTCTGTCTCTGCTTCTTTCTTAAACTTCTCTTTCAACTCCTGAACATGATCCTCTTTTTTATCCTCAAACTCTCTCTTTTTAACTCCGAGGTCTTCTTTTAGACTTTCAAGTTTTTTATCCAGTTCTTCAACTTCTTTGACAGCGTCTTCGAACTCCTTCTTCTTCCTGAAGAACTCCTCTCTCCGCTCATCAACAGTGCTAACAGCTTCTTGGTGCTTCTCCTGGAGAAATTCAACAAGGTCTTCTCTGCTATCCGACCCCTTCTCTTGGATCTCTTCAGAAAGTTCTTCATCACCTACAGAATCAGCCACCCAGTCTGCAAAGTCATTTCTCTCCTCTGAGACGTGGTGTTCGAAGACATCATCAGATGCTTCTCTAAGAGATTCCATAAGTTCCTTTACAGAACATACAGAAACATCGTTCTCTCGGAGGAAGAACTCATTGCCTTTACTAACTTTTTTCTCCGTCTTTGGAACAAGGTCCGGGAGTGAAGGCTTTGGAACGTCCAGTGCTTCATCCATTGCTTCCTTAAACTTCTCGTGCTCTTCTTCAATCTCATCAAAATCTTTTTTGAGCTCTTCTACAGGATCTACAGTCTCTTTCTTACAGGCTTTCTCGTGTCTCTTTACACCTCTCTTGAAAAAACTCTCTCCGCAGTGTTTGCAGAGAACTTTGCCTTCCTCAATATCTACAGGAGCGGGTTCTTCTTGTGCGTCAGCCTCCGCGTCTTCTTTCTCACCTACCAGGTCTTCTACTGTCTCTTTCTCGTCTTTGCTCTCTTCTCTCTCTTCCATGTCTTTTGTCCATGAACTATGATCTGAAGCTGTACTCTCGGCTGCGCTTTCACCAAGCAGCTCGGAATCTTCTGTTTCGGAGGCTCCGAATTTATCTTTTATCCAATCAGAAAATTTCTCATCTGACTCTTCTTCGTCTTTGCTGTCACTATCAATCTTGTCCCACTCTACTCTCTCCTCTCGGCTCTGCTTATCTTCATCTTTGCCAGCATCTTTATCCACACTTTTATCTTCTACACTTTTATCTTTATCATCGAGAACTTCAGAAGTTTCTGCTTCGTCCTCTGAATCCTTCATCCAGCCTTCAATCTCGGGGGCTTCGAGGTCACCAGGTTCGCCACTGCTTGGTTCGAAACCGGCATCAGAGGTATCTCTCCCCTCTTCCAACTCTGCAGTATCAGATTCGACGTGCACGCTTTTCTCATCGCTCTCTTCAAGGCTTGAAAGACTGAGTTCACTCTCCGGCTCCGCCTCAAAATCGGATTTTGCATCTGGATCAGGTTTCGCAATCTCTTCTTCAAAACCTTCGTCTTCCAGAGAGGGAGGGGTTGGAACAGAAAGATCTTTATTCTCTTCTTCAGAACTATTAACTTCACCTTTTACGATGTCGAGTTCGTCATCGCTCTCACCGCCGTCTTCTTCGTCATCACTACTTTTACTACTTTTGAAAATCTTAGAAAAAAATCCTTTAGATTCTTCGCTCTCCTCTTTTTTGTCTTCGTCTTCTGAACCAGAAGTCTCTTCTTCAGGAAAAGACGGTGGTTCAATATTCACTTCTACCAAAATATCCCCCCTCTTTTTCTACAAGAAAAAGATGAATTATTTATAAATGTTGCGGAAAAAACAGGTACAAATAGAGCAGATGGAAGCAGACTGGCATTAAAAATTATTCTTAACAACAGATTTATATATGACCATTACCGTTATACAAGGTATGGGTGAATCAGAAAAGGAGCAAGCCGAAGAAGAAGACCCTATTGAATTGGGGGGCTTGATCACGCTGAAAGGGTTCAGCGACTTGGAGCCGGCCAAACTTATAGTGGTGAAGAAGATAGTCGGAACTTATGTCAGGAAGTACTCCGACCATATTGAGGGTTTTGATTCAATAGAACTCTATGTGAAGCCTGTACACAAGACAAAGAAGTCGGAGAAGCACGAGTTCCACGCTAAAGCCATTATAGACGGAACAGTAAAGAACACTGAAGTGACTGAAAGAAACTTCTTCGTTGGCCTGGATAAAGTTCTCAAAAAGATGGAGAATCGTCTGAGGAAGTGAGGTTAAAAAAGCAGAATTTAATCTGACCCTCCGGATTTCTTCTTGGACTTTGAATCTTTCTTTTTAGAACTCTTGGATTTTTTCTTCTTTTTCTTTTTGGATTTTTTGCTCTTCTTTGATTTGTTACTCTTGGACTTTTTACTCTTTGATTTTTTATCCTTGGATTCTTTTTTGGACTTTTTCTTTTTGTCCTTCTTTTTAGATTTCTTCTTGTTCTTCTTGGATTTCTTACTTTTTTTACTTTTCTTTTTCTTCGACTTAGATTTTGATTTCTTGGACTTTTTATCCTTGTCTTTATCTTTTGTTTTCTTCTTTGATTTCTTATCGGACTTTGAACTTTTGGCTTTACTTTTTTTCTTAGAACTCTTAGACTTGGATTTTTTCTTTTCTTCTTTTTCATCTTTGGACTTCCCAGATCCTTTCTTCTCATCCTTGTCTTCCTTCACATCTTCTTCTGGCTCGGATGCACCTCCTTTTACGGTCTCCTCAGGACCGCCACCCATTAGTTTCTCTTTCAGTCCTTCCGGCTCTTTCTCAACTATTATGTCAGCAGCACCTTTGAACTCTTCTCCTTCCAGTTCAACCTTCACAGTATCGTCGTCTTTCCTTTCAGCAAAGACAGTGACTTTTGAAGGCGGGTTTTTTATTCCATTCTCCCAGATTTTCTCATTGACGTGTCCTCCTATCAATACGTTCTCACACTTCATATGCTTCTTTATAAAATCTTTAAGTGCTTTCACAGCTCTCTTTGCTCTTTCGTGACGCGGAGCTTTAAGAAACTCTCTTCTAAGAGGAACTGTGTACTTCTGCTCTTCTTTCTTACTTTCAGCCATGAAAATCTGTCACCCTTGTTAAGCGTCGGTGCTGTCTCTGCGCCAGTTTCTCTTGACACGGGTGTGTCTTCCGGGATGAACTCTTCTGCCCTTCCCATACTTCTTGGGAACAGTCCAGAAAGGAGCCCATCTCGTCTGTTTCCCTTTCTTCTGCAGCCTTTTTTTCTTACTTGCATGTTTGTTTCTTCCCATAATTATCACCTTATTTCTCACTTATTACTCATCTTTTTTATCTTTCTTCGACTTCTTATCTTTAGACTTTGACTTATTCGACTTTTTACTCTCAGACTTGGATCTCTTTTTAGACTTTTTGTCTTTGGATTTTTTCTTCTTTTTCTTTTTGGATTTTTTGCTCTTCTTAGATTTTTTACTCTTAGACTTGGATTTCTTGGATTCTTTTTTAGATTTTTTCTTTTTGTCCTTCTTTTTAGATTTCTTATCTTTCGACTTTTTAGACTTTTTGCTTTTGGACTTCT
>CAYSOY010000012.1:0-23243 GCA_964432865.1 uncultured Methanosarcinales archaeon
CTTTCTTCTTACTCTTTTTGCTCTTCTTAGATTTTTTACTCTTAGACTTCGATTTCTTCGACTTTTTCTTCTCTTTCTTCTTAGAAGTCTCTTTTTTATCTTTTTCCTTATCCTTTTTCTTCTTATCTTTTTTCTCTGATTTCTCTTCTTTCTTTTCGGAACCGCTTTCTTTCTCCTCATCGGAATCTTTCTCTTCTTCAAAAGTGTTCCTATCTATCGAACTCTCGGTTTCGGAAAACTCCAACTTGTCTCTACTGTCGTAGATAAAAGCTTTCACTCTTGCTTTCTGCTCTCCAAAAAGATTCTTTATACTCCGTACTATTACCAAGTCTTTCTTCGCAGACATCTTCTTTGAGATCTTGTTTACTACTTCCTTTCTTGAAGGGGTTTTTCCTTGGAAGCCTATCTCTGCATCAACTTTTGTCCTTGATAGAAGGCTCTCCTTCTCTTTCGAAACAATCTTTAAATTCATCTATATCACTATATATAATCTTTCACTACCTTATCTTAAGAGCGTATTCTCCGTCATCCTCTATGTTCATCTGTTTCGCTATGAAACTCTCCTCTGCGTTTAGGAATATAATTCTTCCCTTCCAGTTCTCTGTGAAGGAATCCTTTTTACAGACAGGACAGATATCTTTGTCGGTTATCCTCTTGTCAATCTTGCACGCTTTCTTCTTTCCCATAAGACCACCTAAAAAACTTCAGTCTTCTTTCTCCTCTTTTTTCTTCTTGCTTTTCTTATCTTTCTTCTTCGACTTCTTCTTTCCTGATTTCTTACTCTTAGACTTTTCCTCTTTCTTAGATTCTTTATCTTCATCCTTGGACTTCTTATCTTTAGACTTTGACTTCTTGTCCTTTTCATCTTTTTTAGACTTCTTTGACTTTTTATCTTTAGATTTTGATTTCTTTTTCGACTTCTTTTTTTTCTTGCTCTTGTCTTTCTTTTTCGACTTCTTACCGCCGGAGTCTTCTTCCAGCCATTCTTTTTTGCCTAAGCCGTCCTGCCTCATCGTGAGGCCGAGTTTTGGATTAGTGATGTCTTTATACGACACTGCTATCATTTTAGCCTTGCAGTCATCTCCTATTTTCAAAGTCTTGTTTGAGTCCTTACCCTGCAAGATTTTCTCCTTGCTGAAACTTACGTAGTCGTTCATCGTCTGACTGATATGGACCATGCCGTCTATAGGGCCTAAGTTGAGAAACGCTCCAAAATCTGCGACGTCACGGACCTTACCCCAGAGAACCTCTTTAGTCTTTGGTTCAAAAGTCAGGAGTTCAAAAACTGTCTCGTAGTACCTGGCTCCGTCGCCGGGCACAATGATTCCTTCTCCGACCTCCGAGATGCCGGAGACATCTATAACGATACCTATCTCTTCAGATATGTACCCCGAGTACTGATCTCTTATCTCTTCTATTAGAATCTCGTTCAGGTCTTCTCCAAAGTTCTCAGGAGAGACTCTTACATGGTCTTTTAACTTGACTTTACACATCATATATTTTTATCCTATAATCCCTCTTTTATCTCAATACCAGGTGGTTTCTCTGTCTTGCTTCAATAAAGCGTATGTTTTTGTTCTTCTTCTTAAGTTTTTTCTTTAATTCTTTGTCTTGGGTAGCCACGATGGTGTTCTCATCTGAAAACTCCAGTATGGCAGAGTCAGCGTCGCCACTTCCCTCTGTTTTAGTTGAGGAACCGCCCACTATTTTTAAAACTTTTCTTTTATCGGTGTTCGAAGAGAATATCTTCTTTAAAAAACTTGGGTTCTCTTCCGATTTCTGTTCTACCAGGACTCTCCCCAGTTTGGCGGCTCTGCGGTCCTCTTCCTTCACGTCTCCGTTTTCCGAGGAAGCGATTCTCTCCAGTTCGTCCAGCACCGGCTCAAGCACTATCATCACGTAGTTGTCAGACATGACTCTGTCAATCTCGGAGAAGATGTTCAGATGAGATGTGCCGGGAAGCATTAAGAAGTTGGTATCCAGCAGAACTTTCTTTTCAGCCATATGAGAAGAGTATTCCAAGGGTTTTTTAAAAGTTTTTCTCCTTGGCAAGTGAAACTTGGTGGTATGAGAAAATAGGAGGGTATGAGTTTCTTACTATAATTTATTCCTCTAACAACTTAATCAACTGTCATCTATGACACAAGATTGGGCATCGTCCTCCTTAGCCGGAGAATTTAATAAAAGACAACAGATTTAAAAAGTTGAGAAAGCATTATGTGATGTCATGGTTGAAAGGTTTGAGAAGTTCAAAGAGGTCAAGGAGTATTTTCTTAGAAAAGACAGGTGTATTCTTGAAGAAGGAGAGGTTCCGTACAGAGAGACAGAGTTTGGAAAGTGGGGGACTAGTTCACTGATAAACGCGTACGAGTTCTTTACAAAGATACAACTGGAGAGGTTTGAAAAGTTCGTAGACCTTGGCTCCGGCGATGGGAGGGTCGTGATGACAGCGAGTCTGTTCACGGAAGCAGAAGGCATCGAAGGATCGGAAGCCCTGGTAGAGGAGAGTTGGAGAGCAGAAGACGTCCTGCAGACAGACTCATCTTTCAAAAAAGGAGACTACTACGAGGAGGAGATTTCAGGGTACGACGCAGTCTTCATGTTCCCCGACAAAAAGTTTGACAAGGAGATAATTCAGAAATTCAAAAAAGAGTTCAGCGGGGTGTTGTTTGTCTACAACAGGATTTACGTCCCGAGAGATTTAGAGAAAGGCAGAACATACTGGGTGAACAACACGCCAGTCAACACCTACTTAGTCAATACAAAAGAAGATTTTGAGAAAACAGGAGAGCAGGCAGGAGAGGAGAAAAAAGAAAGAGATTCGGCAGAGTCTCAGTAAGAATTTTTTCTTCAACGACGTCTGCTCGTTCTAAACTGTGTCCCGTGTTCAACCGCCGTTGTGTTTGGGATGAGTCCTCTTCCTCTCGTGCAGTTCTTTGATATGGGAGAGTTTTCTATCGACTAAAGCGTCGAACCCTCCGGTTACCTCCTCAAGTATTAGAGAGATATGGTCTCCTCCCAGAAAGTAGGGGATGATAACGTAGTCGGCTCCTTCTTCGTAGAGTTCCAAAGCGTCATCTGTTTTGTGGCTGGTCAGGATTATTGAAGCATCCTCGTTCTCCTCCTTAACCTTATGAATCAAGAATTTGTTCTCCTCAAAAGTAGGGACTGTGCTTATCACCATCTCTACCTGGTCTAAGTTCAGCCGTTCCAAAACCTCTACATCACTGACGTCGCCGTAAACGCAAGGGATACCTTTCTCCCCCAAGTGCTTGATAATCTCAGGGTTGAAATCGACTACTACGAAGTCTCTACCCAACTCTCTCAACTTCTCCAATATGCTGAAGCCCGTCCTGTCCGCGCCGAAAAGCACTATCTCGTGAGAAACATCACTGCTTACAGTCCCCTCCGCTGGGTGATGGACTTTGCTCAGTCTGTCAAACCCGGACAGAAACTTTGAGAGAAGAGAGTATATCTCGCTGTCGAATTTGATAAAGTAAGAGGTGACCGTTATAGAAGCTATAGCGAGGAGTATTACCAGAGAGAATATTCTGTCAGGGACGTGGCCAAGGCTGTTGCCCTGTACTACGAGTATAAGTGAAAACTCAGAAACTTGGGCTAGAGATATGCCAGAGATGAAAGACGTCTTGCTCTTGTAACCGAAGAAAGAGATAACAACCATAGTCACGAAAGGTATCAGAATCAAAGTTGCAAAGAAGAAAGCAGAGAAGAGAAGCCAGGTATAGGAGAGTTCAGTAAGCATCACTTCCAAGCCTATAGCGCCAAAGAACAGAACTGTAAAGAAGTCCTTCAGAGGCTCGACCCTACCTTTTATCTCCAAGTTGTAAGGGAGGTTTCCAAGAAGAAGACCTGCAAAGAAAGCACCGATTATTATCGAGAACCCTACCTTGACGAGTAACAGAGCAAAAAGCAGGCAGATACTGACCGCTAACAGAAAAAGGAGTTCCTGTGACCTCGCAGCAAACTCAAATATCTTGGGAAACAATAACCTACCTAAGAAAAATAGAAGCACAAGAACCCCTACTCCTTTAGCCAGGGATAAACCTATGGTGCTCCAGGAAGAGAGGGAGAGGTTGTTCATTATAGTGAGGGCGAGCACAGCGATTACGTCCTGTATTAGGAGCATCCCCACCACCACTCTTCCATGAAGGGTGTCGAGTTCCTTCTTGTCAGAGAGCAGTTTCACTATCACCATAGTAGAACTTAATGCCAGAACAAATCCCATGTAGACGCTCAGAAGCGGGGACAGATTGAAGAAGTCAGATATTACAAAGCCTGCAGAGAAGAGCAGTCCAAACTGGATAAGACCTCCGACTGATGAGACAACCCCTACCTCTTTCAGCCTCGCCAGGTCCATCTCCATGCCGACTAAGAACAGAAGGAAAGCTATCCCTATCTCGGAGAGAGTGGTTATTATCGAACTGTCAGTTATCAGTCCGAGAACTGGCCCGAGCAACACCCCTGCAAGTATGTATGCCGGGATAAGAGGCTGTTTTAAGAGTTTGGCTATGTAGCCGAAAAACGTTGCTACTATTATTATGGCTCCTATGTCGAAAAGAATCCCGTCCATGTCTCAAACCTCTTCTTTTCAAATCTAAACCTTGCATTCAATGGTTTTATACAGTACGACTTGCACTCGACACCGTTCTTCGTATCTCGGCAGTTCAGCCGAGGTAACTCATCTGCTTCTCATCGGCCTCTTGCTTGGCCTGCTTTGCCTTCTTGCTCTGCTCTATCAGAGACTTCAGTTTCTTCTCAAACTCCTCTGCCTGCTCCAACAACGGCGAGTAGTCTATGTCCAACCCCAGATACTGGTCCAAGGCTTTGACCACAGAAGCAGAGGCTTTGCTGTCCGGAAGTTTAGTATGGGTCTCGGCAAAGAAGCAGGAGACTTTAGAACATTTCAAAAGAAGAGCGGCGGATGGACCCATCACGACACTCTCTTCAAGTTGCTCTACGTCTTCCGTTTCGAAAGACTTCTCTTCTTCGAAGTTGTTAAAGTAGAAAGTCTCCAGGTCCTCTTCGCTTGAGAAAGAGTTAACTCCTTCCAGACTTATTATCTCTTCTCCGTTCAACTCGTCCAGCAGGTCTATCACTTCGTCGGCGACTTTCCAGCCGTGTCCCTTGACGCTGAGAATCGTGTGTATGATTATAAGGTTGTTTTCCTCGCAGTAGTTCAAGGACATGGGGTTTATCAGTTCTCCTTCGTGGACGGCGACTGTAGGACTGAGTTCTTCGAATTCGAACCCTCCTATAGTCTCCACGTCAAGATGGTTCATCAGGAATTCAGTGGTTATCGGACCTATCAAACCGAATCCAGGAAAGCCCACTATTATTGTAGGATTTTCAGGTTTTTTCTTAAGATTTATTTTTATAAATATCACCTCATGACAGAAACAGTTCGCTCCATTTAAATAGTTTATGATATTATTCGTTCTTCAAGATTTAAATTATTAGAACTCTATTAGCTATTTTGACTTGTCGTCTTCTCTATGTATCCCTATATATCTTCTCATCGTCTTGACAAAGTCTTTTGCCTCTTTGTAATAGCGCTCGTACTCCTCGCCGGATATACTGACTATTTTCTTATGGTCTATTTTCTTGGCTAAGTCGTAGAAGGACTTCATCCTCTTAGAATACTTCTTATCGACGTAGCCCGGCTTGACGAGGTGTTTCAGTATCAACTCATGAGCGTGTTCGGGGCTTGGAGGAACACAGCCCGCGTGCATCAGCGCAGCGTGGGCAGAGTCCATAACAGCCCAGTAGAGGTCGAGCACCCCTTGCAGGATGTGCCACCTTGAGTTCTTCAGAGTTTTAGGAGCTTTCATATAGTAGTTCCAAACCGCTTCCTTGGTAGGTCTTATCCTGCCTTTGTGAAGAAGCATCTGAAGGGGTTCAAAAAAGTCGCTCTCTATCAATGGAACACCATCTCTCAAGATATTTATCATCACCGGGTCTCCTGACTTGACTGACTCCCAGAAGTTCGATAGTTTCAGAGTGGTTATGTGGAGGTTTTCTGAAATGCTTGCGGAGAGGTTCGTAGTTATTATTCTGTAGCCTTCTATGACCTGCTTGTTTACTACCATGGTCATATCGTTTACCACAACCAAGACGTCTATGTCTCCCTCGTCCAACGCTTTCTCTTTTCTTGCGGAACTGCCGAAGAGCACAACCTCCTTCACAAAGTCGTCGAACTCTTCCTCCATGCCCTCGGCAAACTCCTTCGCGGTTTCGTGGTCCTCTTTAGAATAGTGTCCTCGGTTAGGAAGATCTCTCTTCTCTAAATCAAACTCCACATCCTCACCTCTTTAAAAAATCTGACAATCTAAAAGTATCTTACAGGTTTTTTGTCCTATTTTTTGTCCTGTTCTCTCTCTTATACACTCTTCTATATCTTCTCCTATAAAAACATTATGGTTGAGTTTCACAGGATTAAACTGGCTAAGGTATAGTGCTGAAGGCTGGGTATTGAACTCTTATTCCTCCTCCGTTCTATTATTCAAAATTATTCAAAAGGCACCTCTGACCAGAGTTGGTAATCGTTTATCGGGACGTAGTTCTGTCCAAAGATGTAGGTTGGAGAGGCTGTTGCGCCCATGTAGCCTTGGTGGACGTGGTGGCTTCTGGTGGGTCCGCCGAAGCTGTAGGGCGAGCCGACTCTTCCGCCAAACGCCTTCCACGTCTCTGTAAGAATCCTGCCTTTGTTGAACTTCTCTTCTTCGTGCCCCTCGGATATTATCTCTCCGTCAAATCCTTTCTCCTTGAGGCGTTTCACAGACTCTACCACAGGAAGTATTCCCTGGCCTGGAGGGAGGTGTCCGTGGGCACCGCTTGCAGAATCGACCGCCTGGACTCCTCCAAGCACATCTTCTTCCTGGAGTTTATCCACCATATCCATGTACCACTTCTTGAACCTCTTCCTCCGAGACTCCTCTGACTCTCGAGGATGTTTTTTCTTGAAGTGGTTGAGCCACATCCCCATGTGCCCTGTGTCAAGCATGCCTTTTATGTGCTTCTTTGCTTTCTGCTCTGCTTCTTCCTCTGAGAAGTCTCTCTCTTTCACCAGTTTCTCAGTCATCTCGTCTCTGGATTTCTTTATCAACTCTATGAACTCTTCAGGGTGTCCTCCGTAGGCTTTGGGCCAGCCTATTTCAGGGCCGATGTGGACGGGGTCGGCCGTGTTCTTCTCCCTTGTCCTGTCCATTGCGTAGATGCCCATGTCTGAGTATCCTTCAACGGACTTGTCCAAAGCGTATTTTTGAAGCGTGTTGGTATTCTCTATCAGTTCCAAAGTCTCCTCTGCCTGGGCGTCATTGGCGGCTGCACTTTCGTGAACGTGTCTAAGGTCGTGTTTTAGGTCTCTTATTTTTTTGTTTATCATCTCGCTTGGCTTCATCCGCTCAGGAGCAGCAAATCCCCCTGTAAGTCTTCTGAGTGTGTTGTCTTCTTTCTTCATCCTCTCAAGTTCTTCCTCGCTTTTACCCTCCTCTATCTCCTCATAATACTCCTTTTTGTCCAGAAGTGTCTTGAGAGCCTTTTTCTTGTCTTCGTACTGCTTGCTGTAGTAGAGGGATTGACCTCTCTGCTGCATCAGTTTGGTCTCTGTCTTCTTCTGGAAGGCGTACTCCTCTGGGGTGAGAGGTCTCTTATCTTTTCTGTACTCTTTGTTGTACTCCTCCGTTCTCTCCTTTATGTCTTCCCAGTCGAGTTTCTCCACTTCAAACCTGGACTCTTCCTCATCCCACTTGGGCAGTCGTTTTATAAGTTGGTCTTTGTCTGTAGGGTCTATCCAGTTCCCTTCTATGTCTACAAGGTCGTCTTCTTCTATTCTTCCTCCTTTCTGTTCATCGTACCTCCCTATTATGTCTCCACCGTACTCTTCCTCTACATCTTTGGCTTTTTTGTACTTCGGAGTCTGGATTTTTGTATCGTGCCTTATGGTCTCTATGACGTCACCTGTTCTTTCGTCTACGAGGTATGTTCTTGACTCGTCTTGTTTCTTCTCTCCGTTGTAGTTGTTGATGTCGTTCTCTACAAACTTATCTTTCCACTCTCCCTCTTGGTTCCAGTTAGCGTCTTGGATGTTTCTATGGAACTCCTGGCTCCAGAGGTCCACCCCACCCCCTTTTGTAGTCTCTGCCACAAAGTCTACTGCGTCTCTGACTTCGTGAAGGTTCTGCTGTCTCATCTTCTCATTCATCCCTCTCTGCGGGTCGAAGCCTGAGAGGTTGTTCACGTCGCTGGTGGCCAGTTCAACCCCTGTAATCTCTATCTCGTTGGTCTCTGCCATTTTCTTGAGTGCTTCTCTGACGTCTTTTCCGTAAGACCTCGGACCTCCCCCCATCCCTTGTTTTGAACTCTTTCCGAAGACTATCTGCATCTTACTGGCGCCCTGTCTTATCGTGGATTCCACGTTCTGAAGGATGTGCTTCCCCGTTGCGGGGTCCGTTTCGGGCACCGTAGCTCCGAGTTCGTTTATCGGTATTATAGGCTCTTCTAATGATTTGTCCCCTGGTTCTTCAATCGCTTCTTCGTAGTACTCTCGGTCCATGTTGTTGTGGTATCCCGTGTTGAATCTCATCCTATCACCTCTCCATCAGTGCGGAACCTCTTTACCATGTGTAGAACCCCCTTGATTTCTTGAAGTTTTTATAGGTCTGGTAAGCGGCTAGTTTTGCTTTCCCAGCGGCTTTTTTTGGCGTCCCGCCACTTCCTTTGGTTCCGCTGGGCAGGAAGGATTTTGCAGGAAGAAGGTTTGAGCCTATCTCTTTGAAGCCTTTCAGTGTCTCTATGAATGGTTCGAGGGCGCCGTAGGTGGTCTGGAAAGACTTTTTCTGCTTGTCGCTTCTCCCTTCTTCTCCCTCTTCTTTTTCGAGGAGGTCTTCTGCTTCGGTGAGGTACTCTTCTATTTCGTCTCCCAGCGCGTTCATCGACTCTTTTATACTTTTGTCTATGTGTGAGATTAACTGTCTGTCCTCTTCTTTTCTCATGCGCTTGTATGAATCTATATCCTCCTCTGTCCAAGCGTACGCTCTTAACTCCATGCTGGCTCTTCCCGTGTGTTGTGGTCCTCTCTGCCTGCCTTCCTGGCTGTAGTTCATGGCGGGTTTTGTTCTGAAGTCGAAGTGGGCCAGGACGACCGGGTGGTATCCTTTCATCTCGGGCATGTAGAACAGAACTTCTATCTCCATTAGTGCGGATTCGAACGCGCTTACCAAGTCAGTGCTCTGCTCTCCTTTTGTGCTTCTCATGCTTAGCTTCCGCACGTTCTTAAGATAGGGCTTCAGCCAGTCCATGTACATCTCTATGACTGTCCAGTGCTGTCTGAGATATTTTAAGGTGAATTTCTTTCGGGTCTTCAGTTCTTTGTACGTCTCTTTCTTCCAAGTGGAGAACTGCCTCAGTTTTCTTTTGAGAACCTCTTTTACTTTTCTGTTGTAGCCGGAGGCTTCCTGCTCTACGAGTTTGTCAACTTTTTTTGGATCGTCCACTTTTATTGAGAAAAAGAGGTCAGGGAGGGTTTCGAATCCGACTTTGTTTGCCAGTCCGTAGACTGAACTCGGGCTTTTCCCGCCACCTTCCACCTGGTCTATCCAGTAGCCTTTCAGGGTTATGTCTGCGCTTTTTGTGTCTGCTTCGTAGTGGGAGAGCCGTTCTTTCAGGATTCGTACTTCTCTTACAATTTTGAAGAGTTCTTTGGTCATCTTTCCTATGGTGGCGAGGTACTGTGTTGCCTGGTCCTCTTGTATTTTTCTTCTCTGTTGCATGTGACCCCAGAAACTGCTGCTCTCCGACGCTGAGAATATGTCTGTTATCTTGTCTGCGTGGGGAAACCCCCAGTCTGTCTGTAGGTGGTTGGTAATCCAGTAGTAGATGTCTTCGAGCGCTACGTTCGGACCTTCCTGCATCAGTTTGTATCTTTTCTCCGGGGAGGGGAAGCCTGTTGGGAGGTACTCGCCGACGTGTCCTACGTTGTAGTCTTCTGTTACCTCTTCGTCTGCGTGGGAGCCGTCTATACTTCCTTCTTTCCTACGATAGGTTCCGTCGTCTTTCTTTACATACTTTCCTCTGTGTCCACTCTGGATAAATCCGTGCTTTACGAGGAGTTCTGACTTTGTAAGTTCCGCCACAGGTTCACCTCTTTGTTTTTAGGTTCAATAGTCATTAATAGTCAATAATATAGTTACTATTATAGTTATTAAATTCGTGGTTTATAAACTTTTTTAAAATCTTCAGAAAAGTTTACACCTAATTCCGGCATCAGTAGGTGTAGTACCTGGGGTAGGTTGAGTAGTAGGAGGTTGCGTAGGGGTGGTATGAGGTTCTGTAGTAGGAGTGGTACGGTCTGTAGTAACTTCTTCTGTTGTAGTAACTGTAAGACCTGTATGAGTAGGTTGAGTACGAGGAGTGCCTGTAGTAAGAGTAGTATGGGCTTGAGTAGCTTGATTGGTAGTATCCGTACCCGTCGTATCCGTAGGCTCTACTGACTCTGTGATAGTTGTTGAAGGAGTAACGAGATGTGTAGTAGTCGTGTCCTCTGTCTACGTAGTTGTAGTAGTTGTAGGAGTGGGCTGATGCAGAGACAGCTATAAGCGTAAACAGGACTAATCCTGCCAGCAACAGAGTACTCTTCGATAAAACTTCCTTTTTACTAAAACCATCCGTCATATAACTACTAAGAAGTAATAATCATATATAAAGTTTTTGGTTTTTTGATTGGTAAAGAAAAAAATAAGAAAATAGAGGTATAAGTTTAATAGTATAAAATACAAAAACCTATTCTTCTTCCTCTTCGTAGTAGAACAGGGTCCAGGCAATTCCTCCAGTGGTTAAGAAGATTAGTACCAACAGGATAAGCCACAGCCAGTTGATCGTGGATATCTCATAGCCTACGGCTCTACCTGTAATCTTATCCTCGGATGACTCTGACTCGTTCTTCTCAGCCGGCTCGAACTCATTGTAAATCGGCTCTCCTTCACCTTCATCACTCTCTTCTTCATCTTCTTCCTCCTCATCTGTCTCTGGAGGTGTATAATCACACTCTTCACGAACTGCAGGTTTGGAACTATCAGCCAAGAACTCACAACCTTCAGGCTTGGAACAACTCCTGTCGTAATAACCATTCGCACTGCAACTACTCCACTCAGTACAGTTCCATTGACATCCGGTTATTGAAGTACCTCCGCCACCTCCGCCGGAGCCACCGCCTCCGCCGGAAGAGCCTCCGGAAGAAGAAGTAGCGTCGCTTCCACTACAGTCTTCGTCAATACCGTTATCCGGGAAGTCGTGGGCTCCAGGATGGATGTCGGCGTCGTTATCATCACAATCAACGTTGGACAAGTAGCCGTCGTCGTCTGAGTCAAGATAAGCCTCTACAGTAACCGTGTCTGGAAGGCTCTGAAGCACTCCGTCATCCACTACCAACTCTATAATGTACGTGCCTTCACGTACCGGTGTGAAACTCGCGTTCTCCATCGTAGAGTTTATTAAGTAGCCAGAGGTGCCGTTGACCAGAGTCCAGTCGTATGACAAGGACTGGTTCTCAGGGTCGTAGCTGTCCGAACCAACCAGGACCGAAGTCTCGTTGACCTCTACTACCTTATCATCTCCAGCATCTGCTACCGGCGCCTTGTTACTACTCGTGTTCTCCACTATTATAACAAGGTCTTCGGTGTCTGAAGCTGTTCCGTCGCTGACTGTCAAGTTGAAATTATAAACGCCTATGCTTGAAGGAGTCACTGACGCAATTTCCGAAGTAGCATTTGTTATGGTTAATCCAGAAGTTGTAGTCCAGGAGTACGTCAGGTTGTCGCCGTCGGAGTCGTAACTTCTGCTTCCATTAAGCGTAAGCCCGTTCAGAGCCTCGCTGATGTTGTAGATAGAGTCAGGCCCGGGATCTGATACCGGCGGGGTATTTACTGAACTGTTATATACAGTCACTGTCACGTTGTCCTTGTCTTCGTAGAGACCGTCGTTCACTCTCAGTTCAAAAGTGTAATCGCCGGTGCCGTTGAACAAGAAGTTCGCAACAGCAGAGTCTGGACTGTTAATGGTCGTCGAAGGACCGCTTACTTGACTCCAGTCGTAGAACAACTGGTCTCCATCAGGGTCAAAACTCCCCAGCCCGCTGAGCGAGGCGTTGCTCTCAGATTCTGTGTCGTATAAAGCGTCAGGACCAGCATCTGCAACAGGGGCGTCGTTGCTTTCAGTATCACTTACATCCCTACAAGTCTCTCCTGTGAAGTTGTAAGTCGTTCCGTTGAAAGTCACCAATCCACTGCATACTTGGTTGTTTGTAACATTGGATCCTATCACAGTCATGTTGGCCAGGGTCGAGTTGATTATCGTAGAGTCTGTGATGTTGGAGTTCAAAACTGTCGAGTTGTCTATGAAAGAGTCTGTCACGTTAGAATTCGTGACCGTGGAGTTCCAGACAGTAGCGTTGTCGAAAGTGCTGTTGTTCGTTGTCGAGTCCCTTATGTCACTTCTCGGGTCTACGCTGTTCTCAATGTAAGAGTCCACGCAGTAGACGTCGGTCTTTACAGAGTTCAGGATGGTACAGTTGACTATATAAACATCGTATCCTGCGTAGTCATCTCCTGTCGTATCGGTCACTATTGTGCCGTTGATGTAGGAGTCTTCAATCCAGACCTCGCTTGCAAACTCGCTGGAGTTCTCAGAGGTTACATTGGAGTTGTCAATCAATGAAGTATTATCTATGTTGCTGAACAGGTCGGAACTGTTAAGAGGGAAGTAAGTTTTATTAATATAAGAGTCTATTATGTTGCCTGTTGCGTTCGGCGGTACAGCCGAGGTGGTATTTATTAAGAAAGTGGAGGTGTCGCTCCCCAAGTTTCCAGAGGTGTCATTGGCATAAGCTTTTATAGTGTACCAGCCGTCAGATAAGTTGGTTAGGTTGACAGCCGTCAGATAAGTTGTGTTGGTGTTGTTGAACTCGTACCAGACCTGGTCTACGGCTACGTCGTCAGTGGCTGAGATGTTCAGTAGTGTATGGTTGACTGTTATGACACTGCCGTTGCTCGGCTCTACTATTGTAATGTTTGGCGGTGTAGAATCCGCTCCTGTAGGAAGTACTGTTATGTTGACTGAGTCCGAGTCGTTTTCAAGCATTGAATCTTCAAAGTAGCAGTTCGCGGTGTAGTTCCCTGCGGTGTTGTAAGATGTTGAGAATGAAGAATTGCCGGTCAGAGAGTTGTTTACAAAACCGTCTCCGTTGTTAAAACTTCCTGAATAAGGAGGGGCTCCTCCTGATACAGTACAGTTGAACATCACAGAGTCTCCTTCGTTGATAGTGGTTGAGTTGCTCCACAAGTTGACAGTCAAGTTTTCAGGAGGTACGCTCTGATTGGTTATCTCGACAGAAGCGTTTCCGCTGTCTGTGCTTGTATTGGTGGTTGAAGCGCCGACACCATCTGCAAAGTTTGTGGTGTTTCCATAAGTTAGAGGTGTGAAGTTTATGTAGAGGTCTATTGAGTCACCTGTTGTCAGATTGCCTGCTCCTGTAATATCTGTCCAGTTCAGCAGTCCAGGACCTGTGGAGTCAGGAGGTATGCTTGCCTGAACGTACGAGAGTATTGACTGGTTGAAGGTATCTTCTAAACTTATCGTGGTCAGGTTCTCTCCTCCGGTGTTCAGAACTCTCACCCTGAACTCGATAGTTGTAGAGAGGTTACTCGTGTTGCTGGAGAGTAGTTCCTTGGTTACTGAAAGGTTGGTAGTTCCCGGCAGTGGCTGTGGAAGCACGTCTATTGTTTCTGAAACTGAGTCTGTACTCCCGTCGGAATCAGTTGCGGTGCACGACAGAGTGTAGGTGCCATTAGGAGAATAAATATGTTGTCCAACATTAACTGAAGTAGTAGAACCATCTCCAAAGTCAACATCATAAGATATCGGAGTGTCATAAGCAGTTGCTGAACAGTTATAATCAACTGTCAACGGCTCAATACCCGACGTAGGATCCACTACTAAATTAGCAGACGGTTCTGTGTCGAACACGTTGATCATCTTAGCCATCGAATCTGAACTCCCGTCACTATCAGTAACTGATAAGTTTACAGGGTAGGAACCGTCTTGAGAATAAATATGAGTAGGGTTCTGCGCTGTACTGTTAGCGCCGTCTCCGAAAGTCCAGAAATAGATTAGTGGAAGGTCGTAGCCGACGCTGAGATCGGTGAAGTTGACAACCTCTCCTTCTACAGGTCTGAAAGGATCGCTTGGTTCCCACGTAAAGTTCGCAGTAGGGAAGGTGTCATTAACATCTATCGTTATATTTACAGAGTTGTAGCTTCCATCAGAATCAGTAGCTTCGCAAATAGCTGTGTAAGTTCCGTTATCATAATAGGTATGAGACACGTTGATAGTGTGAGGGCTAAGAACAGAACCGGCCACTCCAGTAGAGTTTCCATCCCCAAAGTAGAGGTGGACCGCCTGTGGCAAGTCATGAGCATAAGAAGTACAATTGAAATATATAATTCCTGGCTCGTCGTCGCTTAGAGGATCGGCTGTGAAGCTCAGTATTGGAGAAGTATCCAAGATTTCAAGGTTTTCCGAGTAAGAATCAGTGCTTCCATCGGAATCAGTTACTGTAAGAGTGACTGTGTAGTTCCCGTTCTGAGAATAGAACTTCTGAGGGTTTTGATAAGTACTGCTTGCTCCATCTCCGAAACTCCAGTTCCAAGAGACCACTTCGTCGTACGCAGTGCTTAAATCAGTGAAGTTTATCATTACTCCTTCATCGAGAGGCGAAGACGGGACAAAAGTGAAATTAGCTTCAGGAACACTATCAAAGACCTCCACAGTTGCAGAAGAAGAATCATCATCACCATCTGAGTCCGTCACGAAACAGATAGCAGTATAATTTCCTTGCTGGTCGTAAACATTAGTAAAAGTTGTTGAAGAAGAGCTTGTGTTAGTGACAGAAGAGCTCGATCCGTCTCCAAAGTTTACATGATAATCATAAGGAGGGTTTCCTGAACTTACTGAACAAGTAATACTGACATTCAAAGGTTCCGTTCCATTAACAGGAGAGAGGGTTATATTAGCTATAGGTTCAGTATCAGTATCTTCCACTACTTCTATGAAGACTGTTTCTGAGCCCGTTGCTCCTTCTGAGTCCGTCGCTGTTAAAACTACTGTGTAGTTTCCTGTACTCGTAGGTTTCCAACTCGCGGTCTCTCCAGTAAGAGTTACTCCGTCAACGCCCCATTCAAGAGAAGAACCTGTTAACTGTCCGTCTTCTGAATCTATTCCAGAACCGTTGAATAATATCGTGCTTTCAAGAGTGAAAACAGAGTTGTTGTTCGGGTCGAAGATTGTGGCGTTTGGAGGGGTGTTTGTGCTGTTGACTTCTATAGTATCCGTCTGGGTCAGGACGTTCCTGCCCTCGGGATCGCACTTACAATCAGTAACATTAGTACTTACTTCTATGTCGTAGGTTCCCGGCTCTGTAGGAGTCCAGTTGAAACTGAAAGTTTCTGTGCTGTCTTGAAGTATGTAGTCTTGGGAGGTCTCTTGATATACTGTGCCTCCGGTTGAGTTTGTTATCCGTGTGGTAACTTCTGTCTGAGCACTCAAATAATTCTTTTCAAAAGAAGAACTGGTCGGTTCGCCTTCTGGTGGCTTGTTTTTTTCGTTAAGCGCGGAGTCTGACTCCACTGTTAATGTTAGTGTCTGGTTCTCAACTGCAGTCTGTGGAGAAGTAAGATTCATAATCTCTGATTCGCACTCTGGCTTCTTTGTTAAAGTGTTGTTAATCTCCTTGTTCTGATAATCCGTACTATCTATCTGCACCTCATTATAGATGTAGCACTGAGAAGTCAAATAAGTAGCATAGCTGTTCTGTGAATCCACGTATTCTATTGTAACAGTGTTGTTTGAAGAGGTCTGATTGGAGTACAAGCCGTTGAAAGGGTTGTCACAGTCGGTTTCAAAACAGTTGTAGGTCTGTTCGTGGACGGGGCTGACAGGATCCCCTGCTTGGTCCTCCATGTGGAACGTGTAGTTGAAGTCCGCTGATACAAGACTTGCCGTTAATGTAATCATCAAACCAAATATAATAGGTAATACTAGTGCATTGAGTATTTTCTTATTCAAACTTTTTTCGTTCTTAACCATTTTTAACCACTATACCACTTTGTTGAACCTGTTCTTTGTTGAATCTGTTGTTTTATACTCTATTCTCAGTTGCCTGGGTGGGGGTCAGGAGGGTTGTTGTCAATCGGGCCACTCTCAACAATATTGTAGTTTGTTATGTCCTCGCCGTAGTTGTTGGCACCTACTGCTCCTGCACCGTAGAGCTTTATAGCTTCTTCTAACATGTTGACCTTCCAGTCCTTGTTTGGCTTGCCTTCGACTTCGAACCTCTCAACATCTGTTATTCTGTCGTTATCATCATAGGTTATTGCTGCGTAGGTGTTTGTCCCTGCATTGTTTGTATCGTAAACTCCAGGGAGGTCTGCTTCTTTGCTTTTCTCAAACTCTGTTTTGTTAATAAAGAATTCTAAATCCTTGTCTGAAACGTTTTTTATTCCTTTGTCTGTGTCTTCTCCGTATGACTTCTTCATAAGGTTGTAATTCCCGGGCATGTTTCTGAAAAGATTAGATTCTCTCTCGCTAATTCTTTCTTTGTCTCCTTTCTCTGAAGGATTTTCTGTTCCGTAAAGAGGTTTTATCTCTACTTCCTGTGGCTCGCCGTCTTCTCCTACGCTGTAGAAACCGACTTCTTTCTGCTCTGGGATGGACATGGTAACATCTTCTTTGTCTACTTCTATTCCTCTTTCAGAGAGTCCTTTGTGAATGTAGTCGTTTATGTCGTCGATGTTCATTAGACCTGTCTCATTAGCCCACCATCCTTTATCAGTTTTGAAATATAACTCTCCTGGTTCCAAAGGCTCTCCTGAAACATCAACTTTTTCGTTTTCAGAAGTTACATTTTCATCTGCTTTCTCTCCTTCTATAGTTCTTATGTTGTTGCATTTGTCAATGATGTAGACCTTAGGGTTGAAAGTTTCTCCTTCTTCGACTTCGACTTTCTGTTTCTCGTGGTAGTTTTTGCCTAAGAATAGTCCTCTTTTGAACTCTTTGAACTTGTCAACTTCTTGATTATCGTTAGCGTCAAAGAATACTTTGTCCATGTTTGGTTCGTTGTTTATATCTATGTTCACTCCGTATTCTTTTTCGCCGTTGTCTTTGGTCTCCAAGAGTTCGTAGATTACTGAATCATCGTCAGTTTTGTCAGTTCTGTTTTTAACCGTTTTCTTTTCAGTATCTTCTGTCTCTTTACCTACTGGGCCTTGGTAATCGTCAGGGAATAACTTCTGTGAGAAGGTTTTCTCTATACCATCGCACTGAAACTTTGCAGTTATAGAAGAGTCTCCATCAGTTATCTGTTGTTGGCTCAGACTTATCTCTTTATCCAGACTTTCTCCTTGGTTCAGTCTGGAGACGTCCAGTTTCTTCTCGCCGGAGTCGTATTCTTTGTCTCCGTCCATGTCAACCCACGCTTTAGTCAGCGAATCTGATCCAGTATTCAAACTCACCTCTTTCAGGTCATAGAATATGTCCTCTTCTGACTTGCCTGTTTTTTCAGCGTCAAGACTTGCTTGAAAACTTAAAAATGCATTACAGGGTTCTTCAGACTTCTCGGTCTTTCTCTCTTTGGATCTCTTCTTCTGCTGTTCTACAGGCTGTTCAGTCTTCTCTTCTAAACTTTCCTTCTCTTCTGGTACTGTGTTGAAGTTGTACGTGTTGAAACTGTCTTTTATTGAATTATCTTTATAGTTGAAACTGCCTTCTGTTGAGTTATCTTCGTAGTTGAAACTGTCTTTAAACACGTCTCCTCTCGCTTCGGAGAGTATTCTTTTCAGAGAGTTTTGGATCGTATATGGCTCTTCACTGATAGTTCCGTCAGAGTCTGCTCCTCTCGCTTCAGAACTTCCTTTTTTTGTTATTTCTCCAGTTTTCTCTCCGTTTTCCGTTGTTGTTTGTTTCGGCTTGGGTTTTTGACCTTTCTTGCCGTTCACTTCTCCTTTTTGCATTCCTAATTCTTTACGGCTGAGTTTGTCTACTAATCCATCACCCCATACCTCGTTACCGTTGAGTTCACCGTAGTGAGTCAAATCACTTTTTACTTCTTCTCTCGGCTCTTCTCCTTCTCCTGAGTTATAGACTTCTCCTTTGTCTCCCCACATCGTGTCATTATGCTTATTCGGAGTGAGGTTGTTCTGTTCTTGTATGTCTTTTATTCTATTATATACTTCTGTTTCTGTTGGGGTTTCATTTCCTTCGTCTGCAAGGGTTTTTTTGGCGATCGAGGTAAGATGTGGTCCGGCGTAGGTTTCTCCATCAAACTGAATTCCTGGTTTTTTAACCTCTTCGACTTTAGTATCGTTTGTCAACCTATTTGCTACAGATTTAGTTAGAGAGTCAACACTAGGTTTTAAAGCATATCCTGCACCAAATCCTATTGTGCCTATAAGCCCCCAGGTTAGTGCTTTTCTTGCTCCTTTCTTAAACCAAGACTCATTGTCGTCATCTTCCACTTTATTTTCTAAACCCATTTTTTCTCAATCCCCTTGAATTATATCAATCAACTCTTTAATCTTAGTCTATTTTATAGTGGTAAATGCCCTATCCTTTATAAGTTTTTCGTTTCTTTCCTATTTTATAGTAATAACATAAGTTTGGATTAATTTTATATACTCTCATCAAACAAAACAAAAACAATAAAAGATACGCCCCCGAAACAGAGAATGGGAAATCAAGAAATATATAAAAAAGTATTGGAGAGAATCAAACCAGAAAAAAAACTTAGCAGAGAAGTAGAAGAGTTTATAAAAAAAATTAACAAACTCCTTAAAAAAGCAGGACTAAAAGCAGAATGTGTAAAAGGAGGAAGCACGGCCAAAGGAACCTTTCTAAAAGGAGACCACGACATAGACCTATTCATAAAATTTGACCAAAAATACAAAAACAAAAACATCTCAAATCTTCTCGAACAAGCACTCAAGAAACTCGAATTAGAAAGAATCCACGGAAGCAGAGACTACTTCCAACTGGAGAAAGGAGAACACGCCTACGAACTCGTACCAGTACTAAACATAGAACACTACGAAGAAGCAGAGAACATAACAGACATGAGCCCGATACACGTAGAGCACATCCACGAAAAACTGGAAGAAAAACCGGAACTGGCAGACGAGATACGACTGGCAAAACAGTTCTGCAAAGCAAAGAAGTGCTACGGAGCAGAGAGTTACATAAAAGGTTTCAGTGGACACGTCCTCGATATACTAACAATACACTACGGAGGATTTGAAGAACTACTAAAAGCAGTCAAAGAATGGGGTGAAAAAACCATCATAGACCCTGAAGAAAAAATAGAAGGAAATCCTCTGAAAGAACTCAACAAGTCAAAAACAGAATCACCCCTAATAATAATAGACCCTGTCCAGCCCGACAGAAACTCAGCAGCAGCCCTGTCAAAAAAAATCTATGAAAAATTCAAAAAAGAAGTCAAGAACTTCCTGAAAAACCCCTCGGAGGAGGACTTCCGAATAAAAGAACTCACGAAAGAACGTATAAGAAAAAAAGGAGAAGAAGGAGAAAAAACCATAATACTAAAAGCGGGGACCCTCGAAGGAAAACACGACGTAGCAGGAGCCAAAGCCCTAAAAGTACACGAGATAATAACTCAGAAACTGGAAGAGAAAGGGTTTAATCTGAGAGAGGAGGGATGGGAGTACAAAGAACAGAAAGAAGAAGCAATCTACTACTACACAACCAAAGACGAGAAACTCTCAAAGTACAGACTCAGGAAAGGACCCAGGACAGAACAGAAAAACCATTACAAAAGATTCCTCAAAGCGCACAAGAACGAAGAAGTTATAGAGAAGAAAGGTAGAGCATACGTCAAGGAGAAAAGAGAATACAGAGAAGCAGAACTGCTGATAAGAGACCTTCTCGAAAACCAGAGAGTAGAAGAGAGAGTTAAAAAAATAGAAGTAGAAGAAGTAATAAAGCACACAGGAGAATGATAGAGTTAGAGAGGTAGAAAAAACTACGCCTTTCCTGAACAGTCACTCCTCTTCCTCGACAACCACGTCTATAAAGTACTTGCTGAAATGATCAGTCAAAGAACTGACTATCAAAGAGTATATGATGAAAACTACCGCGAGGTCCAGAAGAGGGTCCAAGAAGGGAAGAGAGAGGAGTTTAAAAGAGAGGACCACGACAGCCACTGCCACTCCCTTGGGAGAGTTTAAAGCCATAAAAACTTTCTCACGAAAGCCAGCACCGTCCCGAAAAGTCAAGTTCAGAGAGAAGTACCTGCAGAGAAGAGACGCTAAAAAAACCATAACTGAGAGGAGAACAAAAGAGAGCGACCAGTCAATACTGACTACGAAGCCGATAAGCACGAAGACCAAGGTTTCAAGAACAAAAGAGAACACACTGCTGAAATCCTGAAGAGTGCGCTTCTTCTTCAAGTAGAAACTGCCGAAAAGAACTCCCAGAGAAGCAACGCCCAGAACACCGGAGCCCCCCATGTTCTCAGCCAATATGTAAGACAGAAGAGCGGCGGTAAGCATAGCCAAAGGGCTCAACTTCTTAGAGTACTTGTCCTTCATAAACTTAAGAAGAATTATGCCGATAGTAACCCCTGCGCCGATGCCGACAATAACCTGCCTGACAAGAGGAGTTACCAAGTCAGTGAAGCCTGAAAGAATAGTCAGTTCAGAGAGGTTCTGAATCATCTCCGCGACCAGGATAGGAAGAACCACTATTAGAGGAGTGTTGAAAACAGACTCTATCTTCAAGAAAGAGAGCGTCTTATGACTCTTCTTGCCAAGAAGCGTGAATACTGAAGAAGGATCAGTCCCCGTGATTATAATCGAAAAAATAACCGCCATCAACACGCCTTTAAGAGTGAAAGAAGTGAACAGAAAAGTGGCTAAGGAGCCTATTACCAATAAGTTGACAAGAAGAAGAACCACGGTGTGCTCCAAAGCGTTGCTACTTGCTTTATCAACCTCTCTCAACTTCAACTTGCTGGTGCCGTCGAAAACTATCATTACCAGAGCAAGGACTGCCACGGCTACGGAGAACTGGTCAGAGAACTGGAAGATCTTAAGGTCGGAGAACAAGTGACCGCCCATCAGACCCACTATTAGAAGAATAAGAACATGAGAGACGCCCAACTTCTTGGCTATAAGAGTGGAGAGAATACCTGCAAGCAAGATGACTGCTATCCCGGTAAGATAAAAGACTGCCTCCAACAAAAAAACCTCTCTTGATAAACTACTACAGTAAAACTCTTTTATAAAGTTATCTCTTAGTTATCTAGTTATCTTTTTAAAATATAGAAGTTAAGAAACGAATACCGCTGTGTTCCAAGCAGAAACTTTATAATACTCTCCTTTATTGCTTATCTTATGGAATTGATTCAAGAACTGCTTGTATGGACTAACAGGTGGTTTGGCTCCTACGGGACGTGGGGTCTATTCGGCCTCGCGTTTTTAGAGTCAATCTTCTTCCCCGTCCCCGTAGACGCCCTGCTCATACCCATGGTTATAGCCTCTCCAAACACGTGGCTCTGGCTCGGCGTCGTCGCCGCGGTCGGCTCTGTAACAGGGGCAGTGGTGGGCTACGGAGTTGGTCTCTGGGGCGAGAAGTACATTCTTGAAAAACTCTTCAGGAAAAAACATATTGATAAAGTCCACGAGTTCTATGAGAAGTACGAAGCAGAAGCCATACTAATAGCTGCGTTCACACCTTTACCGTACAAAGTCTTCGCAGTCTCCGCGGGTGTCTTCTACATTGACTTTAAAAAATTCCTTGTCTACTCCGCCTTGGGCAGGACCATCCGTTTCTTAATGGTCTCTCTGCTAACTGCGAAGTATGGGAAGCCGGTAGTCCGGTTGATAGACAAGTACTTACTGTTAACTACAAGTGTAGTAATACTCCTCTTTGCCGTCTACCTCGTCTACAAGTACTATCAGAGAAAAGAGAAAAAAGAGAAGGGCGGAGAGGAACAGACGAATGAATAAAAAAGGAATAAAAAAGAAAAAGAGCAGAAAGAAAGAAAAAGAAGTGGGCCCGCTCGGAATTGCACCGAGGACTATCCGCGAGTCAGGCGGATGTCATCTACAGCCACCGACTGAAAAAGCCGGTGGAAGCTGCTAGACCACGAGCCCAAAGCTTTGAACATTTACTGAAGTTTTCAACAGTTCTCCGAATTCATTGATTAACAAATTCATTGATTAACTTTCAACAAACATCTCTATCATCTCCGCAAAAGCAGGACGAGTTATAAACACCCCTATAGTAACCCCTACTATCGTGGTTATGGCGAACCCTCTCAAGAGACCCGCTCCTGCTTTTATCAGCGGAAGCATAGCCACGACTGTAGTCAAGTAGGCAGCGATTATTATGAAGAATGCTCTCTTTATCTTCTCCTTCCAGGTCAGAGCCTTCGACCTCTCCCCTCTCAAGGTCTCATCCGCGATCACTATCTGGTCGTCTACACCTGTCCCAAGAGCGACTATTATCCCTGCGATGGCTGACAGGTCAAGGTTCCACCCGGCAAGTGCTGCGAACCCTAAAAGTATTACTGTTTCCGAAAGCATGTTTATTATTACAGGTATTGACACGAAAAGTTTTCTATATCTAATGAAGACAATTATTGCCACCGCGAGTATGGCCAGTAGTCCTATAAGAACAGAGTTTTTCAGAAACTCCCCTCCCAGTACCGGACTAAGAGAGTCAGTCTTCACTATCTCAAGTTCCACCGGAAGGCTCCCTGTCATCAGCACTGTCTGCAGTTTCTTCATCTCGCTAAGAGTATTCTTCATAGCAGACTGTTTGGAAGTGCCTGAACCGGAGCCAGTTATAGAGATGTCGGTAACGCTTCTTCCTTTGAGGTCGGAGGCGATGTTCAGTTCGTCAACTTTCTCGCCGTCCAGGAAGAGTCTGAGTTTCTTGCTTAGATAAGAGTTTTTAGAGTTGGGCGCGGCGGTCACGTCCAACGTGCTGGTTACTTCTGCGTGGCTCTCTGCAGCTGCGGGGCTTAGGGATATCTGGAATCTGAAATTGCAGAACCACTCTCCGTCCTTGTTCTGCTGACAGCCCGTCTGGGTATCAATACCAGAGCAATCGGCGGTCCTACAGACGTAAGTCACGTCGTCACCGCCTTCAAAGACTGTTCT
>CAYSOY010000013.1:0-9261 GCA_964432865.1 uncultured Methanosarcinales archaeon
AAAAAAGACCAATATTTATAAATTTAACTTCTTTGAACACTCTTAAACACTCTTCAACAAGCAAGGTGTAAGAAAGTGTAAGAATATCTGAGGTGAGTGAAGGGTGATAAAGAGATGATAATAAAATGATAATATCGATATCTGGTCTGCCGGGCGCGGGTAAAAGTTCCACTGCGAAGAGGCTTTCTGAGAAGTTTAACTGGCCCTTGTATTCGATGGGCAGGATTAGAAGGGAAGTTGCGGTTGAGAAAGGGATGACTCTGAAGGAGTTCAACGCCCTCGGAGAGGACGAGTTCTCAACAGACAGGTTCGTTGATGAGTACCAGAAGCGTCTTGGAAGAGAGGAAGACTCGTTTGTAATAGACTCCCGCCTGGGATACCACTTCATACCAGACTCTTTCAAGGTCTTTATCAAAGCGAAGTTGGAAGTGAGAGCAGAGAGGGTGTTGAGTGATGAGAGAAGCGGAGAGCCTCTCAAAACATTGGAGGAGGCGAAGAAGGAGTTGAGGAGCAGGCTGGAGTCCGACAAGAGAAGGTATAGGAAGTATTACGGCGTCGACGCGTTCAGCGAGGAGCAGTACGACTTGGTCCTTGATTCTACAAGCAAGTCTGTGGAGGAATGCGTTGACAGAATACTCTCCGAGGCAGACCTTACCGAATAGTACAATCTTCAGGCAGAAGTTTAAATTTTTTTAAGAGAGATTCTAAATTTTACTCCTTCAATCTCTCCCTTTTTCTTGTGCTTCCACTCTTCTTTAAACTCAAAACTGATATTCGAAGCGCCGACCTTGTTCTTTATTCTATCTCTGTTCTCTTCGATGTCTTTGTCTATCTCAACGCTCAGTTTTATGTTTTCTCTTCTCTCCAGCCCCGCTTCTTTTCTGAGTTGCTGGACTCAAGGTGTTTCTCCGTGAGTGTGAATCCAAGGACTTCTATGCTTATACCCTTCTCCTCATCTTCTTTTTTTATCTTTTTTACTTCGCCGCCTATTTTATCTGAGTCCTTCTTTATCTTCTCTCCTATTCTCCCCGTGTCACTGCCAAAGTCTTCTCCAAGAGCACTGTAGTCCGGCTTGACCTTGTATTCCAGAGGCATCTTTTTGAAACTTATTTCTTTGCAGTTCAACTGTTTTTTGATGAGATCTTCTGCTTTAGAGACTGCCTCTTCCATATCTTCTGATTTTTTCTCAGGAGATACTCTTATTTCTGATACGGGCCATCTCACCCCGAGTTCTGCTCTGTTCCGCGCTGCAAGGCCGGCGGTGATTACGTCTTTCGCCAGTTCCATCTCTTCTTCAAGTTCTCTATCAATTCTTTCTTCCTCCGGCTCCGGCCAGTCGTACAGTGCTATGGACTCTTTCTTCAGCGGGAAAGACTCTTTAAAGTTCAGAAACATCTTCTCTGAGATGAAAGGAGTTATTATGGAGAACATCTTTAAACTTTCTATGAAGACGGTGTAACTAGTATAAAGAACTTTTTTCTTCTCTTCTTCCGAGCCGGTCCTGGCTTTCTCTCTGACGAATTGGATGTACGTCCTGCTGAGTTCTAAAAATATATCTTCTACCAGGTTTGGCACCTCGTCTATGTGGTACGACTCCAACTTTTTGGTAGTTTCTTTCATGGTAGTGTGGAGTTTTGAGAGTATGTACCTCTCTTCAACATCCAGGTCTTCGGTTTTGAACTCTTCGAGGTCTACGCTTCTTTCAAGGTCTATTATGAACTTGTGCAGGTTCCATATCACAAACAGGTGTCTGTGCTTCAGAGAGATGTCTTCAAAGTTATAGTTCATGTCTATTCCTGGAGATGCTGCCTGGACCATGTAGTACCTCATCGTGTCGGCGCCGTACTCATCTATGACTTCTTCGGGTAGGATGAAGTTGCCTTTGGACTTCGACATCTTCCTCCCGGTAGCGTCGTTTACGAAGCCGTGCATGTAACAGGTTTTGAAAGACGGCTCTTCATGAGATATCATGGATGCTACGTGGAGCATGTTGAACCAGCCTCTTATCTGGTCTTTTCCTTCCAGTATGAAATCTGCGGGGAACATCTCCTGAAAATCTTCCTCTTTCTCCGGGTAGCCGAGACAGTTCCAACTTGCTGTGCCGGCGTCCACCCAGACGTCCAGAACGTCCTCTATTCTTCTCTGTTCAGCACCGCAGTCGCATTCTATTGTGACTTCATCTATCCAGGGCTTGTGAAGGTCTTCGGGTAGTTCCCCTGCTTTCTCCTTCAACTCTTTTTTTGATCCGATGACAGTGTAGTTGTCGCACTCCTCGCACTTCCATATCGGAACCGGCGCGCCCCAGAACCTCTGCTTGGTTATGGAGTTATCCCGCAGGTTCTTCAGCCAGGAGTCGAACGCGTTGTACGCGGCTTCAGGAACCCATTCTATCTGGTCGTTCTTCTTTATAAGTTCCTGTTTTATGTCTTCTGTTTTGAAGAACCACTGGACGGTTGTTCTGAAGATTACAGGCGAGTCACATCTCCAGCAGTGCGCGTAGTCGTGCTCTACTGAAGGGTTGGCGATGAGAACTTCTTTCTCTCTGAGTTGTTCGATAAAGAATTCTTCGTCTTCTTTTGCGGTTTTTCCGGCGAAGACACCCATCTCTTCAGAGAAGACTCCTTCCTCGTCCAAGGTGTTGTAGGCGGGGAGATTGTTCCTCACCCCGACTTCGTAGTCTTCCGGCCCGCACCCCGGAGCGCAGTGGACCAATCCAGACCCGGCACTGGTGTCGACGTACTGCTGGCTCAGCAAGACCGTGTGGAGTTTCGGATGCTCCAACTCCATCTCTTTGTAGTGGGGGATCTCTTCGTGGAACGGGTGCTGGTACTTCATTCCCTCCATCTCTTCTCCTTTAAACTCCTCTATGATGTTGAGGTCTTTCTCTGCAACTTTTTTTATGAACGGGGCTGATAGTTCTTTTGCGATTATCCACTTCTCTCCTTCGACTTCACACTTGACATAGTCCAGTTCCGGGTTTACCATCACTGCCAAGTTAAAAGGGATAGTCCACGGAGTTGTGGTCCAGATTATTAGGTACGTGTCTTCTTCTCCGAGCACTTTGAACTTTACGAAGACTGATGGTTCTTCTATTGTTTGGTATTCGCATTCGTGCTTTGCAAGGGCTGTGGCGCAGTCAGGACACCAGGTCATTGTTCTTAACCCTTCGTAGAGTCTGTTATTCTCGTGGGCTTTTTTGATAAGCCACCACTCACCTTCTATGTATTCGTCGCTGAGTGTCTGATAGGCGTTTTCAAAGTCCATCCAGACACCCATTCTTTTAAAATCCTGGTTCATAACCTCCATGTTCTCTATCGAGAACTCTTTGCATTTCTTTATGAAATTATCTACTCCGTACTTTTTCACGTCTTCTTTAGTTTTGAGCCCGAGGTCTTTCTGGAGTTCCAGCGCAGTAGGGAGTCCGTGCATGTCGTAGCCGGCTCTGTCCCAGACGTCGAAGCCCTGCATTCTCTTGAACCTGAGAACAGTGTCTTTCAGGGTTTTGTTCCATGCTGTTCCGACATGGACTTTCCCCGAGGTGTACGGGGGTCCGTCGAGGAAGTACCATCTCTCACCTTCTCTATTCTTCTCCTTGACTTTTTCAGGATAGATATCTCTCTTCTTCCAGAATTCCAGGACTTCCTCTTCTACTTTTTCGAAGTCGTACTCCTCTATTTTCTCTTTTTCTTCTGCCATGAGATACTTTTTTGTCATCTCCTTTTTTTTAAAACTATCGCTTGGTCGCCACTTTTAGTTTCTATACTTCTTCTGTTTTTTGATTCGTAGAGGACCTCTGACCCTTTACCAAAACTTTTATAAACAACGCTGTTTAATCTTGTTAGAAGACTATAGGAGGGTTGATTGATGGCAAAGAAGGATAAAGAGTCGAAAAAAGATAAGAAAGATAAGAAAAAAGATAAAGAAAAGGATAAAAAAGACAAGAAGAAATCCAAAGATAAAAAATCTAAGAAAAAGAAAAAATCTAAGTCTGGAAAGAAAGATTCAAAAGAGAGAGTTATGCTTAGAGAGGATGCTTCGATATGGCAGGTAGCCACGGGCGTCCTGGCAGTTCTTGTAATTATAGTAGGAGTGTATGCACTGCAGGGTCCTGGGACAGGAGTTCAGGCAAAGGACAAGGCCACGGTCTCAGAAGAGGCATCAAAGGCTATATCAAACAAACTCTTGCAGGGCAAAGCAGAAGCCACTTTGAAGAACCTCGAGGGGACCAACGGAGTCTATAAAGGTGAGATCACGGTTCAAGGCCAAACTTCCGAAGTATATATTACAAAGGATGGAGAACTCTTATTCCTACGAGCAGTGCCTTTAACCCAAGGTGCAGCCGGTTCTGCTCAGAACAATCAGCAGAATAGACAGCAGGGAACCACCCCTACTGACGTTCCTAAAGCAGATACTCCAAAGGTAGAACTCTTTGTGATGAGTTACTGCCCTTACGGGACCCAGGTGGAGAAAGGAGTAATACCTGTGGCCAACCTGTTGAAGGATAAGATAGACTTCGATATAAAATTCGTGAACTACGCCATGCACGGCAAGAAAGAGTTGAAGGAGAACATGAGGCAGTACTGCATACAGAAGAACTACGAGGGAAAGTATCTTACTTACCTGAGTGAATTCTTGAAAGAAGGCAGTGCCTCGGACGCTCTCGACGCAGTAGGTCTTACCAAAGACGATTTAAGCAGTTGCGTGGAGAAAGTAGACGAAGAAAATAAGGTTATGGAGTTATACAACGACCCAGAGAAGAAAGAGTGGAGAGGCAAATATCCGCCTTTCAAACTCCACAACGAAGAGAACAAGAAGTACGGTGTGAGAGGGTCACCAACTCTGGTTATCAACGGAAAGACTGTTAAGCCTGGAAGGGACGCTCAGTCACTGCTGAACGCTATCTGTTCAGGTTTCAAAAAGAAACCGTCTGAGTGCGAGAAAGATCTTTCCGACCTCGGAACTCCAAGTTCAGGATTCGGCTTTGGAGGCCAAGGGTCTGCAAGCGCCGCCGGTTGCGGAGTCTGATGCGTAGTTGTTGAGTATGTTTTTATTTTTTTATTGTTCTATTACTTTTTTATTGCTTTTTTTATTGTATTAGTATGTTTTCTAATCTTTTTTCTAAGAAACCTGGCTCTTTCGAAGATTTTACCACTTGCCCGCTTTTTTTCCATGTTTTCATGAGAAATTCTTAAATTAGTTCAGAAGCAATACAGTTTTATGGATGAGTTCAAGAGAGATAACGGCGGTGCGGAGAGACATTCGAAAGTTACCAGCGGATACAGTAGAGAGAAGGACGAACTGGACAGAAACAGAGTCTACAACTTATCGCTCGATCTTATCTTGTTGGCACGAGACGCATCAATTAATTTTAGAACCAGACCTGTCCTACTCTCTAAACTCTTAGACCGGGCAGTAGAACTTGCTCTTTTCTCATCCAAAAGAGATGAGCGGGAGGAGGGACAAGATGAATTAAAGGAAGTTTTCAGAAAAGTTGTAGTGCTTCTCCGTCTCAATAAAGACACCGGTATAAGAAAAAGATGTTTTCGATACGTATCTAAAGTACTGTAGAAAAGTCGAGGAGAAGTTTTTCAAAAAAGGTTGCGCCGGGTAGGATTCAACATAATAGTGGAACAATAAGTAACAATATAGTGTAACAATACTATAGTGTAATAATATAAAATAATAGCGACGTTCAACAGTAACGGTTTTAAAGGAGAACTTATTTTTTTCTGAGATATGATTGTTTTAGGAATAGAGTCAACCGCTCATACTTTTGGAATTAGCGTTGTTAGAGATAAAAAAATTCTTTCAAACATCAAGAGTTCTTACACTACTGAAAAAGGAGGTTTAATACCCAACGAAGTTGCCGAGCACCACATCGAGGTCTGCAGACAAGTCCTGGATGAATCTCTGGAAGAAGCAGGTGTTTCTCTCTCTGATATAGACCTCGTGGCTTTCTCTATCAGCCCGGGCCTGGGCCACGCGTTACGTATAGGAGCGTCGCAGGCAAGAACGCTCTCTCTGCTCCATGACAAGCCGTTGGTCGGTGTGAATCACTGCGTAGCCCACCTGGAGGTCGGGGAGTTATTGACTGATTCAAAAGACCCGGTTCTGCTCTACTGCTCCGGCGCCAACACTCAGGTGGTAGCGTACGAGTCCGGGAAGTACAGGGTGTTCGGTGAGACTCTTGACATAGGCGTAGGAAACTTTTTAGACACGTTTGCCCGCGACCTCGGGCTGGGGTTCCCCGGTGGTCCAAAGGTAGAGGAACTGGCTGGCAAGAGTTCAGAGGATGATTACGTAGAACTACCCTACTCTATTAAAGGCATGGATGTTGCCTTCAGCGGTTTGAACACGAACTTGAAGAACAAGATTAATTCGGGGAAGTACGACAAGGAGAGTCTCTGCTACTCTGTTCAAGAGACTGTCTTTGCAATGCTCGTAGAGGTGGCGGAGCGGGCGATGGCTCATACAGAGAAGGAAGAACTGCTCCTCGGAGGAGGAGTTGCTTGTAATAAACGATTGCAGGAGATGGCAGAGGTAATGTGCGAGGAGAGAGGGGGTGAGTGCTTCATCCCCGAAGACGAGTTCTTAGTGGACAACGCTGCGATGATAGCCTGGACAGGCAAGATAATGTACGAGTCAGGTATGAGAATAGACATTTCTGAGAAAATAAGACCTTATGAAAGAACAGATGATGTTGATGTTATTTGGCGGTAGGTGTTCAAAAAAGTTGTTTTGGATGTGAGAAGACAGTCTCATTCTGACTCTTTTTCTTCTTCATCTTCGGACTTGTACTCCATGCTCTGGATTTTTTCCAGAATGTCTTCTTTTCCCTCCCAGTCGATGACCTCTGTGAGGACTTCCGAAATGGTGTTCACGGGTATTATCTCGATCTTCTCGAGTTTTTTCTCGTCTATGACTATATCCTGCATGTTGCTCTCGGGCAGTATGGCTTTATTTATCCCTGTGTCTATCGCTGCTTCTATCTTCGCAGACGCGCCTCCCACGGGGAGAACTTTTCCTCTGACTGACAGAGAGCCTGTCATTGCGTAGTCCTGCTTGATCGGGACGTTGTTGAGAGCCGAGATTATCGTCGTCGCTACTGCTATGGACGCCGAGTCTCCTTCAACTCCTTCGTAGGTCTGGAGGAACTGTACGAATATGTCGTGGCTCTTCTCTATGTCTTCTCCGAAGAGTTTCTTTATTATCGCGGAGACGTTGGTGACTGCTTCCTGAGCTATCTCTCCAAGGTTGCCCGTCGCTATTATCTTCGTCTCCTTCCCTCCGAGTGTAACTTCTGATTCTATCGGGAGTATTATCCCGGAGTAGATGTTCTCTGAGCCCATGACTGCCAAGCCGTTGACCCTCCCTACTTTCTTTCCTTCTGTGACTATGACTTCGTATTCTTTCTTTCTTTCTATGAACTCGTCTGCTATCTGCTCCTCTAAGTTTCTGGCTATCTTCTTCGCTGTTTTTATGTGTTTTTTCTTGACGATATCCGCGCCTTGCTCTTTTGCGTAGTCTCCCGCAGCTCTTATAAGACCTCCGAGTTCCCTGAACCTCAGACTGAGGTGGTCTTTGCGGTTGGCTCTCCTCTTCGCCTCTTCTATCATATGCTTGACTGCTCCTTTGTCGAAGTGTGGGATCTTCTCATCTTTCTTTACCTCTTGGGCTACGAAGCGGGCCATCTTCTCCCTGTTCTCTTCGTTGTCCGGCATTGTTTTCTTCATGTAGACCTCGTAGCCGTATCCTCTTATTCTGCTTCTCAGTGCGGGGTGCATCTCTCTTATAGTTTTAATGTTGCCCGCTGCTACAAGTATGAATTTGCAAGGAGCAGGCTCTGTCCTTACCATCGCGCCTGCACTTCTCTCTGATTGCCCGGTAATACCGTACTCTCCTTCTTGAAGTGCTGTCAGCAGTTCCTGCTGGGTGTGGGGTTGGAGCGTGGCTATCTCGTCTATGAACAAGACTCCCATGTGGGCTTTGTGTATCATCCCAGCCACTATTCTTTTGTGAGCAGGGGTTCCGAGACCTCCTGACTGGAACGGGTCGTGGAGGACGTCGCCGAGGAGTGCTCCTGCGTGGGCTCCGGTTGCCTCCATGAAAGGGGCTTGGTCTTTCTGGTAGTTGTCTACTATCAACTTCGGCGAGTCGTCTTTCTCTGAGCCCATCCTGTTCTTGAGATTTGAGAAAAGTATGAACGCTGCGAGGAATATCATTCCTCCCATGAAGAACGCCACGAACATAATAGCTGCCACGGTGCTTCCGTACTCGGCGTTGTACTTGCTGAAAGCCCACCACGGCACTATCATCGCTATTATCGCGAGTATTAAGAATATCAGACCTTTGCCTTTGAAGAAACCTCCTCCTTTCTTCAACTTCTCCTTGGTAACGAGTTCTCTTCCTTCCCCTGCGTCGACTGTTCTGATGAGAGGGTTGTTTTCGTCGTTGGGGTTGGTAAAGGAGAGCACGTCTTTCAGTTTCTCTTTTGGAAGAAGTTCTGCAAGCGCTTTCCCCAGCATACTCTTTCCAGTACCGGGTTGTCCTATCAGCAGGACGTGTCTTCTCTGCTCTGATGCTTTTTTTATTATCTCTACTGCTTCGTCTTGACCTATTACCTGGTCTATTATATTATCAGGAACGTCCAACTCTGCTGTCGTTTCAAAATCGAGGTTGTCTGTCATTGTTGGAGTTGTAGTAAGAGAGTATTTATAAATATAATGGAATAGAATTTTCTCTTTTCTTTCGTAACATCTCCGAACTTCTTTGAACTGGTTTAATAAACAAAGAGATGTTGTTTAATAGAAGTATGAAGGATAGAACTTTTTTAACAATAGCTTTTCTCGTGGCTCTTGTAGGTATTGCTATGATATTCTTTCTTATGAGAAACTACGAAGTCGAGTCAAAAGCCATAGGAGAGTTGTCCTGTGATGATTACGGTTCTGACATCGTGGTCGAGGGCGTGGTGAGAGAGCACTATTCTTCGGAGAACATAACGGTGATAAATATATCTCAGAAGAGCAGTATGAAAGTTGTTCTCTTCCAAAAAGTCTCAGGAATACAGAGAGGACAGAGATTGGAAGTTAAAGGGAAGTTCAAAGAGTATAAGGGAGAGGATGAGATAATCGCAGATAGGATTGAGAAGAAAGGAAGTAAGAATTAGTTCATTATCATTCTCACGTTACTCTTCAGCAAAGCTGAAATCGTAACTTAGTTCACTGGCGTTCACAACTTTCGCTTCGCCTATGACAAACCGAA
>CAYSOY010000013.1:9361-15634 GCA_964432865.1 uncultured Methanosarcinales archaeon
AGTTTATTCACTGTTCGTTCTCAACTTTCGCTTCAGCAAACTGAACCGAAAGTTTATTCACTGTTCGTTCTCAACTTTCGCTTCAGCAAACTGAACCGAAAGTTTTATAAACTATTAATTTGGAGAATAGTGTATATACTGTGTAAAAAGCAGGATAGTACAATACTTGTTATTTGATGAGGTGAATAATATATGAAGTTTAAGAGAGATGGTAGCAAAGGACAGGCAGCGATGGAGTTCTTAATGACTTACGGCTGGGCAATACTGGTTGTACTGGCAGCGATAGGAGCCCTGGCATATTTCGGAGTGCTCAACCCACAAAGTTTTCTTCCGGACACATACATAATCGGACAAGGATTCAACGGAGGTCAGTTCAAGGCTTCTACAAACGACATCCAGTTTGAGTTCATCAACAACCTAGGAACAGATACAAAATCTGTGAGTTGGTCTTTCAACACTACCGGTGGCAGTGATGTTGAATGTAATGCCGGTGGCAGTATATCTGGAGGCTTGGACAACGGCGAAAGGGCAAATGTAAATGTTAGCAGCAACGGTTGTGGTAGCATAGACGCTAATCCCGGTGAGAGAGTCAGAGCAGAAATCGCCATCGACTACACAAAGACCGGCCAGGACTTGAGCCACAGAGTTACTGGAGAGATGAACGCTGAAGTAGAGCCGTAGATATAACTCGCGGTGTTCAATAAATCAGACATTTTTTATTCTTTCTTTTTTTCTTCCTTATTTCTATTAACAAGTTGGTTAGTTCTCCGTTGAAAGCGTAGCGGTATAAACTGTTGAAACTATCGGGCTGTGGCACACAGACCGAGGGGTATAAAAAAGTTTATAAAAACCAATCTTCAGATTTAGATGTGAAGAAACAGATTCAGAACGGAATAGGTTCAGATGGATGAGAAAAGCAGGATAACGGATATTTACGCCAGAGAAGTTCTTGACTCGAGAGGCAACCCGACTGTCGAGGTAGAGGTCTACAGCGGAGACTGCCTCGGTTCAGCCATAGTTCCCAGCGGAGCCAGTACCGGAGTGCACGAAGCCCTTGAACTGAGGGACGGAGGAAGCAGGTACTCAGGGAAGGGTGTTAAGAGAGCGGTGGAGAACGTAAACACAAAGATAAAAGAGGCACTTCTCGGAAAGGACGTTACAAAACAGAAGGTTATAGACGAGAAAATGATTGAACTCGACGGTACTGAGAACAAGTCCCGCCTCGGAGCCAACGCCGTGCTTGGAGTAAGCATAGCAGTGGCGAGGACGGCAAGTATGCAGAAAGCGACTCCTTTCTACGAGTACATGAACACCTTGTTCAACAAAGAGTACTATAAAGGAGAGAAGAGAAGAGACATGAGTATCCCCGCGCCGTTCGCCAACGTGATCAACGGAGGAGAGCACTCCGGCAACAACCTTCCCTTCCAAGAGTTCATGATAACACCTGTCGGAGCAGAGAGTTTCGAAGAGTCCGCCCGGCTTGTCTCAGAAGTATACCACCAGTTAAAGAAGGTCCTCACTGAAAAGTACGGCGTGGAGTCTACAAACGTCGGAGACGAAGGCGGGTTTGCCCCACCAATGAAATCTGCAGAAGAGGCTCTTGACGTAGTGATGGAAGCAATTGAGCAGAAAGGTCTGAGTAAAAAGGTTAAACTCGCCGTGGACTCAGCATCTTCCGAATTCTACGTCAACGAAGAGTATCTTGGGATGAGCGGAGAAGAATTCATAGATTTCTGGGTTGAACTCCTGACCAAATATCCCTTAGTGAGCCTGGAGGACCCGTTCGACCAGGACGACGTGGAGAGTTTTAAGTCTTTGATGCAGAGAAGTATTGAAGCGCAGGTAGTGGGAGACGACCTCCTTGCAACAAACCCTGAAAGGATAAAGGAGGCTTCGGAGAAGAACCTCTGCGACGCCCTCTTGCTCAAGCCGAACCAGGTAGGCACTCTGTCAGAGTCCTTCAAGGCCGCGGACCTGGCTTTTCGCAACGACTGGTCTGTGATGGTCAGCCATAGGAGCGGAGAGACAGAGGATCCTTTCATAACGGACTTGAGCGTGGCTCTCGGATGTGGCCAAGTAAAGATAGGCGCTCCGTGCAGAGGTGAGAGGACGGCAAAGTACAACCAACTCTTGAGAATTGAAGACGAGTTGGAGAGGATGAGAGACTACGAATAAGTTATATACCCAGTTATATACTTTTTCTTCTTTTAATCTTTGATATCTTAATCTTCAAATTTTGATATCTTTCTCTAACACCCTCTACTTACTGCTATTCATCTCTTTCTCTCTCAACTGCCACCACTCCTGCTACGTGTCCGAAGTCGAAGTCCACGGAGTGTTGGAAGGAGTGAACGCTTTTCTCCTCTAAAAAACTTTCAGCCACCTCCAGTTCAGTCTTCCTGTTCTTCTTCACAGCGACTCTTAACTCCTTCATCTCTTCCGGGAACTCTTTGTGAACCCCTACGGCTTTTAAGAAGGCTTTTTTCAAAGCCAGAACGACGGCGACGTTGAACACCGTGAGCGAGGAGAACTCTTCCTCTGTGAGTATGCCTCTCATCTTCTCCCTGTCCTCCATCAGTATCTCTGCGTGCTCCGTCGTCATCAATCCAATCCCGACATTCTTTCCTGCAGTCATTCTAAACCTCTGTAACTCTGCAGAATAGTAGATTTTATAAAAACTTTACTCCTTCTTAAGCATATGAAGTTACCGAAAGATTTTTTACAGGACATCTGCGAGAGGCTTAATAGTTTAAGCGAAGAGCCTGGCGGGGTCACCGAGCAGGACCTACAGAGCCTCAAGACAGAGTTGTGTGGCAAGCACTCTCTGGAGAAAGTGCCGACGAACATAAACATCCTTATGAGCCTCCCTCCAACCAAGGCGGAAGAGCAGAAGAAGAGACTTCTTACCAAACCGGTGAGGTCCAGATCCGGGGTCTCGGTGGTGGCTGTTATGACCTCGCCTAAGAACTGCCCCCACGGGCGGTGCGTCTACTGCCCCGGCGGGATGAATTCAGAGTTCGGAGACGTTCCTCAATCCTATACAGGCAACGAGCCCGCAACTATGAGGGCGGAGAGAGCGTCTTACAACCCTTACGTCCAGGTATTCAACCGGCTGGAGCAGTACGTGGTGTCGGGGCACAGCCCTGAGAAAGTCGAACTTATAATAATGGGCGGTACTTTTCCGAGTTACGAAGAGGAGTACCAGGAGAGTTTTGTCAAGAGGTGTTTCAAGGCTATGAACGACTTCGGCAAGGAGTTCTACGATGAAGGTGAACTGGACATAGAGGGTTTCAAACAGTTCTTTGAACTACCTGGTGATGTTAAAGACCAGGACAGGGTTGACAGGGTGCAGGAGAAGATAAGAAAGTTCGAAGACTCAGAGACTGAAGAAGGAGAAAGTAAAGGTGCTGAAATGAGCCTTAAAGAGGTTCAAGAGGAGAATGAGATTTCAAACATTCGATGCGTCGGCCTCACGATAGAGACAAGACCAACCTCTTCTGACAAGATGTTGGAGGAGGCAAAGAGGATGCTTAAGCAGGGATGCACCCGGGTAGAACTGGGAGTCCAGTCTGTCTTCGACGACGTGCTGAAGGCGAACGGCAGAGAGCACACAACAGAGGAGGTAAAAGAGAGCATAGAGGTTTTGAAGGACCTCGGTTTCAAGTTGAACTTCCACATGATGCTTGGCCTCTTAGGCGGGGGCGGAGAAAGGATAAGTTTAGAGAAAGACGTTGAATCTTTGAACAGGGTTTTTGAAGAGCCGGGCTACAGGCCTGACATGTTGAAGATATACCCGTGCATGGTGATGAAAGGTACAGAACTCTACAAAAAATACAAGGAGGGAGACTACACTCCTATAACTACCGAGGAGGCTGTCGAGGTGTTGAGAGAAGCCAAGAAGAGCATACCGGAGTACTGTAGGGTGATGAGGGTTCAGAGAGATATACCCACTGAGTACACAGAAGCAGGGGTTGACAGGACCAACCTCCGCCAGATACTCCACCAGGTCATGGAGACCAACAACGAGGAGTGCAGGTGTATAAGGTGCAGGGAGATAAAAGAAGAAGAGGTTTCGGAGACAGAGATAAATGTTCGGAGTTATGACTCCTCTGGAGGCAGAGAGTTCTTTATATCCTTGGTTGAGCCAGAACTGGACAGAGTCGTTGGGTTCTGCAGGTTGAGGCTCCCAGATCAGCACTTGACTTCTGAGGTTGATGAAGGCACTGCCATTATACGAGAACTGCACGTCTACGGAGCCTCCGAAGAGATAGGTTCTGAGGGGAAGACCCAGCACAGGGGGTTTGGAAAGAAACTTTTGAAAAAAGCAGAGGAGGAAGCGAAGAAGAACCGCGTGGAGAGACTCCTGGTGATAAGCGGAGTGGGCGCCAGGGAGTACTACAGGAAGCACAACTACGAGAGAGAAGGCGTGTACATGAGAAAATATTTATAAACCATCTGCGTCTCCTACTTATTCTATGAGCGATTTGACACCTCTTCCACAGAAGCCCTCTTTTAGTAATAAGTTCAAGGAGTACTACAGAGAACTGATGGGTGGTGAGGAGGAGTTTGAAGAGTTTCTAAAGTACTCCAGCAGTTACCCCGACAGGTTTATCAGGATTAACACTCTTAAGAAAGGTGTAGAGGAGGTAGAGGAGCGGTTGTCGGACGAGTGGGTTCTTGAGCAGGTACCTTGGTGCAGTCACGCATTCAGGGTTAAGCCGAGAGGTCACGACAACTACGATATAGGAAACACTTTGGAGCATCAACTCGGATACTTCTACGTCCAAGACGCTGCAAGTCTGATACCTTCCCTGGTGTTGGACCCCGACGAAGATGACCACGTGCTTGACATAACCGCCGCGCCGGGGAGCAAAACAACCCATCTCGCTCAGTTGATGCAGAACAACGGGGCAATAGTGGCGAACGACGCCAACACTTCCAGGGTGATAGCTCTCGCTTCAAACCTTCAGAGGTGTGGGGTCTACAACACTCTAATAACTACTTCGCGGGCTGAAAGTTTTAAAGACAGAAAGATTCTTTTTGATAAGATACTTGTGGACGCGCCTTGCTCAGCGACGGGGACGATAAGGAAGAGTTCCAAGAGTCTGGAGATGTGGGGGGGCAACTTTGTCAACAAGATGAAGAACATTCAGAAAAGCATACTCGCGTCGGCTTTCTCCTCTTTAAAAGAGGGCGGTTTGATGGTATACAGCACTTGCACTCTCGAGCCGGAGGAGAACGAAGGGGTGGTTTCGTGGCTTCTGAACGAGTTCCCTACCGCGGGGCTCAAAAGTTTCTCCCTCGACGTCGAGAGGACCGAGCCGGTGAAGGAGTTCAAGGGCGAGGAGTACAGCGGAGAGGTTGAGAAATGTCTCAGGATAAACCCGCAGGACAACAACACAGAGGGTTTCTTCGTGGCTCTGATTCAGAAAAAAGGTTAATAATACTGTTATTAATTTGTCATTATTGTTATCTTATATTATTTATATTACATTTATATTACTATTACATTACTATTATATTACTGACTGTTAAGACTGCAGTTCTCCTGGCTGAACTCTTTTTATCTCTATGCTGATAGCGTCTTCAAGCACTCTTATCTCTCTCGGACAGAGTGTGAACTCCAACCCTTTCTTTTTACAGAACTTTTTTATTCTTTTTTCTTCCTCTTTGTTGTCGTAGAGAGCGATTATATTTATCCCGCCTTCGCCGTCAAGTTTTCCTCTTCTCAGAATCTTTATCTGTTTCTCTCCCAGCTCCTCCACTGTTTTTCTCTTCAACACCTTCCACTTCTTTAAGATGGTGTCCAGGTTCTCCAGTCTTTTATGGAGGTCTTTGAAGTTCTTCTCTGAAAGATAAGATTCATCTTGTTCTCTCTGAAGTTCTGTCTCCAACCATATCTTGTGAGACTTACTATTGGTGGCTATGAACCCTCCTTCTCCTATGCTTAGAGGCTTCCACTTTCCAAAACTGCCGAGGACTAAGTTGCCGTATCTGGCTTCTCTACCTCCTATACTCCCTGAGACGTCGTTTATCAAGAATCCGTTTCTGTTACTGCACTCCTCACTTATCTCTCTTATCTTCTCCTGGAGGCAGTAGTATCCGGGCATGGAGTTGAGCAGGAGGACAACCCTGTCCTTCTCGAGGTCTTTGTAATCGACCACTCCGTAGTTCGTCTCAAGTTCCTTTCTGTTCAGACCTTCTTCCTCTATGAACTGCGAGTAGGTCATCCAACCTCCCTGGTCCTGTATAAAGACCTCACCAAAGCCAAGC
>CAYSOY010000013.1:15644-22261 GCA_964432865.1 uncultured Methanosarcinales archaeon
TCCTTGTGAAGAAAATGTGCTCTTTGCCGGTCAGGCGGGTGAGTTCCTTCCTGCACAGTTTTCTGTAATCTGTCATTACAAATAGCAGAAACCTTTTAAATTAAAAAGTTTTTCCTACACCAAGAATTTGTGATTGTGACATAAATAGGGACTGATTTAGGCGTATAGAGGTGTATTCATGAGTGAAGAAGTAGTTATAGACGGGTCGCACGGAGAAGGAGGCGGTGCTATATTGAGGACTGCTCTCAGCCTCAGCGTGGCATCAGGAAAGTCTTTCAGAATAGAGGATATAAGGAAGAACAGAGACACTCCCGGGTTGAAGAACCAACACATCCACTGTATAGAGGTCTTGCAGGAGTTCTCAGACGCTGAAACCTCTGAACTGAGCAAGGGCGCGGAGAGCCTGGAGTTTGAACCGAGAGGTCTCAGACCGAAGAACGTCTATTTCGACATGAAGACCGCTGCTTCCATAACACTCGTGGCACAGTCACTGCTCCTCCCGGCGCTTCTCTCAGGAGGAAGAAGCAAGGTAGTCCTTGAAGGAGGGACGAACGTTCCTTTTTCACAGCCAGTCGATTACTTCATCAACGTTGTGTCTCCGATGCTTGAACGGCTCGGGTTTGGGAGTGTTCAGGCGAAGATAAAGAGAAGAGGGTTCTACCCGAAGGGAGGAGGGAAGGTTGAGATAGTGATTGAGAGTGACAAGATGTTTGGCGAGCCCATGGAGAGCGTGGACCTCGTTGAGAGAGGTAGTCCTCTCTCTTCGGAGGCGGTGGTGTTTGCAACCCAGGACCTGGAGAGTGCCGATGTCTGCCAGAGGGCAAGGGGTGGTGTGAAGAGCGTCCTGCCCGGAGTGAGCGTGCAGATGGAGTACTGCAGGAGTCCGAGTACCGGCGCCGGCGCGGTGACGTGGAAGGAGTACTCGAATACTGTTCTCGGCAGTGACTGCCTCGGCAAGAAGGGTCTGAAGTCCGAGAAGATGGGTGGCTTGGCCGGCGAAGAGTTGAAGAATGAGATTGACTCCGAAGCGGTGGTGGACAAGTACCTGGCAGACCAGTTGATACCCTTTTTAGGCGTGGCGAAGGGAGAGTTTAAGACCAGTAAAATCACAGATCATACGCTTTCAAACATCTACGTCGCGGAGAAGTTTCTCGACGCAGAGTTCGAAGTTGACAAAGAGGAAGGTGTTGTAAGAGCGGATTGATCGACAATTTTCACAGTATAGTATTATTATATTTGTTATTTTATTAATAGTATTATTATAATACAGAATCAACAAAATTTATAAATAGTTCTACTGGTTTTTCTGTTAAGATGGAAGACGAAGATTTCGACGGTTTCGAAAAGTTTGTAGAACTACAGGCGTTGAAGAACGCTGTGAAGTACGGAGGAGAAGCAGAAGCAGAACACCTCATAGGGGCGATTATGGGGGAGTTCCCCGGGCTGAGAGGGAAGAACGAAGAAGTCTTGGAAAGAGCAGAGCCCGTGGTAGAGAGAGTTAACTCTCTGCCAGTCGAAGAACAGAAAGAACTGTTGAAAGAAAAGCACAATATAATCATGGAGAAAGAAAATAAAGGTGAAGTTGAAGGGGGAGAAGGTGAGCCTGGCGGAGATGAGAAGAGAGAATTGAAAGAACTGCCCCGTGCTGAAGACGGAGAGGTTGTGATGAGGTTCGAGCCAAGCCCCAGCGGTCCGATGCACATAGGACACACCTACGCACTGCTTCTGAGTTATCACTACTGCACAGAGTACGACGGAGAGTTAATCCTGAGGATTGCAGACACCAATCCTGAGAACATCTACGAACCGGCTTACGACCTCTTGGTAGAGGACTTTAATTGGCTCTGCCCCGACGTGGAGAAAGAGGTTTTTGTCCAGTCTGAGAGGATGGAACTCTACTACGAGTACGCTCTGAAACTTATTAAGAAAGGAAAGGCTTACATCTGCAGGTGTTCCGCAGAGAAGTTCCGAGAGTTCTCCAAGAACAAGGAAGAATGCCCTTGCAGGTCTTTAGAAGTAGAACAGAATGTTGACAGGTGGGAGATGATGAAAACAATCTACGACCCCGGCGACGCGGTTCTCAGGCTGAAGACTGAGATGGCGCACAAGAACCCTGCGATGAGAGACTTCCCCTTGGCGAGGATAAACACGACCACGCATCCAAAAAAAAGGAAGAGGTACAGGATCTGGCCTCTCATGAACTTGGCAGTGACCGTTGACGACATAGAGATGGGAGTCACTCATATAATAAGAGGGAAGGACCACATGGATAATGCTAAGAGGCAGGAGATAATGTTCGAATACTTGGATGAAGAGTACCCTGTGGTTTTGTTCACAGGCAGGATAAACTTTCAGGGGCTCCAACTCTCTACCTCGAAGACAAGAGCAAAGATCGAGTCAAACAAGTACAAGGGCTGGGAGGACCCCCGACTTCCATTTGTGCAGGCGTTGAAGAAGAGAGGCTACCAGCCGAAAAGTTTCCTGGAGTTTGCAAAGAGTATGGGTTTGAGCGAGACGGATAAAACTGTTTCTAAAGAAGAGTTCTTCAAGAGTCTCAACGCGTTCAACAAGGAGTTGATCGAGCCCGAGGCTTACAGGTTCTTCATGGTACGTGACCCTGTAGAGATTACCGTGGAGGGCGCTCCCGAGCAGAAGTTAGAGTTGGACCTCCACCCAGACCACAAAGACGGAGGGAGGCTTTTCTGGACCAACGAAGAGTTTATTATCGAGAGAGAAGACTTTGATGAGATCGAAGAAGGCGAGGTTGTCCGGTTGAAGGACTGCCTGAACTTCAAAAAAGTAGAAGACAAGTTTGTCTTTCATTCAGGAGACTACGAATCTTTCAAAGGAGCGGGGGAGAGAATTGTTCACTGGCTCCCCGCCTCTGAGAAGAATGAGTTGAACACGGCAGAGGTCAAGATGCCGGACGGCACTATAAAATCAGGTCCTATCGAGTCGAAGGCTTTGGACATTGTCCTTGGTGACGTGGTGCAGGCGGAGAGGTTTGGTTTCATGCGACTGACTGAGAAGAATGGCAGTGAACTTGTATTCCACTACGCCCATAGGTAGAGAGTGTAGATAGAGAGTGAGAATTAACTTTTTTATGTTTTTTCAATTTTTTTCCTCAGTTTTTTCATCTCAGACCAACCTCTTCTGTGAATGAGTTCTAAATCTTTTGTAGAGTGAGCGTCCGAGTTTACGTAGACAGAATCTGCTTCCAGTATTATTTTTTTGAAAATCTGGAGAGGTATGAATTTTTTCATAAAATGGGAAAGGTTTATCTCTATAGGTATTCCGTGCTTGTTAGCAAAGAGTATAACTTTTAATAGGTCTATATTCTTCCATTTTTGTTTACTTCCCAGGTGTCCTAAGCATAGTATATCTTCTTTGTTCTTTTCAATACTTTTTATAATCCCTTCGGTATATGTTTTTTTAGAGTTTTGATAAATGCTATGAAGAGAGAGTATGTTTTTTTCTCGACTTTTCTTATTGTTAATCGTCTTAGATACTTCTCCTTTTTTGTTTTTAATATCTGCTTCTACTCCAAAAAGAACTTCGACTCCATATAATTTTTTCTTTTTAGAGGACCATTCTTCTTTTCTTTTAAAGTTGTATTTCTTCGCCGTGGCGTCTGCGTGGTCTGTGAACATTATTTTTTTCATGCCGATCTCTGATGCTTTCTTAGCCATTTCATCCACGGAGTTTTTACCGTCGGAGTAATTAGAAGAGTGTAGGTGGTAGTCTTCTTCTTCACTATTAAGTATTTTCATCTTTCTACTCTGTTTTCCTCACTATTATTAAAATTTGCGGTCTTGAAATCTATTATGAAATCACATTTCAGAAAGATTTATAAATAGGAGTTTTTTGGAGTTTTTTCAGGTGATAGAAATGGATATGGTTGTAGTGAAGTCTAAGATAAAAAAGGTAGCTGCAGGGTACAACGTGTCTGCAGATTTTTCCGAAGGACTCAACGAAAGAGTCGTTGAACTTGTCGAGAAGGCCTGCGAAAGAGCAGAAGCCAACGGCAGGAAAACAGTTATGCAGAAAGATCTTTGAACTGTTGTGAAAGACAGAAAGATATTTCTACATCTGTTGTCTACTAAAATATTTTATTTTTTCTTTATACGTTTCACTTCATGCTTAAAACTTGAAAACTTATAGTTGAGCGCTGTTTTCTTTTAACTCTCCGCTAATTCTCTCTTCTTCTTGTGTATTCTTTTCTTCAATAACTCGATTTTCTCCTCGACTTCCTCTACCAGTTCTTCCGGATGGTCCTCTCTTATCTTGGAGAGATAGTCTTCCAGTTCGGAAACGTCCTGCTCTACCTCTTCGAGGCTCTCTTTCTTTGTTTTGCTTTCTTCTGTTGAACTCATCTCTACCGTGTTCAACATTATGTTGTCGAAGTCTTTGATATCTTCTCTGAACTTCTCTTTCTGCTCTTCAGAAACTTTGTCGAGCATTGAGTGGGTCTTGGCTGATATCGCGAAGTTTACAAAGAAGTTCTTGGCTAACTCCATGTTTATTCTGTCTTTCATACTCTCCTCTGACTCAGACGATTCTTCAACTCTCAAAAAATCTCACCTGCTCTTCGTTCTTAGACCTCTGCTTTTTTATGAGAATGGATTTCTCTTCTTTTTTTCTCCTTTACCTTCGCCACTTTTATCTTTTGAACTTTTTTTCTGATTGGGTGGTGGGGGTGGTGTGTTGTATGGGTCTCCTTTCTGCCCGGCGGTCTGTTTAGGTGGAGGGCTGGGTTTCTGACCTCCCTGCTGAGGCTGAGGCGGTTGTTCGGGGCTTACTCCTTTCTGACCACTTTGGGGCTGGCCAGGGGCGGTTTTTTTCTGAGGTGAAGGCTGTTGGTTGGGGCTGGCTCCTTTTTGAAGTGGTGGCTGGTTAGGGTTGGCTCCTTTTGGAGGCGTGTCCGGTCTGCTCTGCGGGGTTTGAGATGTTGTTCCTCCTGGAGCAGTTCCAGATGGCGGTGTGGGGGGTGCTCCTCTCGGCTGTTGATCTGGACCCTTCTGTGTGGGGAACTGTGGTGGAGTCTCTGTTTTACTCTGCTGTTGTCTGGACTGCTGTTCTTCTTTTTTCTCTTCTTGATTCATCTTCTTTAGTTCTTTTACTGTCTTAGCTACTTCTACCATTCCTTTTGCCATTTTCTTGTTCTGTTCGAGAACTCTGTCCAGTTTCTCACCTGGTTTTTTCTCTTTGTAGTCCTTTACTACCTCGTCCTGGGCTGATTCAAATATCTCTATGAGCCTGTTTATGTTCTTGTTCAACTTGTCCATTGAATCCAGAAGGTTTTTAGAACTCTTTGTATCTCCGAAAGGATTCTTCTTTATCTTCTCAACTTCGTCTCTTAAGTACTCTACCTCTTCGTGAGGCAGTATTTCGTAGTCGTCCGCCACTTTCCTCGTCTCACCTCTTCAAACTTTTTTCGAGCGTCTTTACTCTATTTTGTATCACTTATCATCAACATTTATAAATGTTTTCTTCTGAGCGGGGGGTGGAGGGTTACAACAAGTTTTTTAAATAAGAGTTTTTCTTTAGTTTCGTACGCCTCTGTAGCTCAGTGGTAGAGCGTTACCTTGGTACGCTTTTTCGTTAATTCGAATGGTGGAGAAAAGGTAAAGGTCGCGGGTTCAACTCCCGCCAGAGGCTCCATTCAAAAACAGAGGCTTCTGCGGGGGTAGCAAAGCCTGGTCAATTGAGCGGTTGTGTTATCAACTGCTTGGGCTTGATGCGCAGGACTTAAGAAGGGACACTTGGAGGTTGCTCCAAGCATTGCGAAATCCTGTCCCTTAGTGGGTTCAAGGGTTCAAAAAAGTGCGGCTTCTCTGCCGTGGTTGTGAAACTCCCTTCCCCCGCATTCAACCTCTATACTACATTGGTGTAATTTTTTAATCTTTGTTAGTTGCAGAAAGAAACAGTAAGATTTATAAACCCACTGTGATTTACGGTGTAATTGAAGAGAACAGATGCTCCTTGGAAGATGTCTAAGGAGTTATCGCCTCCATTCTACTGTCCGGAAAGGCGCAAAAAAAGTGTGCGCTTGGACATATCCTAAACACGAGAGTGTTCTTTTAGAGTGCCTGACGTAAGACTTAGGCATGATGCAGGTTTGGAATGCAAAGCACCTAATCACAAATATCATAGTTGTTATTACATCTATGTTTATTGGATTAGGTACCTCTAAAGATTCTTAAGTAGGTAAGACTATTTTACCTTTTGCGACCGACGCAATCAATACCCGTTGTTCTCAAAAAACGTGTTTCTTAACGTGTTTTTTGGTACACGGCTATTATATCAATACCCGTTGATCCTGCGGGAGGTTGCTGCTATTGGGATTCGATTAAGCCATGCAAGTCATCTCTTTGAGAGGCGCAAGGCTCAGTAACACGTCGATAACTTGCCCTATGGTCGGGGATAACCTCGGGAAACTGAGTGTAATACCTGATAGGAGATAATTCCTGGAATGGTCTATCTCCAGAAGTTAACCATAGGATAGGTCGGCGGCTGATTAGGCTGTTGGTGGGGTAATGGCCCACCAAACCGATGATCAGTACGGGCCATGAGAGTGGTAGCCCGGAGAGGGACACTGAGATACTGGTCCCGGCCCT
>CAYSOY010000014.1:0-2618 GCA_964432865.1 uncultured Methanosarcinales archaeon
CCACTTTTTTTACCGAAACTTTTTTAATGGTTGCTTTTTTATTTCTATTAAACTATAATCCGAAAGTTAATATGACTGAAGGGCAAGAGGTGTGTTTTTTGATATTTGATGAGATGAACAACATTTTTTCTAAACTATTAATTATAACAACGATATTTTTTGTTCTTATAGCTACTGCTTTTTTTGTGAGTGGTGCTATGTCTGGTTCTTGGAATTATCCTTCTAATTATTCTAATGTTAGTGGTGTTGTTAATTTTAATATGAGTTTTAATAATAATAGTAATGCTAATATTTCTCTCTACTGGAGTAATGCTACTCTTGCTGGTGCTAAGTTTGTTAATATAAACACTGCTAATAATGTTGGCGGTTCTCCTTATAATTATAGTTGGGATACTTCTGGCTTGGTGGATCATGTTAATTATACTTTCTTATTCAACATTACTAACGCTTCTGATTCGACTATGATTGATAGTATATATGTTTATAATGTTACTGTTGATAACACGGCTCCTGTTGTTTCTTCGATTAATAGTCCGCCTTCTTCTGCGAATCTAAGTGGTTCTTCTGTTCTTCTTAACGCTACTGTGACTGATGATACTTCTGGTGTGGACCATGTGAGGTTTAATGTGACGAACTCCAGCGGTGGTAGTGAGACGGTTTTGGATTCTACTAATGTAGGCAATAATTACTGGAATGCGACTCTTGATACTACTTCTGTTTCTGACGGCGCGCATAACATAACGGTTTACTCTGAGGATAATGTCGATAACATAAACGACACGGAGTTTGTGGAAGTAACTGTTGATAACACCCCTCCTAATACTGCAACTGCAATTAATGTATCTCCTTATTATGTTGGTGGTGCTACTAATTATACTAATGCTACTCCTTATGTTAATGCTACGATTACTGATGCTACTTCTGGTGTTAGTAAGTGTTATTATTCTTTAGACGCCGGCACTACTTGGAATTCGGCGTCTTATTCTGGTAGTGAATGTTTTGTGACTCTATCATCTCAGCCTGATGACAAACAGCTTAATATTTCTTTTAAAGGTGAGGATTCTGCTGGTAATAATGGAACAGCTTCTGCTCCTTTCAATGTGACTGTGGATGATACAGCTCCCTTAATTACAGGATTCACAGCTGATGACTATGTGGTTGTTAATGAAACACCAATATTGTTCAACGCCACGGTTACAGATGATGTATCTATTCCTTCTGTGAATCTCTCCAACACAAGTTATTTCGGAATGAACAATCCTTCAGGAGATAATTATTCCTTGTCTGTTTCTCCTGTTAACTTGAGCTGTCCCAACCAGGGGAGTTGTGAAGTGACTATTAATGCTACTGATTACTTCGGCTCTTCCGCCACTGAGACAATTACTGTCACAGCAGACAACACCCCTCCTAATTTTACCAGTGTAGATTTTATTTGGAATCCTTCAGGAGAGGACAGGGACATATTCTATACTTACGGAGAGGATATAAACATTTCTGTAAACTTCTCAGATCTTACTAATACCACTCTTTTAGTAAACTGGACTGATGTTGAGAACATTACTGGAAAAAGTTATACTAAGACGAGTTGTAATTCTAAAAACTGTTCTTACAACCTGAATTACACAATGGTTACTAACGACAAATCAGAATCTCCTCAGGCAGGTAATATTTGGGTAACTTTGACTGACTCAGCAGGAAACTCAAATTCTGATGCCCACCTCTTCGCAGTACCTTTCAATATAGGGGTGCCTCCCGAGCTTGATCCTGGCTCTACAAACCTTTCCCAAGTTAGAAATATGAGCGAGGTTAATTTCACAATAGTTAAGAGTGGCATGGGAACGATTAACTTTTCAGACCCTCTGGACTTGGCTAATAGGACAAAGGTTTCGATGTTGAAGGAGATAAGAAACTACTCTATTCTAAACTCTTCTTCTACTCCTCCAAAGATATACTTTAACAGTACTTGGTTTGGAGAGCTTGCAAATGTTACTAATTCGAATATTTCTCTGACTATGGAGAATCTTCCTTATAATTATACTCCTATTATTGAGAAGGATGGTTCTGAATGTTCTGTGTGTTCAAGTATCTCTTATAGCTCGGGAACTCTTACTTTCCGTACTGTTGGTTTCTCGAACTACACAGCTGTTAACGACACCACGCCTCCTACTTATAACTTGAAGAACTTGACCACGCCTGTAACTCCTAACAACAACGCTTACTTATGGGCTAACTGGAGCGACAACAGTATGGATGTTGGAAATAATTTATCCTCTGTAGTTCTTTATAGGAATACCAGCTCTGGTTATGTCTCTGAAGGCGTGTTTTATAATATTACGAATTCCACCCCTCTGAGTAACTTTACTTATTTTGTCAATTACAGCTTTGAGAATGAGTCTGTAGGTTTCTACATCAACGCTACTGATGTTGGTAATAATACTAATCAGACTTCTTCTTATAACTTGGTCGTGGACAACGCCTCGCCTTCTATTAGTTTAACCACGCCCGAAGCGGTAACCCTTAATAACAGTTTCTTCAACGTCACTTTCAGCGTTGCAGAGGGAACACCTAAGAACACCTCGTTCTGCACCTACAACGTCACGAATAGTTCAGGAGTCGAC
>CAYSOY010000014.1:2628-14025 GCA_964432865.1 uncultured Methanosarcinales archaeon
ACTTCTCTGCCTTCTCGAACGAGTCAGAGTACAACTTCACTTACGACAGCCAGTTGAGCGGTTACTTGGAGAACAACACGAATTATAACTTCACTCTTAACTGCTCTGATGAGTTAGGGTTATCTTCACAAGTTGTTAGGAATATAACTGTGGTGGATACAGTAGATCCTGCAAACCTCTCCCTTTCCGCCAGTTCAGGGACTCATGCGATAACTGTGTCTGGTAGTACTGATGAGCCGGTGAATTGGACTCTGTACTACGGCACCTCTTCGAATGATTTAAGCAAAGGACCTTCTTCTAGTTCTTATACTACGAGCAAGAGTCTTACTAAGTCTTCTCTAGACTCCTCTACTACTTATTATTATAGGATGGATTCTTGTGATACCGGCGGAAACTGTATTAATGGGACAGGATCTGTATCTACTTCTTCCTCTACTTCCAGTAGCGGAGGAGGAGGCGGGGGAGGCGGTTCTTATTCCTCTCTAAGTGATGAAACCTCTGAGACGCACGTTTGGGTCTCCGTGGATTCAGGAGATGCATTGGACTACGGCCTGTCGACTCCTGAGATAAGTTTGAAAAAGGTAGAAGCAGAGTTTACCGATCACGCCGAGGACGTCTCTATAACTGTAGGGATAGACTCCTCACTCTCTTTAGAGGACGGTGCCAAGTATCAAGGGTTGGAGGTTGACCACGTGAACCTGGAAGGAGTCGTTGATGATTATCTCTTAACATTTGAACTTCCAAAGTCTTGGGTCGATGAGAATTCGTTTTCTAAGAGCGACTTGAAGGTTTTCAGGTCTGAGAACGGAGAGGACTGGACGTCCTACACCCCTAACAGTGTTATTGAGAAAGATGACGTCTTTACTTTGAAAGTCAGAGTTCCTGACTTCAGTTACTATGTCTTGGGAGGAGTTGCTCCTGCTCCTTCTGACAACCAGACAGACCAGTCCGACCAGAAAGATACAGGAGAAGAACCTGCTCAAAACAAGACTTCAGATAAAGGTAAAGAAGGTGAAGGCGAGAAGGATAAAGACGAAGGTAAAGAGCAGAAAAAAGAGAAGAGATCCTCTATCCTCTGGCCTGTAGTCGCTGTTCTGGTACTGCTTGCGGTTATAATATTAGGAGGTTACCTGTTCTTCTCCCAGAAGAAGGAAGGCTTTGGCGGAGGCTCCGACCTTGGTTCTTTCGATGAGGAAGAAGGTGGGAGCCGGACAAAGAAGGCTCTATCCGACTACGTTGAGAAATCTCTCGACAGAGGTTATTCCAAGGAGAAGGTTCGGAAGAAACTCAAAGAGGCTGGGTGGAGTGAGAAGGATATTGACAGCGAGTTGAAGAAGCATTGAGTCGCTTGCTGATTTCTTTTATACTTTCATTTTTCTTTTCTACTGTTCTCTAAGAAGTTCTCTATAATATTTTCTGCTTCTTTCTTCATCCTGTCTTTGTACTCGTACTTTTTCTCTCCTTCTTTTTTCTCTTCTGAGAGTTTTTGAAGAAGTTTCTTAGTGAGTTCTTCCTCTTCCTCTTTGGTTAGAGGAGTGTCTACTTGTCCTGCGTTCTCTCGTATCACGTCCTGCTCTATTTTATCCTTGGTGGAGTGCTTGGTCTTGTACTCTGTGAACTCCTTGCTGGTAAGCTTTGAAGTGTTCTTCAGAACAGTGTATGCTCCTTCTTCGTATGCGTGGCTTATGAACTCTTTTGTTTCCAACTCCGACGGCTCCCCGGCTGAGAGATCTCCTTCTATTCTTAGAAGAACTATTTTTTCTTTGTAGTCTTTCTTTTTTTTCTCTTCCAAGACTTTATTGCCTTGTTCTGCTGTTTTGCCGTCGAGGTCTATTTTTATATTGATGGTTTTTTTAGGAGTTACTTCTCTTTTTTCTACCTCTCCGTCTTTGTAGACGCAGTAACTCCCGCGTTTGAGTTTCTCCAGTTCTGAGAAGTTTGCGGGATATGTAGGCCCGGGGTAGATTACTCTTTTACGGCTTCTGTCGTTGTACTCTTCTCGTACGTGGATGTGTCCTCCTGCGTAGTAGTCGAAGTTTTTTGGGAGCAGACTTATCGGCTCTGACTCCATCTGTTTGTACTGCTTGGTTTTGAGTTCTGTTATCGGTGTGTGGAACATAAATATTTTGAAACCTTCCTCTTCTTCGAGGGGTTCTCGGTCGAGGTCTTCGTAGTAGTGCTTGTCCAGACTTCCTCTTTTCCCCAGTATCCCGGTTATCTTGGCGCTTGTTCCTGGGTCTTCTGTGAACTCCAGTCTGAGTTTCTTTTTCTCTACGTCTCCTTTCATTACGTTTTCTGCCAGGTCTGCTTCTTCCAACAGGTCCAGCATTGTCTTCCCGGATGGTGAGTAGTCGTGGCTTCCTGCTATGAGGTAGCAGGTGATGTTGTTCTGTTTTAACTTCTTGAGTTCTTGGAAGCAGAGTTTTAGTGAGTCTATGTTGGGGATTGCTGTGTTGAAGAGGTCTCCTGCTATTAGTAAGAAGTCAGGGTTTTCTTCTATAGTTTCTTCTATGACTTTCTTGAAGGCTTGGTTGGAGACTTCCCTCATCTTAGAGTCTCTCCAGCAACCTATGTGGCAGTCCGCTATGTGTACGAAGTGCATTGTGGGTTTTCAGAAATAGGTTATGTTATTAAAAAGTTATTGGTTATACTCTGTTGAATTGTTCTTTATTACGCCATCGATGCTTGAGACTATTTTTTCATCTTCTGTGTGATAGGTTCCTCTTGGCAGTTCAATGCCTTCATCTAAGCTTATCATGCCGTTTTTTTCGCGGTATGAGTTTGTATTGAAGTATTCCATTCCTTCGCAGTTTACTGTTGTATGCTTCTCCTCTTTCTCTTTCAAAAATTCTCTAAGATCTTTTAAAACTTCTATTAGATCTCTTTTTTTTAGAAAGATTTTTTCATCGTTTGGTTTGATCTTTACATATTCTGTCCATTCTTCAGCTTCGGTGCTTACTTCTACTCTTCCTATTAACTTTTTTCTTGAGTTTTCACTGCTCTTTATATATATTTCATGAAAAAAATTGTTATTTATTGGCTCTCCTTTTACTATTAGTTCTGTTCTATACTCTGCGAACTGGTTTAGATTGTCTTGTGCTTTTTTTTCAACACTTTCCAATGTCTCTAATATATTGCCCATATTGTTAGAAATGAACCTTTATTTAAAAAGTTTAGGTTTTAATTACAATAAAGTGGTCATTTTGTTTGTTTGAGTCTTTTTCTCTCTTCTTGTATCATCTTCTCTATATGTTCTTCTTCCTCTTCAAACTCTTCTAACAGACTGTTGTTAAGTGCCTTTGAGAACTGTTTTATTAAATTCAATGCTTTATTATTGAGTATTTCAGGAGAAATACTATCTTCAAGATTATCTAATCTCTCTATAAGCTTTTCAAGAGCATCATCAATTTCTTCTCTGCTAACTTGAATATAATCATGTATTTCCTTAAGATTCTTTTTTAATTGTTTAATATCTGATTTGATTGTTTTAAATTTCTGTTTTGAACTCTTTTCCACAATCTCTGCTACCTCTGAATTTATAATTTTTGCAATACTTTCGAGAACATTTTCTTCTTTTTCCATTGTAGATATAATTTTACTTATGACTTTTGCTTTCTTCTTATTGGTGTTGCTTTCTTTATATTTTTTTTTCAACTTTGAGATCAATTTGTTTAATTTACTCTCTTTTTTGGATAACCTTTTTACCTTTGACATATATTTATTCCTCCCCTTTATTTATACACTATTAAACTCTTCTCATTTATAAATCTTGCTTCTTTTTTCTCCTTTTTTTCCGCTTTCTATACAAACTTTTAAAAATAATCATATTTTTTTTTACAAGAGATGGAACTTCCCAAGAAGTATAACGCAGAGGAATCAGAGGAGAAGTGGCAGAGGTTTTGGGCAGAGAGAGGCATATTTGAGTTTAATCCTGACGCAGAGGGCGAGATTTATACTGTGGACACCCCGCCTCCTACCGTCTCCGGGAAGATGCACATAGGCCACGCGATGAGTTACGCCCAGCAGGATATCCTCGTCAGGTATCAGAGGATGAAAGGAAGGAACGTGTTCTACCCTTTCGGCACCGATGACAACGGACTCCCGACTGAACGCCTGGTTGAGAAGAAGAAGGACGTGGACTCTCACGAGATGGAGAGGTCTCAGTTTAGACAACTCTGCCTCGATACCATAGAGGAGATAAAACCTTCCTTTATCCAGGACTGGAAAGAGATAGGTATGAGTTGTGACTTTGGAACAACCTACTCGACTCTTGACGAGAGTTCTCAGAGACTCAGCCAGGAATCATTCATAGACCTCTTTAAAAAAGGCCACGTGGTAAGAGAAGAGTCACCAGTAACCTGGTGCACGAACTGCCGGACAGCCATAGCCCAGGCAGAGTTCGAAAACGTAGAGATGAATTCTCATTTTCACGACTTAATCTTTAAGTCAGGGGGGAAGGAGTTGGAAGTGGCCACTACTCGACCGGAACTTCTTCCTGCCTGCGTCGCTCTATTCTACCACCCGGGAGACGAGAGATACGAAGGTTTCGAAGGAGAGTTCGACGACGTACCTCTCCTGGAGTACGAAGTCCCGATACTCACAGACGAGTCGGTGGATAAGGAGAAAGGGTCCGGTCTCATGATGGTCTGTACTTTCGGAGACAAAGAGGATGTTGAGAAGTGGCGGAAGTACGACCTGCCCCTCTATTCAATAATAGAAGAGGACGGCTCAGTAGACCTTGGAGGCAACCCAGAGATTGACAAGAAGAGAATATCCGAACTTGGATTTGATAAAGATATGGGTGTGAAGGAGTTCAGGAAAAAAATAACTAATGCTCTTAAGAAAGATGGTTCTCTTGTTCGCTCCGAACAGATAAGACACGCTGTCAACCTACACGAGAAATGCGGGACTGAGATTGAGTTCATAAAAACAGAGCAGTGGTACGTGGAGGTTTTGAAGAACAAGGAGAAGTTCTTAGAGGCAGGCGAGAAAATAGACTGGCACCCCGACCATATGAGAGTGAGGTACGAGCACTGGGTGAAGAACTTGAACTGGGATTGGTGTGTGAGTCGTCAGAGGCATTTCGGAGTTCCCTTCCCCTTGTGGTTTTGTAAAGATTGTGGTGAGGTTAAACTTGCAAAGGTTGAAAACCTTCCTGTGGACCCGTTGGAAGACTCTCCTGAGGAGAGTTGTAGTTGTGGCTCTGACTCTTTTGTTCCTGAAGAGGACGTCTTGGACACTTGGGCTACGAGTTCTGTCTCACCGAAGATAGCTCTGGAGCAGTTTGGAGGAGAGGCAGAACTTCCGATGAGTATGAGGCCTCAGGCTCACGACATAATAAGGACGTGGGCTTTCTACACGATTGTGAAGGCGGTCTACAACGACGACGAGATCCCTTGGGACGACGTGGTAATATCAGGTCATGCTCTTGACTCCAACGGTGAGAAGATGTCTAAGAGTAAGGGCAATGTTGTCGACCCGGATGACGTGCTGGAGGAGTACTCCGCCGACGCTCTCAGGTTCTGGTCTGCTGGTGTAAAGTTGGGCGATGACCTCTCTTTTCAGGAGAAGGATTTGGTTACTGGGAAGAAGACTATTATTAAGTTGTGGAATGCTATGAAGTTTTCTATAATGCACTTGGAGGATTACGACGGTTTTTCTGGAGAGTTGGCTCCTCTGGATAAGTGGGTTCTTTCAAAGTTTAACAAGGTTGTTGAAGAGGTGACAGATTATTTTCAGGAGTATAAGTATTCTAAAGCTCTCTCCTCTGTTAATAACTTTTTTTGGAATACTTTCTGCGATAATTATTTGGAGTTTGTAAAAGATCGTCTTTATAATCCTGAAGAGTACGGCGAGCAGACTCTTTCAGCAAAGCATACTTTATACTCTGTTGCTTTAGGAGTTTTGAAACTCTTCGCTCCTATAATGCCTCACGTGACTGAAGAGATTTATCAGTTGTTCTTCTGTAAAAAGGATGGTTTTGAGAGTATTCATATAAGTAAGTGGCCTGTTTCCAGAGAAGAGTTGGTTGATGAGGAAGCGGAGAAGGTTGGTGACTTGGCTGTAGAGATAGTTGAGAAGGTTCGTAAGTTCAAGTCTGAGAACCAACTTTCTCTTAAAGCAGAGATTTCAGGTCTTAATATTAGTTCAGAAATTGACCTTCGCGGAGTGGAGAAGGATATTATAGCAGTTACTAATACAAAGTCTCTTAGTCATTCTGATGGAGAGTTCAGTGTTGAGATAATAGAATAATTTTTTTTATTTTGATGTTTTTCTCTTTTTGTTTGTATTTTTATATCTAATCTCTTTATAACTTAACTACTTCAAAATAGAAACTTTTTTAAATGACCCTCCATTTCCTACAAAAAAAGAAAAAGTTTTTAAACTCGGAAAATAAGAAATAGAAAAAAGAAAGGGAAACAGGAGGGATAAAAATGGTAAATTACAATTCAGATGATTTTTCTAAGGGAGTCAATGAAATGCTACATGATCCTAAAAAAAGAAAATATTTTTTTAACGAAGGTTGGAAGAAGTCTTTCAACGACAGTTTAAAAGAGGGAGAGACAATTGAAGATTCGGGGTTTATAGATACTATCATTTCACCGAGCCTTGAAGAAGAGTCTAAAGATAATTTTCACTGGAACTATTTTTTGATTGGAAACGAACATGCTGTAATAGACGGTAAAAGAGATCTTTTTGTTGACGTTTATAAGTCCACTGATAAATGTTTGGATTTTTGTATTGACTCTTCTGAAAAAGTAGAATCTATGGAAGAGGATGTCTCTCTGCATACTCTGCCGTACAAGTCTTTAGAAGATAGTGTGAATAAGTTTGTTTCAACTTTAGCGAATACTTTTGGATTGGATAAGAAAGAAACTTTTTTGTCATCAAAAGATATTCTATCCAGGGAAAATATTGTGCCTTATACTTTAGATTATAACAGTGCTGTTGCAGTTACTGATATTATTCCGGTTACTGAATTGGCTAAGGATTTCAACAGGGCTGTCGAACCTGAGAACGCTTCTTTTGCAGTTCTTCCAGTAGTAGGTAGGGAGGAAGATCTTAAAACTCTTATCACAGGTTTATACGGTAGTTGTCATCTCCCTAACAAGACTTACGATGAGTTTGTAACTTATAATTAGATTTTTATTCTTTATTTTTTTACGAATTTTTTCTCCTCTATTTTAGTTCCTTCTTTACTATCTTTAACTACGTAGCCTTTCTTTTCTATCTTCTCTCTTAACCTGTCTGCTTTCTCCCAGTCTTTTTTGCTTCTGGCTTTCTCTCTTTTCTCAACTAACTTCTGAACCTCTTCAGAGACTTCAACTTTCTCTTCCTCCATCTCTTCAATACCTAATCCAAGAACTCTGTCGAAGTCCAACGCTGTCTCTACTTTTTGACTGCTACTCAGACTGTCGTCTCTCAACACCTCCCACAGAATGCTCAGCGCCGAGGGCATGTTCAAGTCGTTGTTCACCGCTTCTAAGAACTTTTTACGATACTCCTTCTCTTTTTTCTTACTGCCTTTCTCTTCTGCTTTTTTGTTCTTCAGTTCTACGATCCTGTTCTTGAGTTTCTCATAACTGTTCTTGGCACCTTCTAATGCCTGGGAGCTGAACTTGAGTTGTTGTCTGTAATGGGCTGTCAGGCACAGGTATCTGTAATGGAGTCCTTGGAACCCTTTTTTCTTTAGTGATTTCAGTGTTAGGAATTTTCCTTCTGACTTGCTCATTTTTCCTTCCTTCAGTATCAGGAACTCTCCGTGGAGCCAGTACTTGACCCATGGTTTTTTTCCAAAAGCTGTTTCTGACTGTGCTATCTCGTTGGTGTGGTGGACTGGTGCGAGGTCTTGTCCTCCTGTGTGGATGTCGAACTGTTCTCCTAAGTATTTAGAACTCATCGCCGAGCATTCTACGTGCCATCCTGGAAAACCTACGCCCCAGGGCGAGTCCCACTCCATCGCCCTCTCCTTGTCTTCAGGACTGAACTTCCACAGTGCGAAGTCGGTCTTGTTCTTCTTCTCCTTCATCTCCACTCTACTCCCCTCTTCGAGCCCCTCTTCTTCAAGGTTTACAAGTTTCCCGTAGTCTTCGAGTTTCGAAGTGTCGAAATATATCCCGTCTGAAGTTTTGTAAGTGCATCCTTTCTCCTCTATTTTTCTCACGAGTTCTATCTGTTCTTCTATGTGCTCTGTAGCCCTGCACCAGACATCAGGCGCTGTCACGTTGAGTCTTTGAAGATCTTTTTTGAACTCCTCTGTGTAAAACTCTGCTATCTCCCACGCGGTCTTTCCTTCTCTTCTGGCTCCTTTCTCAAGTTTGTCTTCTCCTTCGTCGTCGTCAGAGGTCAGGTGCCCCACGTCTGTTATGTTCATCACGTGTTTTACTTGGTAATCGTTGTATTCGAGAACTCTCTTAAGCACGTCGGAGAATATGAAACTTCTGAGGTTGCCTATGTGAGCGTAGTGGTAGACCGTGGGACCACAGGTGTAGAGCCCGACTTCTTCCTCTCTTACCGGTCTGAAAACCTCTTTCTCTCTTGAGAGTGTGTTGTACAATCTTAAAGCCATACTTCTTCTTAAATAAGAAGTCTTTATTAATATTATGCAAAATATACGAGATATTGCATACTTAACTGTGCAGTTTAGATAGGATATTGTATTAATTGCTCTCTTTTAAACTTTTAATGAACTCTTTAACGTCTTCTTCTAACTCTTCTGTTACTGCTTTGAATACTATTTCGTCGTCCACTCTTCCGTACTGGTGTACTAACAGGTTTCTCATTCCTTTTGCCTCTCTCAACCTTCTGCATAGTTTTTTATCTATTATCTCTGCTTCTTTCAGTATGTTGAAAGAGTTCTTCTCGTCTTCCGGCATCTTCAGTTTTTTCTGTTTGATTATTATGAAGGATGTGTCCGTGACTGTTTCTATGATTTTCTCAAAGTATCTTTCACAGGCAGCTCTTGTTTTTGTCTCTTTATATTCTCTTAGATTCTCGGGTTTTATTGTTTGTAACTCTTCCAGATACGTGGTTATGTCGTCTATTTTGTCTTTCACTCTTCTGTTCATGTTTCTGCCTCTTTTATTCTTTGTCTGAACTCTGTTGTTTTGTTCAATACTTTGTTTTCAAACTTTATGTTGTCGAATTCTCTGCTCTGGAATACTATCCTATGCTTTCTCATCAAGTCTCTTTTTACTTTCATTGGTAGCGTGCTGAAAACTTGTACGTCTATTTTGGAGTTTAGCAGTCCCGCCATCTTTTTTCTAAACCTGGTGGCTTCTTTCGTGTCTTTCCTGTTTTTGAAGAGAACGCAGAGGTCTATGTCCGATCTCCAATTGGCTTCTCCTTTTGCGTGGGATCCGAATAGGAGTATGGCTTCCACTTTCTCTTCTGAATTCTTCAATATTATCTCTTTGCTTTTCTCTATAATCTTCTTTATCTTCGAGCCTTTCTTCAGATCCTTCAGTTCTATATCTGCTTCTCTCATGAACTCTACCTTTGGCCTTATATCTCTTGACAGCCTGTTCTTCTCTGATTGTGTCAGTGCTATGTTATTTATCTGTTTTTTTATTATTCTTATCTCTGCTTCTCCAAATATCTTCCGAGAATTCTTTCCTTTCAACAACTCCTCTATCTCCATATTGATATAACCTAAATAATGGTTATTTATAAGTTTTATGGGGTGTTGAAGATATTAACTCTTGTAGGATAAATCAATTAACCGAGTTGAGGTTTTAGAGGAGAACTTGTCTACATACCAGAATTTATCCATCCGGTTTTAAAAGAACTTTTCTCTAAGGCTATACATAAACTCTTCTAAGTTGATTATCTATAGAGACTATTTATTATATACCTTTTACGGTTATTGCGAGTTATACGAGTAATCTCTGAACGACCGAAGTGAGTAACAGAGTTTCGGTTTTTTATAATTAGGTTATATGTTTTTTAACCCTCCTTTACCCTGTTACCCCGGAGCCCAGCGGTGTTAGTAGTCTTCGCAGAGCAGTTTGAAGTACTCCGGCGGGTGGTCGCAGGACGGACACTCTTCAGGCGGGGTTTCGCCTTCATGGGTGTATCCGCACTTGGTGCAGGTCCACTTCTTGACCTCGTCTTTCTCGTAGAGAGTTCCGTTTTTAATCCTCTTAAGAAGTCTCTTATACCTCTTCTCGTGGTGGACTTCGGCTTCGCCTATTGACCTAAGCCTTTCGGCGATTTCGGGAAGTCCTTCCTCTTCTGCGACTTCAGCAAACTCCGGATACATCTCTGAGTTCTCGTAGTGCTCTCCCTCGATAGATTTCTTCAAGTTCTCTATTGTGCTACCCAGGGTGAAGGGAACGTCAGATTCTACAACAGGCTCTTCAAACTCCTCGCCCATCTTCTCCTTGAGTTCCTTGATCATTCTGAAATGCCACTTGGCGTGCTGTCTCTCGTGCTCCGCGGTCTCCAAGAATATATCTGAGAGCCAGGGGTAGCCTTCTTTCTTTGCAATCTTAGCGTAGATTGTGTATCTGTTTCTTGCCTGGCTTTCGCCAATAAATGCTTTTCCTAAATTATCCAACGTCTTCTCCATAAAATACCACCTCGTAAAAGAGATTACAACGTGGTTTATAAACGTTATGCAAAATTTAGAGAGGGTTGTCTACTTACTCGGTGGAAAAAGAACTGCAAGTTTTATAAACAAAGATATTTTTTTCTTGAGTAGTGGGCCAGTAGCTCAGCCCGGATATACCTTTTTGAACGGTGCTGGAGAGAGCGGCGGCCTCCTACCCTTTAGAGGAGAGAGCCGCAAGTCAGGGGTTCGAAACAACAACGATTCGTTAAAAACTCTACGTTGCTGCGAACCTCCCCTCTGGTCCGCTCAATACAAAATTTTTTAAATTAACACCCTTATTTACCTTGTAATGAACAGTTCCTCAGAGAAAGATAAGGAGAAGAACGGTTTCCTGGATAAACTAAAAGATAACCTGTGGAGGATAAGTGTTATCTTCTGGATAATCCTGGCTTTTATCCTGACTTTTGTAATATTCTTCTCCGTGGACTTGAAGGAGACTTTTCAAACATTCCTAAACGCCGCTGTTCCAATAGTAATAACATACCTTGTCGTCTCTGCCACGATAGAGTTGATGCTGACCTACAAATGGAATATCGTTCTGAAGAGCATGGGCTATGATGTAGGTTTCTTCTACTTGTTTATATACCGCCTCATCGGCTTCTCAGTCTCTTACCTCACCCCGATAAGCCACGTGGGAGGAGAAGGTGTCCGCGCGGCGATGCTGAGAGACCACGACGTCCCTGCTTCTAAGGGGCTCTCCTCAGTCCTCACAGACAGGTCTTTGGAGTTCCTCTTAAACTCTGTTTTCTTCTTTATGGGCGGGTTGATCATTCTCAACATGCAGT
>CAYSOY010000014.1:14035-20810 GCA_964432865.1 uncultured Methanosarcinales archaeon
ATGCAGTCGTTCCCCTGGGTTGAGAGAACGGTCCTTTTCGTAATCTCTGTCTCTTTCTCCTTGGCTTTCTTCAGCCTCCTGTACAATATACTGAAAGGAAGGCAGGTCTTCCTGTATCTGTTCAGGCTGTTGGGCCTGTCAAAGATAGGTTTTTTGAAAAAATTCGAGGAGACATTGATAAGGATAGAGGAGGATATTGCCCGTTTTTATTCTGAGAAGAAGAAGGCGTTCTTCAACTCTATGGTTGCAATGGCTATACTCTGGATGCTTATGTATTTCGAATACCACTCTGCTCTTCTAATCATGGGGGAGGCGGTCTCCGTAACTTCTATATTCTTGTTCCTCACAGGCGTGGGGATTGCTTACATGATGCCTGTCCCCGCTGCTCTTGGAGTCCTGGAGTTGAGTCAGATAAGCGCCACTGCGATACTCGGGGTCAGCAGTGCAGTGGGCGTGGCTCTGAGTTTTCTTATAAGGGCGCGTGACCTCTTAATAACTGTGTTAGGGATGACTCTTCTGTCAGTGTTCCGAAAAGATTTCTTTTTTGGAGGGAAGAAAAAATGGGCTACGTCAGAGAAGGACTGAAGATATTTTTCAAGAGCCAGTTAAGGAAGGTCAACGGCTTTAAGACTTATTCCGGCGGGTGGAGAGAGATATGCGAGGAGGTTGTGAGTAGGTGCTACGATTCCGAAAAAGGTTTCTTCCGCGTCAGCACCGGCAATTTCGATGTTTTCTACATGCGCGACTTCGGATGGTGCTGTGACTCGCTTTTACAACTGGGGTTTGAAGACGAGGTAAGGAGTAGTTTACAGTTCGCTCTCAGGAACTACTCGGAGAACGGCAGAGTCGCTACTACAATCGATTCCAAAGAGAGGTGTTTTGATTTCCCCTCTTACTCCCCTGACACGCTTGCCTTCCTGCTCCGCTCTTTGGTTCTCTTAGGAGACAACTCTCTTGTTGAGAGGTTCAGGTCTTTTCTTCAGGGAGAGATAGATTATTTCTATGAGAACGTTCTCGGTCCTTTTGGTCTTATCCGTCCGGACAGACACTACTCTTCTATCCGTGACCATTCTCTAAGGAGCAGTAGTTGTTACAACAACTGCGCTACGGCAGTGGTCCAGAGGTGCGCGGAGGAGTTGGACTTCTCCCTGCCGGAGAGGTTTGACTATGAGAAACTGCTGGTGGAGAACTTTTGGGAGGGTTCTTTTTTCTACGACGACATCAACAAAGAGGATTACGTAAGCGGAGACGCACAGGTCTTTCCTTTCTGGTTTGGTGTTGTAGATGATGAGGAGAAGATTGGAAGAGCAATCTCTTCTGTCAGGGATGAAGGTCTTGACTCTCCTTTCCCTTTGAAGTATGTCTCGTCAGAGGATGTCCCTTTAAATATGAGTTTCTACGACGTTCTGGCCCCTGACTACGAGCGACACTCTATATGGGCTCACATCGGGCTTCTCTGGACGGAGGTTGTTTCGGAATATGATTCTTCTCTTGCGGAGAACTACCTTTCGGAGTACAAAGACCTTGTTGAGAGGCACGGAACCTTTCTCGAACTCTACGATTATGAAGGCAGACCTTTCAGAAGGACTCTTTACTACACTGATGCAGGACTGCTCTGGGCTTCCAATCTTCTGAAACTGGACGGGATGATAAATCAGTAATGGCTGGGTGGATGGTAGTAGTGAAAAATAGTTAGTTTTAAAACTTATAGTCAGTTCTACAGTTTTAGATCTGTTATGGTTGTGTTGAAGAAGAAACCCGAGGACTTTGTTGTAGAAGAGATTCCTCCTCTTTTTTTGGTTGAGAAAGAGGATGCCCAGGGAGGGTTCTCTGTTTTCAAGTTGTGGAAGAAAAACTTCACCACGCACGAGGCTTTGAAAAGAACGAGCACGAAGTTAGGCACTAGTCTTTCTTCTGTCGGCTTTGCAGGGAATAAGGACAAGAGAGCAGTGACCACGCAGTACATAAGCGTGGAAGGGGACTACGAAGAAAGAGAGTTCTCGGAGAGACACCTTAAAATACGTTTCGTAGGGCATTCGAACAGACCGGTATCCCTCGGCACGCACAGAGGCAACAAGTTCCGAATTACTGCAAGAGAGGTCGAGAGTTCTGCAGAGAAGAGAGAAGGATATATCAACTACTTCGACAAGCAGAGGTTCTCTGAGAACAACGTCTCCATAGGCAGAGCGTTGGTGAAGAAAAATTATTCTGAAGTCATAGAGAAATTGATCTCTTCTAACCAAGACTGCTCTTCTCTTCTGAAAAGCCACTTGTCTAAGACTCCGAACGACTACGTCGGCGCTCTCCAGAGAGTTCCGAAGAAAAAACTGGTGTTCTTCGTCCACGCGTACCAGTCGATGCTTTTCAACGAGGCGCTTTCGCTTTTTATAAGAAAAAATCTGCCCAGCACTGCCAAGGATTACTCTTTCAGCAGGCTCTCTTTCCCCTGGAAGTTCAAGAAACTCCGCTCTGCAGAGTTCCCCCTGCCCGGCTTTACAAAATACGACGGAAGATACAAGGAACTTCTGAAAGAGGTCATGCAGGAAGAAGAGATAACTCACAAAGACTTTGTGAACAGGCAGATAAGTTACCTCTCAGCGGAAGGCGATTTGAGGAACGCGCTGATAGATATTAGCAGATTGGAACTCTCCTCTTTGAAGGACGGAGTGCAGAGAACCTCTTTTACTCTGGGCAAGGGGAGTTATGCTACGATGGTCTTGAAACAACTCTTTCTCTGAACAATTTTTTTAAATGAACTTTTTTGAAACTGTGCTAAACCTTTATAAACTGAGCGTTATTCTTACTCTACCATGGTTTTTTTGGACAACAAGAAACTCGGCGCTATACTAATAATACTATCGGTCGCTCTGCTGGCAGTTCTTGTGGTTGTGAGAGGTGAGGTGAGAGGGGCGTACCAAGGGGAGATAGACAAGTACGTGGAAGCGGGGAAGTCCTGCCCCTCGGACCCTGAGAAGTGCCCCCACGAGCAGAGAGCAAGAGCTCTAATACCCGTGTACCTCGGAGGAGCGGTGAGTCTTGGAGTGTTAACTCTCGGGCTGTACCTCCTGCTGTTCGAGAAGTCCCAGAAGGAAGTGGCTCAGGTTCTTGAAAAGCAGAAGGAGATGAAGATAGAAGATGAGAAGTTTCAGATACTGATGAAAGGACTCGGCGAAGACGAGCAGAAGGTGATGGAAGCTGTCAGGGAGCAGGACGGCATAACCCAGAACACTCTCGGGTTAAGGACGGATATTCACAAGTCAAAACTGAGCATGCTGTTGAAAAAACTCGAGGAGAGAGATCTTGTCAAGAAGAAGCCGAAAGGAAGAACAAACCAGGTGTTCTTAAAAGCAGACCTTTGAAACCATGAAGCCTTTTTTACCTATAAAAACTTGTTTGATTCTGAAAAAGGCGTAACTGCCGTTATAAACATTCTAAAGCCACTGTTCGACCATTTCAGCGTTTTCAACACTCTCTGTTTAATGCCTAAAATATATATTAAACAACCTCTTCTCTTGTTTTAGAACAGTTTTAGTAGATGGCGAAAAACTTGGTTGGAAAACTTAGTTGAGCAGTCAATAGTTAAGTAGTCAATAGTTGAGTAGTCAATTACGCGGAGGAGAGATTATGGGAAAAGATGATAAGAAAGAAGACAAAGAAGACAAAGACGGAGAAGACAGAAAGAAGAACAGAACTGCGAAGAGCGGAACTGCTAAATCAAAGTTGAGTTCGCAGGACGGGTTGATAATAACTCTATTAATAATAGTCGCAGTCATAACAGTGTTCAACCAGTTCCAAATATCCAGTATTAACTCAATGACTGTTAAAGATTCAGCAACTCAGACAAGCAGTGATTTTGGAGAGAAAGACCTCAGCAACATAGACATATCATCTCTTAAATCAACAGGTCACACAATAGCTGCGGTTCTACCCTTGAAAGAAGCAGAGAGTAAAGAAGAGGTTATGAACATTATGATCCCGAGAGGCACCCCTGAGTACGGTGAGGCTTTAGGGGTCAGTTTTGAGAAACCCGTGGAGTCGTTATCGAAACTTGCAAAGATGTACAGACCTTTAAAATCAAAGATTAAGAAGGAGGACCCAGAGGCGTTCCAGAGGTTTATGGACTTGGCTTCAAAGCCTGTAGGGATAAGTTGCGAGTTCTGCTGTGGGCTGAGAGCAGTAGGCATAGATGAGAATGGCAACTCAGTCTGCGGGTGCCAGCACAACCCCGCGCTCTTGTCAGTGGCTCTTCACCTAACAGCAAACACTGACTATAGTCAAGGAGAAGTGCTCAGAGAGGTTGTCAAGTGGAAGACTATTTTCTTCCCAAAAGACATGATAAAACTCGGCATGAAAGTATCCGGGAAAGGTGCTTCGGAGATAAGTAATCTGCCGGGAATGGTAGGAGGTTGTTAAAAAATGAAGTTAAGCAAGAAGAACTTAGTGATTGTGTTAGTTTTGGTGCTATTGATAGTTCTCTCTCTTGTGCAGGCTGTCCAACTCGACGGCGTGGAGGAGAGGGTCAGCAGTGGGGGCTTCAGTTCAAGTTCGACTGTTGATTCTGGAGGTTCTTCAGGAGGTGGAGGAGCGCCTGACAACGTCAAGGATCTGCCAGGAATGGTAGGCGGGTGTTGACCAAGAGACTTCTTCACAGAGGCTGTTAGATGATATGCGTCACGGCTCTGATTGTGTTTGGAGTGCTGGGCATATTCAGCGCTACTCACAGAGAGACTGCTAAAGAGGCACTGGACTGCGTCTTAAGGAAGGCAACTTTCAGAAAGTGCAGGTCCGACCTTGATAAGAGACTTAGAGGAGTTGTTGTTGGAAAGTTCATGAAGTCTCCGAAGATATCAAAGTTCGTTCACAAACACTTCTCTTTGTTGTCTCTGCTGTTTCTTCTGGCGTTGGTTACAAGTTTGGTTTTTTCAGGGATAGGCGTGTATAACTTAGTGAGGTACGGCAGTTGCGAACCCCACTCAACAACTTGTGTGTTTAACCCTGGAGAGTTGACCTGCGGAAGCCAGCACTGCGCCGACAACGGCTGTGACTGTGAGGAAGGCTGTGAACCTCCCGAGTTTGAAGGTTGCGAGGGGAGTTGTGACTGTGAAGAACAGGTCTGCAGTTGAATCCGGAGGTTAGATGGAAGCGGAAGGACAAAACATATTTAATTTACCATTATTAAATAACTAACTGCGAAAAATTTATAAATTAAATGTTATTTTCTCTACGCGAGTGGTTATGGATGAAGATAGCAGTTCAAGTTCGGGAAGTATAGACACTGTTGTTCTGAAAGAAAAAAATAGTGGTAATTACTCCGACAACGAGGAATTTTTTGAAATGGTTAATCCTGGAGAGGAGGACTTAAAAGAAACAGATACTGGTGAAATAGAAAGTATAGAAAATGTGCAGATAAAACCTCTCTCTTCTGGTTCAGACCTTGAAGATTACGTTGAACTTTTGGGGAAAGATGTCTCGGCTCTTAGGGATAAGTTTGTTGAAACTATAGAGGATCGGAATACTTATAAAGCAGGTCTTGAGAGATTGGAAGAGTATTGTAAAGCAACAGGTTTTTTTAAATGGTACAACCCGTTGAACTCTTTCTCTTTCTCTGATCCTGACAACCCCGACAACAGTTTCAATAAGAATATTAATAATACTGAAAATAATATTGAAAAAAGTCCTTCAACTCTTTCAAAATCGATATCCGGCCATTTTCATAACCTCATAAACATCATCGGAGCCGGAGGAGGCGGGGGTTTGACCGCCTTCTCTTTAATAGAAACTCCGATTTACATACCAGGGGTTATAGCAGGAGTTGCTCTGGCAGGAGGAACCTCTCTTGCTTCTGATGAGATTCGCAGAAACACAAGAGAGTACTACCGGAATAAAGTCGAGGAGTATAAATCCAAAGTAGACGACTCTTCGGAATACCTCCGTTATATCCAAAAATCTTTCTTTCTTAAAGGTCACTGTTATGAGTTGTTGAAAGAGGAGATCGAAGACGACTCTTCCAAAGAGAATGTTTCCGTGAAGATGCTCCCTTCCTGACTCTACAGGACTTTTAAGAGATTCTCTATTTGATTTTTAAAGAAATATTTTTTGAAAAAGGTTAGTTAATTGTTTTTCGGAGAAGATTTATTTCTTTTCAATAATATTATAAAATTAATATAATCAATACATTAATTAAAATTGTAGTTAAATTATTTTTATTCGTGTTATTTAGTACTAAGATCAACATCTCTATCTTTAATTTCACCATCTTCTAGCCAGATAGTTCTATCTGCCTTCCTACCTTGTGTTTTTTCATGGTTTACAGTAACCACTGTCTGTCCTTGCTCGACTATTTCTCTGAAAACTTGCATTATTTCTGACGAAGTTTCTGTATCTAACTCAGAAGTTGATTCATCAGCTAAAATTATTTCAGGATCATTAGCTATCGCTCTTGCTATTGCTACTCTCTGTCTTTGACCTCCAGAAAGCTCAGAAGGTGTGTGGTGCATTCTATCAGATAAATTAACAGTTATAAGAGATTGACGGGCTTTCTTTTTAGCTTCTTTTTCAGACATATCAGTCTGTACTAAAGGCAAATATACATTTTCCAGAGCCGAAAAACCAGAAAGTAATGAATAAAACTGAAAAACAAAACCTATCTTCTTAAGCCTAAACCGCGCTTTCATCTTTTTTGAAAGGTGACTAGTATCTTTCCCTCCTATCAGTACTTTACCAGAAGAAGGCTTATCCAAAAGACCTAACATATGCATTAAAGTAGATTTCCCAG
>CAYSOY010000015.1:0-1331 GCA_964432865.1 uncultured Methanosarcinales archaeon
TGGAAAGACAACCAATGCGAAAAAACAGCAGTAGGCACGAGCAAAGAGAGCGGAAACAAGTGCAACGACGGAATAGACAACGACTGCGACGGAAGCACAGACTGCGAAGACGGGTGGTTCTGCGACGACCACCCAGCGTGCCAGTCAGACCTGAACTGCGAGCAAGGAGAGATAATATGCAACGACCAATGCGTCAGCCCCGACAGCAGACAACACTGTGGCTCTTGCAACAACCAGTGCGGAGAAAAAGAACTCTGCGAGAACAGGAAGTGCGAGTTCCAAGGAAAAGACTGCTTCGTAGCCTGCGACACGACACAGGAGTGCTCGGAAGGACTCGTATGCCAACAACCAAGCACCTGCGAAGCCGCGTGCGTACCCCCAGAAGCAATAAACACCACGAACGAAGAGAAACAGCAGATGACCTCCACGGTGAACCAGCAGGGAGAACTCACGATAACCAAAGAAGCAAAAGGAAAAAAACTAACACTCAACGTAGAAAGCCAGAAAATAACCGAGTTAACAAACGTCTCACTACTAACCACCATCCCCAAGGAGATAGCGCAGAACGCCTCGGAAATAACAGTGACGGGGGCGAGTTACGAAGTAGTACAGCCAGACCCTGTGCTAAACCTAAAACCAGGAGAAATAAAGGAACAGAAACAGATAACCCTCGCCTTCGAAAAAGAACTCCAGCCCGGAACAGAACAACAAGTGATAACAGACGCGACGTACGAAGAAGCAGAAACCACTGCGGAACTGCAGAAAAAAATAGAAGAAACAGAAGAGAACCTCGACTTGGGAGTAACGGGGAGCGGAGAAGAAGTCACGGTAAGCATAAACCCAGGAGCGGAGATGACAGACGTGAAAGTACCGATGGAGATACCCAAGTGCCTCGCCAAGAAGATAAACCAACTCGACATAGACCAAGACAACTACAAGATAATCAAAGACGACCCCCTCATAATGTGGCACTTCGACCAGTTAAACAAAGAAGAAACATTAACCTTCAAAGCCGGAAAAGAGATAAGCCAAGACTGCAAGGAACAACTCAAAGCATTCGCAGTAGCAGACCAGATAAACCAGCCACTAAACCCCTGGCTACCGCTCGCAGCCATACCAATAATCGCTATAATACTCGTGTTCTTCCAAAGATTCCAGAAGATAACCGGAACAAAGAAGAAACTCAGCAAGAAAGAGTTCTACGAAAAAGCAGAAGAGCAAGGACTGAACGAGAAACAGAAGAAGAGAAGGTGGAAAGAGTATAAAAGAAGATTCTAAAAAAGAATCTTCTGAAGTTAAAAAACAAGTTTTTAACTAAAAGAAGATTTTGA
>CAYSOY010000015.1:1431-4635 GCA_964432865.1 uncultured Methanosarcinales archaeon
TTATCTTGTTCTCTTTGCAATAACTTCTAAATCTCCTCAGAATTTCTTCATCTATTGTGAAATTTGCTCTTTTCTTATATCTAACTTTATGCATCTTTCCTGTTCTATCTAATTCTTCCAGTAAAGAGAGGTACTCTTGGTTTTCATTCACGATCTTTTTTATTTTTTCAATAGCGATAGGCATCTTTTAACAACCTCATTATCTTATTTACATTTGTAATATTGTTTTTCGAAATCTTCCATATTATTCTAGTTAGTTTCTCTTTATCTACTTCTTTCTCTGCTTCTTCAAAATAATAGATTGCTAATGATAATGCAGTTCTTTTATTGCCGTCTTTAAAAACATGATCTACTAAAATGCTTCTTAATAAGCAACTTAACTCTTTCAACCATGCTTTTCTCTGTTGTATTAAACTTAAAGCGTACTCAAGAGAGCTTTCATTACTAAACTCTCCTTTCTGATGATTCTCCTGATTAAACCTTATTATATCTTTCTTATTTATATTCATAAGTATAAATGTGTATAAATACACACTTATTTATAAGTTTTTTGGTTATTGGAACGGACATAAAATCGAAAAGTATGGTCATTGTAACGGTCATAAATAGCAGGCAGTTATTTTTGTATCCATATGAATAGTAAAGCATCCAAAAAGAATAAACTTTTATCTACACAGTTCTCGAAATAGAATACAAGAGTTAAAAAAAACAAAGGAAGAAAGAGTATAAAAGAAGATTTTGAAAAAAGAATCTTCTGAAGTTAAAAAACAAGTTTTTAACTAAAAGAAGATTTTGAAAAATAAGCCTTCTGAAGTTTTCTATAAAAATATCGGATTGATCTTTATCTGAAACATCTTGTATGATTAAATCCGTCTTTGAAAATTTTTATTATTGATTTAGAAATAGGGGTTTTCTGAAAAAAACTATTTTTCACTGTGAAGAAACTCCTTTATCTTGTTTTCAATTACTTGAGACATGTTTATCTTGTTCTCTTTGCAATAACTTCTAAATCTCCTCAGAATTTCTTCATCTATAGTAATACTCCCTACATAATTTAAATCTGCTTCCGTAACTGTTGCTTTATGGATTTTTGAACTTAATACTTCTCTCATACCATTTCACCCTTAATCTTTTACTAAAACCTAATTTACCTATTTAAATTTTCCCTACATCTTTTTCATTCGGCCTTGTAAACTTCTATTATAGAGTCAAGCATCTTTATATTCAAATATTATAAACATCTCTATTATCTAAATCTAATTCCCAGAATTGATTCCAAGTTTTTTAATCACCTATTCAATACCACAAACAAAAATATTTAACTAACCTCTTCTTTGAATAATACTCCTTTTATCTAATCAAACATATTCTAATCTGCTATTCCAGAGTTTATAAATATTTTAGGAAAAAGACTTTATCTATATTCTATGAATTCTCCATTCTTAACAGTTTTTATTGAGTAAGGTTTGTTTATAACATCTCCATTTTCATCGAATATAGTTATGCCTGCTACCCCCTTATGTTCTTCCATGCTATATAACTCTTTTTTTATACAGTCTGCTTCTTTTCTACAATCATTTATTGCAGATTTTAATATTTTTAATCCATCATAAGATAATGCAGTAACTAGGGGATTACTTGTTTCTCGATACTCTTTCTTTATTCGATTCTGAAACTCATCGCTAGCTTCCATTGAAGGCATAGCATAGATTACTCCTTCAGCACTATCTCCTGCAGATTTCATAACCTCTTCATCTTCTATAACCCATCCATTTGCAAATACTTTAGTTTCTATATTCAATTCTTTTATCTGTTTGAGTATTAAAGGTGCTTCTCCAGGGTTTGCTATAAATAGTATGGCTTCTGTTTCTGAATCCTTTATTTTTGTTAGTTCTGTTTTAAAGTCTTTGGAGTCTTGTTCAAAGCTTTCTATTATTTTTATTTCGCCACCTTTATTTTCGTAGATTTCTTTAAATCTATTTTTCATATGTAATCCGTAATCATTGTTCAAATATAATACTCCTACATCTTCTATCTCTTCATTTATCATGAAATCTGCTAAAACCTTTGCTTCGTATGAGTCAGAAGGCCACATCCTGAATATATAGTCTCCTGCTTTAGAAATCTCTGGACTGCTTGAACCAATCGATAATAGAGGTACTTTATTCTCTTCAACAATAGGTGCCACTCCTAAAGTTACTGATGAACAGACAGTTCCTATAATCATATCTACTTTATCAATATTCAAAAGTTTATTCACTGAATTAATTCCTGTTTTTGTATCACACTGACTATCTTCATAGATTAGTTCTATATTTGACTCTTTTCTAATATCTTTATATGCTAACTCTAATCCTCTCCTTACTGCTTCTCCCCAAGTAGATATATCTCCTGTTAAAGGTGTTATTACTCCTATCTTGACTGGTTCTTTCTCTGCAGGAGTAGTATCCTCTCCACCTGTATTTTCAGAAACTTCTGTTGTTGCACATCCTGTTATTAGTAGCAGAGTTATTATTAATATTGTCAATATTGTTTTTCTCATACCATTTCACCCTTAATCTTTTACTAAAACCTTACCTATTTATATATCTTTTCCCCTAAATCCTTACATTAGGTCTTGTAAACTTCTATTATAGATGTAAACATCTTAAAATCACATATTATACCTATCTCATAGAAAAACATCTGTAATAAAAACCCTGGTAAACACCAAAAAACTTTCAAACTATAAACTTTCCAAAAAGATTTCCTTCCACCAAAATAAATACTTTCAATATTTTCCCTTTCTGCAATAACCACAGCCACGCCCGTCTCATTAACCCCCTTCGCCTTTTCAAAAACTTCCAAGATAACCTCAGGACTCAAACCCAAAGAAGGCTCATCCAACAACCATAAACTATAAAAAAGATTTGGACTTCTGAAAACCATAGGGAGAAAGAAAACAAGGAGGGGAAGATACATGATAGATATGCCCGTAGAGGATATTGTTGAAAAGATAGAGGCAAAGGTCAACATGTCTCCTGAAAAGATAAAGGAGATGATAGAGGAGAAAAAAGAAGAACTATCAGACCTTGTCTCTGAGAGAGGAGCAGCCCACATAGTAGCCAAGGACCTCGACGTAGCGTTGAAGCAGTCCGGCGAGGTAAAGATAGAAGATATCTACTCATGGATGAAAGACCTCGACATCGTCTGCAAAGTTGTCAG
>CAYSOY010000015.1:4645-19477 GCA_964432865.1 uncultured Methanosarcinales archaeon
AAGATTTAGGAGTGACTCTTAAAAAATCAGGAGAGGTCAATATAGAAGACCTCTACACGGGGATGAGCGAGTTAGACCTGGTCTGCAAAGTAGTAAAAAAATATGAGTTGAGAGAGTTCACACACAACGGGAGAGAGGGAAAAGTAGCCAACGTTTTAGTAGGGGACGAGACAGGAGTCATCCGCCTGGTTCTCTGGCACAAGCACACCAATAACTTCGACCGGATGGAAGAAGGAACCGTTCTGAAAGTAAAGAACTGCTACGTCCGGGAGAACAACGACAGGGCCGAACTCCACACGAGGAACGAGTCGAAAGTTATCCTAAACCCTGAAGGAGAGGAAGTAGAGGTGAAACCGCGCCAGCCGAGAGAAGCGGAGAAGAAAAAGATAGAGAACCTTACCGGCGACGAGCAGAGAGTGGAACTCCTGACGACAGTAGTCCAGGTCTTTGACCCGTCGTTCTTCGACAGTTGCCCCGAGTGCAGGAAGAGAGTGAGAGACGGCAAGTGCCCCGAGCACGGAGAGATAGAGGAGCCGGAGCACAACTACGTCCTTAACCTCCACCTCGACGACGGTACAGGCGTGGTAAGGACAACTTTCTGGAAAGACCAGGCAAAAAACCTTCTTGGGCTCAGCGACGACGAATTCCTCTCTTTCAAAAAAGACCCGTCTAAGTTCGAGCATTACAAGACAGACCTCTTAGGAGTCATACTGAAGGTGGTGGGCAGTCCGAAGTACAACGAGCAGTTCGACAGGCTGGAGTTGACCGCGAGGGAGATAGAGAAAGAGCCCAGCCCAGAAGAAGAGATCAAGAAGTTGGATGAAGTCGAAGACTCCGACGAGCAGTCCGAAGGAGCGGAGAAAGCCTCCGAGGAAAAAAGTAAAGAGAAAGAGGAGGATGAGAAAGGCGAAACCTCTGAAAAAAAGAAGAAATCCAAGAAAACTGAGAAGGATAAGAAGTCGAAAAAGAAGAAGCAGAAGAAATCCAAAGATAAAGAATCCAAGAAGAGCAAGAAGTCAAAGACAAAAGAGAAAGATAAGGAAGAAAAGAGTGGCAAGCCTCAAGGTTCAGAAGAGAAGCCCAAAGACGAAGGAAAGGAGAATGGCTTTGAAGAGGAGGTCATAGAGATCGACGACTTGGACGAACTTGACGACGAGATGTGACTGAAAAAACCGCCCAAGAAAGAACATCTAAACCCCCAACAAAAAACTATTTAAAAGAGAGTTTCTGACTTTTTCTATATGAAGAGAAAAACTTTGTTCATACTGATTCTGTTAGTATCTGCAGTTCTGATATTCTACTTTAACCTCTCCGCCCAGTACGACTCCGTCTCCATCTCGCTGAACATAGACGCGAACGAAACCCCCGAAGACGTGGAGAGAGTTGTTGGAATACTGGACCAGAGAAATATAACATCCACGCTCTTCGTCACAGAGAAGTTTGCAGTGAAGAATCCAGAACTGGTAGAAGAAACTTCCAAAAACCACGAAGTGGCGTGTCGAGGACTCACAGGCACCAACACCCTGCCCAAGGCAAACGCGACAGAGAAAGAACAGATAATAATCCGGTGTAAAGAAGAAGTGGAGAGGATAACCGGAGAGAGCGTGGAAGGATTCCGTGCTCCCAGCCACAACATAGACAAGGAGTCCTTTGAGATTGTAGAGAAGCATTACTCCTACGACGCCACGCTGTTCGAGAACTACGAGTGGTTCTACCCCGAGCCTTCGCTCCCCGAGGCAGAGACGAGCACTCTATTCTTCTACCCGTTCACAGACACCGTGGGGTTGTCCTACCTCGAGTTGGGGTTCTTCTACTTCGACCTGGTGAAACTGGAGAAGTCCAGAAAGGTCTCTCTAACCTTCCACCCCTCCACTCTGAAGGAGTACGACCTTGAGTTCTCTCAACTGATGGACTTCTACATCGATAGAGGAGTAGAGTTCAAGACCGCTTCAGAGTTCGCAGAAGTTTAAAGAAAAAGAAGGGTTCTGAAAAAACTCCGCCTGTACAGAGGTTTAATTTATAAAAAACAGTTCTTTCCACTCTTATATGCTCGCGAAGACCCACCTGGTAATAGGAGCGCTGATAATAGTTTTCTTCTACAAGTTCCTCTCCCTAACATACCCTGTTCTACTCCTCTGCTCCGCTCTAATACTCTTCTTCTCCCTGGCACCTGATTTAGATACGGGAAACTCCTCGTTGGGGAAGCACCTGTGGTTCTTGAACTGGCTGGTGAAGCACAGAGGGTTCTTTCACTCCTTGACACCGGTGGTTCTGCTCTCGGCAGTGACTTACGTATTCAGCCCTGCTCTCTTCTACGCCGTCCTCTCTTCCTACTCAGCCCACCTCTTTGCTGACAGCATCTCAAAAGAAGGAATAACCCCTCTGTGGCCTTCCAAGTTCAGAATAAAAGGCTTTGTAAAAGTCGGAGGGGTGTTTGAGTTTGTATTCAGGACGGTTCTGCTTCTGGTCACTGTCGGCATACTCTTGGTTTACTGACTGCTGGACTGTTTATTATTAATTATTATTTATTATTACTTATTATCCCTTGCGGTTTATTCTACTGCGTGCGTATATTATTAACTTTTGTATACTTTACGAAAGATCAACTTTCTCCCCCGAACTGGTCATATACCCCACTGGTCATCCCCGCGTAGCCCTTTTTAAGATAAAGGTTTTATGATTAAATTAGTGTCAGCGACAGACAAAAAAATAGACTCCCCGCATCTGCGCAGTTCAACTGTGCTTTGCGGTTTGAAAGAAAAAGCGAAAGCAAAGGAGGGATAATATGAAACAAAAAAGTGTAGAAAAAAAGAATATGAAGAAAACCAAAGAACAAGGACAACAGAAAGAAGAAAAGAAGAACAAGCCTGTTAAGAAGTTCAGAGCAGGAGCTATAGAAGCTACTGTCTGGAAGAACAGCATAGAGAGAGAAGACGGAGGAAAGTCATCCTACCCGACGGTCTCCTTCCAGAGAAACTACAAAGACAAAGACGGAGAGTGGCAGACTACCTCTTCTCTGAGGAGAAATGACCTGCCGAAAGCTTCGCTCGTGCTGAAGAAAGCGTACGAGTTTATCTCAATGGGGGATTTCAATGAGAACAGCAAATCATTTAAATATTAAAGGTGATTGCTATGAAACAGAAAGCTGTTACGAAGAAGAAGAGCAAGGCAGAGAAGAAGAAAATGGAGAAGAGTTCAGAAAAAGGAAAGAAATCCAAGCAGACTGAAGATAGCGACACCCCGGACCTCACCGACATCTCAGGCGTGGGAGGCGCCACCGCTGAGAAGTTAAAAGAGGCTGGTTTTGACGACTTGATGGCGGTAGCCGTGGCCACGCCCGGCGAACTCTCGGACACCGGAGGCGTTTCAAAGTCTCTCGCAAGAAGGATGATAAACTTCTCTCGGAAGAACCTCGACATGGGGTTTGAGTCCGGCACCTCGGTGCTGGAGAAGAGGAAGAACGTTGTCAAAATAAGTTCAGGCTCCGACGAGTTCGACGAGATACTCGGAGGCGGGTTCGAGACCGGCTGTATCGTGGAGTGCTTCGGCCAGTACGGCTCCGGAAAGACCCAGGTCGCTCACCAGTTGGCTGTCAGCGTGCAGAAGAACAACCCGGACGCCGTCGCGGTCTTCGTGGACACGGAGAACACTTTCAGACCTGAAAGAGTAAAGCAGATAGCGGAGGGTTCAGACATGGACCCTCAGAAAGTTCTTAAGAACATAAAGGTTGCGAGGGCTTTCAACTCCGACCACCAGATGCTTCTGTGCGAGAAGATATCTCAGTTGATCAAAGACGACGGTTTGGACGTGGAACTGGTAGTGGTTGATTCCTTGACCGCTCATTTCAGAGCCGAGTTCATTGGAAGAGGTACTCTGGCTGAGAGGCAACAGAAGTTGAACAAGCACATGCACACCTTGGTGGAGTTGGCAGACACCCACAACCTCGCCGTGTACGTCACCAACCAGGTAATGGCAAAGCCGGACCAGTTCTTCGGAGATCCTACTGAAGCAATCGGAGGCCACATTGTTGGGCACAATAGTGCTTTCAGAATTTACTTGAGGAGGGGGAAGAAAGGCACACGTGTTGCCAAACTCATCGACTCTCCGAGCATGCCTGATGCAGAAGCTCCGTTTATAATAACTGGCTCGGGTATAGAGGATAAGTGACTTCTGAGGGCTGAACCCTGTACTTGTCTCAATCTTTTTTTTGTTGTTCTTTTTTTCTCTTTCTTTTTCTTATGGAACTCTACGCTTCAGTATCTTTCTTCAACGATGACAGAATTATTGATTGTTTGTTTTCTTTAGTACTCTATTCCTTTGCGGGCTATTACGCCTTCGTCGTACGGGTGCTTTATTTTCTTCACCTCGGTGAAGTAGTCCGCTACTTCTTTGAACTCCTCCGGCGCGGACATCCCTGTGATGACTACCTCTGTGTTCTTCCGGAGCGAGAGCACGTCTTTGACCTCGTCCTCCGTGACCAACCCTTTTGAGACGATACAGTTGAGTTCGTCCAGTATCAGAAGGTCGCATTCTTCGTTCTTCAACACCTGCCTGGCTCGCTCCATTCCTCTCGCCGCGGCTTTTTTCTCGTCGGAGTCAGGGACGAAGTTGAACTTTGTTTTCTTCTCTGCGTACTCCTGTAGCGTCTCTTGCCTCTCGGGGAGCGCCTCCTGCCCGTACTGCTCTATGTTTATGAGAGAGTTTTTCTTCAACGCGTTAACCTCTCCTGTCCTCCCGCTTTTCAAGAACTGTATGATGTGGGTTTTCATCCCCGAGCCTGACGCTCTCACGGCGAGTCCTATCGACGACGTGGTCTTTCCCTTGCCGTCGCCGGTCACCACGTGGATGAGTCCGAGGTTCTCTTTGTCGTCGTCTCCGAACGTAGTTATCTTGTTAGAAAGTTTCGAAACCACTCTACTCACCCTTACTGTAGTCTCTTATGGATTTGTTCAACACTTTTTCTTTGTTCATGGAACTGTTTCTTCCGTCTCTTCTCCTCCTGTCTCTCTTGTAGTTGAACCTCTCCCCGCCTGCCTGCAGGACTTCTTCTTCTCTGCTTCCTTCCTTGTATATGGTTATGCCTCTGCACCCTGACTGGTATGCTTTGAGGAACGCTTTTTCTATGTCGGAAGGCGTGGCTTCCGCGGGGAAGTTGATTGTCTTAGAGATGTTCCCGTCGATGTGTTTCTGAAAGGCAGATTGTATCTTTACGTGGTACTCGGGGCTTATCTCGTGGCTGGTCACGAACGCCTTGGCTGTCTCCTCTGAAACCTCCTCTATGTTTTTAAGAGGTCTTCCGCTACTTATTTTTTCAAAGATCGGCTCTGTGTACTTCTGCTCTTTTTTAAGAACCTCTTTCAAGTAAGGGTCTATGTAGTGGAACTTCTTGCCTTCCATAACTCTTTTCACGTAACTTATTGAGAACAGGGGTTCTATGCCCGAGGTTGTGTTGGCTATCATGCTCAGACTCCCGGTGGGGCTGATGGCTCTGAGAGACGCGTTCCTTCTCTTCTTGAATCTCTCTCCTCCTTCCTTGTTCTTTTCGTGAAAGATGCTTTTCTTCCAGTTGGGGAATGCTCTTTTCTCCTCTGCCAGTTCTTCAGATGCTTTTATGCTCTCTTTTTCTATGAACGATGCGACCTCTTCTGCTTTCTCCACGCCTTTCTCTGAGTTGTAAGGTATTTTGAGTTGGACCAGCATGTGGGCGAAGCCCATTACTCCCAGCCCTATCTTTCTGTTCTTCTCGCAGACTCTCTTGCTCTTGTTGAACGGGTATTCGTTCAGGTCTATGAGGTTGTCCAGGAATCTTACCGCTCTCTTGACGACCGTTCTCAGACGAGACCAGTTTACCTTTCCGTCTTTTACAAAATTAGCCAGGTTTACGGCGCCCAGGAATGCGGACTCGTACCCTGCAAGGTTCATCTCTCCGCACGGGCTGGTAGACTCTATGGTCTGCTTCTTCACAGGGTTTGCCTCTTCTATCTTGTCCCAGAAGAGAACGCCGGGCTCTGCGAAACTCCACGCGGAGGAGATGATGGTGCTGAAGAGTTGTTTTGCATTAACGCTCTTCTCCGTGTCGCTGTTTCTGCCCGTGAGTTTGAACTCTCCGTCTTTTAGAACGGACTCCATGAACTCGTCCGTAAGCGCTGTTGAGATGTTGAAGTTGGTGATTGTCTCGTCTTTATTCTTCAAAGTTATGAACTCGTATATGTCGGGGTGGTTGACTTCCAGTATTCCTATGTTGCCTCCTTGCCTCTTTCCTCCCTGAGTTATTTTTTCCAGCGCTTTCTGGAATGTTTTGAGTGTCTTCACAGGTCCTATCGCGACGTTTCTTCCTCTTGTAGTTGCGTTCTCTTTTCTTATTTTAGAAAAGTTGAACCCTGCACCTCCGCCGTTCTGGTGCGTCACCACGCCGTCTTTCAACCCTTCGAATATTCGGGAGAGGTCGTCTTCCAGCGGGATGCTCGTCGAGGAGGAGAGTTGCTGGTTCTCAGTCCCCGCGTTCATCAGCGTCGGTGAGTTCGGGAGGAAGTCCAACTTCTTCATCATGTTGTAGAATTTCAAGTAGTACTCGTCAGGGTTTTTCTCCACTGAGGCGACCGCCTTTGCGACTCTGAAAAACATCTCTTTCGGGCTCTCTTTCAGCCTCTTCTCTTCGTCTCTCAAGAGATACCTCTCTTTGAGGAGTTTCAACGCGTTCACAGAGAATTTTTTCTCTACCTGTTTACCTACCACGGCCTCTTTTATAGACCTCTCTTTTTTTCTTTCATCCCTGTACAGGATGAACCTCTTCGCGGTCTTAGTCTCTCCTTCTTCTATGAGAATCTCCTCTACTAAGTCCTGTATGTCTTCGACACCGGGCGGGGTGTTTTCGAACTTCTTGTTCAGTTTCTTGACTACTTTTTTGGTTATCCTGACTGTTTTTTTCTCGTCTTCTTTCCCTGCTGACTTACTTGCTTTGCTGATAGCTTTCTTTATCTTCTTTGAGTTGAACTTTACAAGAGAACCGTCTCTTTTCCTAACCCTCTCAACCTTCCCCATGACTCTGTTAGGAATATTCATTTATTAAAAAAGTTTTTGGATTGAGAACAGGGCGGTCCCTACGGAAGTAAATCAAAAGTTTTATATACTCCTGTATCAATTAATGCTTAAGAAAGAGGTGGAATGATAAAATGGTTTTTGACAACGGAGTCATAATCGCGATAATCATAGGAACTCTGGCAGCGATAGTATACAGTTTAAGAGTACTGGTCTTGATGGAGAGAAGAGTTGCCAGGATAGAGAAACACATAGAGAAGATGGCTGAACACATAGCTGAGGAAGAAGTCAAGATTATGGAAGAAGAGAAGAAAATAGAGAAAAAGCTGAACAAAAAAGATAAGAAAGAATAAGTTCAGTGTTTAGAAAGGAAATTTTTTTCTTTTTCTGTTTTTATTGGTTTTTTGAAGAAGGTTTTAAGATATTTATACGATGTTAAACATTGTTCTTTTTTGCCATTTCCACAATCGAAAGGTTTATAAACCTCTCTTACGATTTTTTTTTCTTAACACTCGGCTTTGACTGGGTTTGTGAGGTGTTTTTTCATGAATGATGAAATGAAGAATTATATTTGGCCTTTGGCTATTGTTGGAATAGTAGCGGTTGTCGCAATCTTTGGTTTGGTAATGATAGGCGGTTCTAATAACATTCGGTCTTCCGGCGTTGCTCAATTAAGTGAAGAGAACACAGCAGGGCAGGGATCTAGGAGGCCCATATATAAATGTTCTGACTCTGACGGCGGTCTCAAATTCAGTGTAAAGGGTAGGATTAAAATAACGCGTCCTAAAATAACGCGTCCTGATGTGGGTATTGCATATGATAAGTGTGTAAATTCTGATCTGTTGAAGGAGCGATATTGCGGTGATACTCCAATTAAATCATCCAAAAAGTATACCTGTCCGAATGGCTGTGAGAATGGTGCCTGCGTAGGCCCGAGTGAACCAATGGAACATACTCTGAAATTAAATGAAACAAAAAAATATAAGACGCCTGGTGACTCCGCTGAATTAACTTTAGTTTCAACAAGTAGAAATGAAGCAACCTTCAGGTTTAAATCGAAATAACTTTTTTTTTTTGAACTCGCAGATATAATTAAAACATTCCAAAAATTGTTTTTTAAATATAAAATTAAAGAGTTTTATTTATTATAGTCTTTTTCAATTTTTTCTTTATTTGTCAGACCCCTCAACTTTTTTTGCTACGAAAAATTTCTTTTAATCTTTATAATTTTCTTCCTCTATTAATTCTTCGAACAGCAATCCTTTGAACTTAGAATCTTCCAAACTTATAGCAAAAGACTTTCCAGTATCTTCTAAATCTTCTGGGTTTAAGAAACGCCACTTTTTTCTAAAAAACTTTATAGCTATCCACGGTTCTGAACCGAAGACTTTGCTGAATTTTTGAAGGGCTTCCACTTCTTCTTTTCGAAAATACTTCTTTTTATCAGTAGTTATCTTGGCTTCTAAAGATAGCTTTCTTATATTATTGCCTACGAGAAGATCTGGGCTTGGATACTTGGTGCTTCCCGAGCCGGCAATTCTTATAGCAGCCCATCCCTCATCCCAAAACTTGTGTATGAGTTCTCTCTCGGCATTTATACCTCTGGATTTCTTAGACATAATACTCACTATACAGAACTACTTATTTATAAACTCTGCGAGAGGCTGACCAGTGATTTAGACTGCTTCTTTGTCATCTAATAGGTATTTTCTCTTTGAAAGTACTCGACTTCTTATAATCTTCTTCGAATTTGTAAACATCTTCTAAAAGTTTATTATCGGGTATTAGAACAAAAGGTTTTGAATGAATGACACGGGTTGAAAAAGTATTATTAAAAGAGTAGAAACTATTACTGTACTCTCCTATAAGAGAGTATTTTTCTTCGCATGCCTCGAACCTCTCCTTAAATTCAGGATTTGACAATAAATTTTTAGTTACTGAATTAATAGGTAAGTTAGAGGATAAATCTTCAAGGAAACAACTTATTTTATCCCCAAAAGTTGGAGCGTACTCATCAACCAAACTATTATTAATAACTCTTTTTAAAGAAAGAGACTTGGATTTAAGAGGGTTTAGGTTCTCAGAATCATGTTTATTAAACATTAAAGAACCGGAAAAATCTGTATAAAGCTTATTTTCAGAAACTTCCAACTCCTCCAATTCTTGTCTAAAAGTATTAAGGTTGTCATTAACCACGGGCGCTATTTCTTTATGTTTCTCTCCTTTCTCTATCAGTTTTTCAATATTACTCTCTTTCATAGTTTAAGGTAATTCTTCTTAGTTTATAAATTTTACTTCTGTAACTATTTAAGAATTTAAAATCCACTGCCGGGTATAAGATTCTGTTTGGTTGTTAAATGCTCTCAGATGCTTACAGAAATCAGTTCAACATCTTGTGGGAAGTGGCAGAAGAACCTCTCCATTGGTGAAAAACTCTTCTATTATTTTTTAGTTCCTCCTTGAGTTTGCACAGTTCCAACCTTAACTTAAATACTTAATAACCTTTTAAGTTAATCCGTTTTTCGTAAGCGTCTCGCGGTTTATACGAATAGATCCTATATTCTCTCAAGGTTCTGTTCTACTCTTCTCTTCACTTTTGAGAAGTCTGGAAGATTCTTTACGAGAGGTTTGAGTTCTTTTTTCCATATGGGTTTCAGTTCTGCAACTGCTTCTTTTACCTCTTCTATGCTGAACTCTTTTGAGTAGTAGGAGAGTTTCTTGTTTACCATCTCTTTGCTTGGCGTAGATTCTCGCATCATGTAGATGTCGTATAGGTCTCTTGCTTGTTCTCTTGTCAGTAGAGCTCTGATCTTTTCTGCGTATACTTCTTGCATCTGCATTACCATGATTTCAAAACTGGGCGGTGAAGGCATATACGTCCTTATAGTAAGTTTTTTTGGGTCTTGCTGTACTTTCTCCCTGGTACTTATCTCTGTGCTGATTGAACAGAGCGATTGCCTGATTCCCCTGTATAGAGGTCCTTTTATCAGTATCTTCAGCCCTTTTTTGATTTCAAAGTCAAGGTTGAATCTTTTCAACCCCTCTCTTATAATCCTTTCCTCGTTTATCTCTTGTTTCGCAGTGAAATCCAGGTCTTCAGAGTGTCTGTCGAAGCCGTAGCATTTGGCAAGGGCGGTTCCTCCTTTGAAGACCAACTCTTTTCCATGTTCCTGGTATAACAGGTACAGGATTAGGTTCTGAAAGTAGTCCTGCTCTGCCTGTCCCAAGTTGAGGTTTCTTGTTTTGGCGTACTCTTCCAGTTCTTCTTCAGAGATCATGTTTTATCCTCCATTTGGTACTGGTTTTGCTTCCTTCTTTTCTTATTTCAAGATTCGCATAGTTGTTGTCGAGGCGGAACTCCTCTCGGATATCTATGTTTTTTTCTTTCTCCAGCAGAAACCCTGTTCTTTTGATTAAAGCTTTTTTCTTCTTTCTTTTTAGGTATTGTACTATTCTTTCTCTGTTCAACTCTGCTTTTCTGAGAATCTTTATGACCTCTTGGAAGTTGCCGGCTTGTCTCTGATAGTTGAGGGAGTCCAGCAAGAGTTTTTCTGGTTCTGCCATGAATATTTCTCCTTCCTCTGTTTGTATTTTCTTGTATCCGAAGAGGTTCTTTTTGTGTTTGAGGAATTTTAGGGTGTACTCCTTGAATTCTACCTCTTTGTTTATGGTGGTTATTGAAGTTATCACAGCCGGGGTCTGTTCTGTGTAGCCGTAGAAGTTGCTGGATGCAAGGAAGGAGATGTAGCAAGGGGTGTAAAGATTGGACGCTACGAGTAGTGGGTCTTTCTTTGCAGTGTATTTTCCTTTTATAACCTGCTCTATTATCTTCCGTTTTGTAAGCCTTTGCAACACCTGGTAGGCGTATTCGTCACCGGTTTCTATCTGTTTTTTTATATCTGCTTTTGTTATTATCGGCTTTTTTACAATGCTCTGTATCTTTTTTAAGTCCATGTTCTTTTCTTATCACCGGTCCTTTATAAATATTGTTATTTTATGTGCAACAGAGCATAACTGATATTTTACGGATATAGAAGTAAGAAAAAACGTTACCTTTACTAAAGAGGATAAAAAGAGTTAAGAAGAGTATGGGAAATTTTATAAATCCCTTTTATAATAATCGATAATAATGGGATGGCTCAAAACTTTTTTTTGGGAAAGTAAATCCGGTTTTGAAAAACATTTAGAGCAGTTGAAAGAGATTGAAGAGATACCTAATAACTGGAAGTGGCATAAGCCTCGACTCAAAAAGATAGAAGAAGTTGATGAAAATCTAATTGAAGACTTGGGCGATGAATACGACAAAGACTTGGGCGATGAATACGACAAAGAAAAGACCCTTCTGAACCAGTTGAAAAATGAGATAGTGGAGCTTGAAAAAGAGATAAAAGAACGCAACAGTATCTCTTCGAAGGAAGAAGAGCGTAAAGCAGTAAAGACCAACCATCTCCTGCGCAAAATTAAAGAGCTTTTCCAGAAAAAAAACTATCACCTAAAAAAATCAGATGATATTAACGATGCTTTCAACAGAGATGGAATAGAAGATCAACCCAAGCGAAATCTTGACAATCTGCATCCTGCTGTGAAGTCCGAACTCTATGATGTCCTTTTGAAAGTTTTTGAAGAAAAACTTAATGAAGTTTACTCTAATCAAAACGACATCGAATTTATTCAGAAGCCAGAAGATACGTCCCCCATTGAATATTACGGAGAGAAGATCATCAGATGTGCGAATGCTGATGATATATCTTTTTCCCGGCTCCCCCCTATAGACTTTAAATCTTCTGAACGTAATTTCAACGCCACATTTCACCTACTACGCCTTGATTCTAACAGGAGGAATCTGCGTACTCCTCTTAGATTCTTTGTTTGGCTTCTGATAAAAGTTCCTGAAAATCCTAATAATACTAAGGAGGAATCTATTGTACACGTATACTCGAGTTTTGAAGCTCTTTCTAATGAATTAAGATATGTATTTGTTAAAGGGAAGGAAGAAGGTCATTATAAGAAAATAGAAGATCTTATCAGCAGTGCTAAGAGTGCTTTGGAACAGGGCTTCAAGAATCTAGAAACTAATGAAGATAAAAAGAAAACATGTCGTGAGAAATTAGTACAATACAACCTTTTCGAAAAATAGTTTTTAACAACTATTCCTTTTTTTATTTTATAATTCTATGTTCTATGTTGTTTCTGGTTTCTGACAAACCTTTGATCCTAACTTCCGGTATTAACTCCTTCTTCTCCTTCTACTCTTCCGGTGTGAAGCAACAGTATCCGATGCTGTCGCACTTCTCCTTTATCTCTTTCCATTTCTCCTCGTCTATTGTCTGCTCTGCCGTGGGGTAGAGGATGTTGTCTTCCTTGTGTATGTGCTGTGGGAGCCTCCCCGCTATTTCCTCCGAGAGTCTCTTTACTTTTTTTAAAAACTCTTCGTACTCCTCTTCTTGGTTCTCTACTGTTTTAAGGAGTTCTTTCTTCTTTGGCTTCATAATACTGTGGTCTCTCTCCATCATCGCAGGAGGTCCTTGTACGCCTGCTTCTTTTAATTCCGGAAAAAGCGCCTCTTCTTCTCTTCTGTGATGCTTCTCCGCTTCCACAAGGTGCTTGGCGACGTGTTTCAACTTATCTATGTCTTCTTCTGCTTCTTCATAACTCTCTGCACTGCTGATTCTCTCCACACCCCCTCTCAACTTCTCCACGAAGTCAAGTATCATCTTGTGCTCTTCTGTCAGTGTGTGCAAAGGGTGTCCTTTCTCCAAATTCATCATTTATCACCTTCGATTATTTCACATCTGTTCTTTCCTTCTATGATACCGCATTTCTTCAGTCTTTCTTCGTACTTCTCTATGTGCTGGTCTATTCTCTTCAGTATGGGGGTTATCTCTTTCTCAAGGGAGTAGATTTTTCTTCTGCCGTCTCTTTCTGAGTTTACAAACCCGCACGCTTTCAAACACTTCAGGTTGTGCGATACTCTGCTCTGCTCGTAGTTCGCTTCTTTGCATATCTTTGTGACTGTCATCGGCTCTTCTTTGAGCAGTTCCACGATTTTAATTCTTGTCTCGTTGGAGAGAGCCCTAAAAAACAGTTTATATGAGGAAACTTTCATATGAAGAAGTTATCATCCTTCTTTTTTAAATCTTACCATCTAATTTTTTTGAAAAACCAATAGATAAGCCCTCTCCCGCTGTACTTGAGCATCTGCCTCTGCCAGATAAGTTTTTCAATAAATGAGACCAGTCTGCTCTGAAAACTGAACCCCTTATAACACATAACGGGGCGCTTTCCGAGAGAGATAACCGTGGGGATGTCTTTAGAAAACCACCTTTGCTCTTCCTTTCCTCTGAGAGAAGAGATTATGTTCTTGGCAACCAAAACCCCTTGCTTCTGAGCGATCTGCGCTCTCTTAACAAAACCTCTGCTCAACTCTTCATCTCTGAAACCAATACAGTCTCCAAGAGCGTAGACCCTGCTGTCCGAAGTCCTAAGATACTTATCCACCAGCACCCCTCTCTTGTCGTACTCTAAGTCAAAATTTTCTATCTTCTCTCTCCTCTTGAAACCTGTCGCCATTATAGTAATGTCCGATTGGAACTCTGCGCCGTCTTCCATGACTAAAGAATTCTCCTTTACTTTACAGACCCTTGAACCCCGGTGAATCCTTACCTCTTCTCTGAAAAGGTAGTCCTCAACTTTTTTACCTATCCTCTCATCCATGTTGGAGAGCAGGCTACTGCCCGGGTTAAAAAGTCTTATCTGGATCTCCTCACAACTATACTTCTCCCTGATCCAAGAGGCAACCTCTACACCGACTAAACCTCCTCCTATTACACCCACCTTTAATTCTTCACCACTCCCCAAAGCCTTCTTAACATCTTCTGCGTCTTCCAAACTCTTAAACCTGCAGGCGTTCTCTGCACCTTTAATGCCGTACTCGTTCACTTCAGAGCCAACAGCCACTACAAGATAATCATACCTGACTCTCTCTACACCGCCTTCCTCTAACTCCACGTGAACGCGCCTCTCACCGACGTCAACACTTTCTGCTTCGCCCTCTACAAAACTAATGCTTTTCTTCTTCATTACTTCTTCTAAGTCCAGAACTATTCCTTCTCTATCCACCTCGTCCACAAGGTACTCCTCCAACCCAGGAGTAAAAAGGCTGAAAGGGTTCTTCTCCACCAGGACTATCTCAAGGCTCTCTGACCGTCTTCGGAGTTCAGAAACCGCTGAGAGACCGCCGAAGCCACCTCCAAGAACAACAACCTTTGTATTACCACCCTCTACCATAGTAGAAGAAGTTGATATATCAGAAATATAAATCTTGTGCTGAGGAACTGCTCAGAAGAACTCCTTACCAAAGAAGAGTCTGTCAAGAGACCACTTACCGCTTCCATAAACTATTAGAACAAGGAATGATGCAAAGTAGAGAAGAGCAAGCTCTCCACCGTTAAGAATAGGAATCCAGCCCGAAGGGAAGTGAACCATGAAGTAAGCCACTACCATCTCCAAACCGCTTACAACCGCAGCCAGCCTTGTGAACAATCCCAGAACGATCAACACTCCGACCACAAGTTCAATAACTCCTGCTACGCCAAATTTACTGAAAAGCTCCGAAGGACTTCCTCCAAACCATCCAAAGAGGTTCTTAACGCCGTGTTGGAAGAACAACAGACCTACAAACACTCTGAAAACAAAGTAGAGACAATCCTCGTAACCACCCAACACGTCTTTAAACAAATCTTCCATATACAAAAATAATCTCTCTAAATATATAAAAGTTTCGATTTACAGAAA
>CAYSOY010000016.1:0-19000 GCA_964432865.1 uncultured Methanosarcinales archaeon
GTCTGGAAAAAAAGATTCTAAAAAGTCAAAAGGAGAGACCAAGAAAGGAAAATCCAAGTCTAAGAAGTCTAAGAAAAAAAAGAGTTCTAAAAGCAAAGACGGCGATTCTAAAACCGAGATAGACGTGTCGGAGGAAGAACTAAAAGAAGGAAGTGGACAGAAGTCTGGGATAAAAAGCGAATCCGAAAAGACCGAGGAGGTACTCGACCAGTACAACTACAACGCAAAGAACATCCCTATAACTATTACCATAAAGAGAGTGAAGTCAGAGTTTGTTCCGATTTACGAAGTGGCTATATCCAAAATCTCTAAGAACACAGAGTTCATTCTTGAAAAGATAAGGCAGGAGTTGATAAAAAAAGTCAATCTTGGAATGTCCGACCTTACAGACCAGCAGAAGTCTACAGAGGTCGAGGACAGATTTAAAGAGATGATAACTGATCTGATAAAAAAATACTTTCCGGACGCGGAAGAGGATACAAAAGACTTTCTTACAACCTATCTAATAATAAACTCTCTTGGCTTGGGCAACATAGAACTTCTTATGAAGGATAAGAGGTTGGAGGAGATAGTTATAAACGAGTCGAACGAGCCGGTCTGGGTCTATCACAAAACCCACGGTTGGATAAAAACAAACGTTTTCTTGAAAGACGAGACTGAGATAAAGCACTACGCCAGTCTGATCGGGAGGAACATCGGAAGACAGATATCCGTGCTGGATCCGCTTCTTGACGCCCACCTTGAAGAAGGGGACAGGGTAAACGCCACACTCAACCCTATTTCTACATCAGGGAATACAATAACCATAAGGAAGTTTGCCAAGGAGCCTTGGACTATAACCCGCCTTCTCAACACCAACACCATCTCTCCCGAAGCAGCGGCGTGGGCGTGGATGGCGATACATTACGAGATGTCAACTATCATCTCAGGAGGCACGGCTTCTGGAAAGACCAGCACCTTGAACGCGTTTTCAAACTTCTTCCCACCAAACCAAAGAATAATCTCTATAGAGGATACGCGGGAGGTCCAACTCCCCAGTTTTCTCCATTGGGTTCCTCTGAACACTCGTCTGCCGAATGCCGAGGGTAAAGGAGAGGTGACGATGGAGGATCTTCTGGTGAACAGTTTAAGAATGAGACCTGACAGAGTACTTGTAGGCGAAGTGCGTAGGAAGGAAGAGGCAGAAACACTGTTTGAAGCTATCCACACCGGCCACTCTGTATACGCTACCTTCCACGCAAACAACACGGAAGAGACTATAAAGAGGTAGACGTTCCTGAGATAATGGTGCCTGCGATAGGTCTTATAATTGTTCAGTTTCGGAATAGAAGAACAGGTGTTAGAAGGACCTTCCAGATATCAGAAGTCCTGCCTGGGCCGGAGACGAATGTGCTTATGCAGTACGACAGCAAGAAAGATAAACTTGTTAAGAAGAACGAATCAAAATCCTTTTTCAAAACCCTGAGCAGGTACACCGGGTATGAAGAAGAAGAGTTGAGAGATGAGATAAAGGAGAAGCAGAGAGTTCTTGAGTACCTGCAAGAGCAGGACATAGTCGACGTTGACTCAGTAGGGAGGATAATTGCCGAGTACTATACGAACAAGGAGAATCTGATGGAGTACGTGGATGAGAACAAGCCCTTTCAAGGATGAAGGATGACTGTTTTTAATCAAGAGCGGTTTTACGAGAACCAAGTTTGTCGGAGACGCTGAACTGTGTTTTTTGAGAATGCAGGCAGTTGTTGGAAGTCAGAGGTGAATAAGAGTTGTTTGAAGGAGTCTACAAGAGGATAGCTAACAAGATACCAGGGCTTGAACTGAAACTGAGGCAGGCAAGGATGGAAGAATCTCCTGCTTACTATGTAAAGAGAACTATTTTTCTATCTATCTTTTTCTCACTTGGAACCTGTCTGTTCGTATTCGCTTTTACCAAGTCTTTAAAGACGTTTCTTCTTTTCTTCATATTCTTTCCTTTAATCTACTGGTACGTCATGAAATACGTTGATAACAGGATATTGAAACTGAAGAGAGGGATAAACCAGGAGATTGTCTTTGCAGGGCGGTTCCTCATCATAGAACTTGAATCCGGTGTCCCACTCTACGACGTTTTTAAAAACCTGTCGAATCACTACCCCAAAATCGGCAAGTACTTCAGGGAAGTCGTGGACAAGGTAGACTTCGGAACCTCTATGGAAGACGCGTTGAACGAAGCAATACAGCTCTCGCCGAGTCCAAAACTCAGGAAGTTATTCTGGCAGATTCTGAACAGTTTGAAGACCGGTTCGGACGTGGTAGAATCCCTGGATAACGTTTTCGACCAGATAGTGAGAGAACAGCAGATATCTGTGAAGGAGTACGGAAGAAAACTGAACCCTTTGGCCATGTTTTATATGATGATAGCGGTCATAGTGCCGAGTTTAGGAACTATAATGCTTATAGTCCTCTCTTCCTTTCTGGGATTCGATGTCGATTTAATAGTATACTTGGTTATAGCAGGCATAGTAGGTTTTGTACAGTTCATGTTCCTGGTGGTTATAAAATCCTCAAGACCCCCTGTTGGGATGTAGCCAGAGCGCTTTCAGAAAAAAGGTGTAAAAACAGAATGAAATAATACGATAAAAATAATACGATAAACGTGAATTGATATGAACTTTTTGAACAAGTTGTTTGGCAGAGGAAGCAGTAAAGAAAAAGACGACGAAGAGAGCAGTGGCGAGTTGGAAGTACCTTCGCCTGGAAGTTTAGAAAATTCAGAAGAGGATACGGCGGAAGGAAAAAATCAAGGTAAAGATTCAGAGGAGGAGATAATAGAAGAGGAGTATTCGAAAATCGAAAAAGAGAAGAAAGAAGAGAAGAAAGAAGAAATAAAAAAGAGTCTGAAGGAAAAAACAAGGAACCTCTTCAAGAGAGAAAAAAAGTCTATCTTCTCCAAGCAGAAACTGAGAGAATACTTCTACAAAGCAGGCTTCTCAGATGTGAACGTGAGGAAAGTCAAGAGGAATATCAAAATCTTTTCCTTTCTGATATCTTTGCTCTTAATAATATACCTTGTTTTTGTATCTCTCTTCTTCCGTAATGCCTTGCCTGAACTCTTAGACCTGTTTTTGATATTTGTAGTCAGTGTTGCTTTCTTTTGGCTGCTAATATCAGTATCTCTTTTTTTCTACCTCGACCTGAAGATTTTTAATAGAACAAAAGAGGTTGAGAAAGTTCTTCCTGACTTCCTCCAACTGGTCTCTGCAAACATCTCCGCCGGTATGCCTTTAGACAGGGCTTTGTGGAGGGCTGTCCGGCCCAGGTTCGGCGTGCTGGCTTCAGAAGTAGAGGTGGTGGCGAAATCCACGATCACAGGCGAAGAGTTAAACACTGCCCTGACCAAATTTTCTGACAAGTACAACTCCAAGATTCTGAAAAAATCCATCAGTCTGCTGATAGAAGGAAGAGAGGCAGGCGGAGAACTCGCTTCTCTCATCAGTAAAATCTCCAGCAACATCCAGGAGAACAAGATATTGAAGAGAGAGATGTCTGCTACTGTGATGACTTACGCTATTTTTATCACGTTTGCGGCTATAGTAATCGCGCCTTTCCTCTTCGGCCTCGCAACGCAACTCCTGGATATCGTTATACAGATCGGCAACAAAGTCGAACTCGGTAACATTAGTTTCTTCAGTGTTCAACTCGTCTCTGACCCGACAGCAGTATCCAATTTTAAAATCTTCTCAGTCGTGATGCTTACCATAACCAGTTTGCTCTCGGCGTGCATAATCTCGGTTATAAGAAGAGGAAAAATAATGCATGGAGTCAAGTTTATACCTCTATTCGTACTTGTAGCGCTGGCTCTATACTTCCTCGCCGTCGAGATACTTGCCAACACACTGGGAACTTTCATATAACCTTTTAATTAGAACAAAAAATCTTCTCCTACTAAAGTTTTGGATTTTTCCTTATCAAAAAAAACATAAGCGAAAACCAGCTTCACTAACGTTCTGAGGCTTCCGCTTATCAAAAAAAAAATATAAGCGAAAACCAACTTTACTTGCGTTCAGAGTTTTTCGCTTATAAAAAATAAAATAAGCGAAAACTTACTTCACTTGCGTTCTGGAGTTTCCGCTTATAAAAAATAAAATAAGCGAAAACTTACTTCACTTGCGTTCTGGAGTTTCCGCTTATAAAAAATAAAATAAGCGAAAACTATATAAATCATGGTCATCGATTAAAAATTTTAAAGGGTGATTTTTTGGCTGAAAAATCAGTTGATACCCCTCTGGCTGAGATAACGCTCAGGAAGTACGAAAGACCAAAAGAGAAGCCAGAAGGAAAGAAAGAAAGAAGAGAACTCGTGAGAAAAATCTGTCTCAGTATGGGCCTGCTCCAACCAGGAGACTCAAGAGATGTCGTAGTAGACATACTGCAGGTAATACTGGAAGCAGAAGGGCCTCTGACCAGCAAAGAAGTCGAACAACTCGTAATAGAGAAAAGAAAAGACGAAGGCCTGAAAATATTAGGAGTAGCCCCGTCCAACATAAGAAGACAACTGCTCAGACTAAGAGATACCTTCTTAGTGGAGAAAATAAAAAACAAATACCGAATACACGAAAAAGCCAACTTCGAATTCATATTCCAAGAAAAAATTGAGGACTACTACCTGAAATCAATCATTAAGCGAGTCAAAGAATACATGAAGAAAGCAGACGAGACATTCCTAAAAGACTAAGAAGTATAATATAAAAATATGTAAAAAGTTTTAAAAAGAAAAAAATATAATAAAAAAAGTGACCAGAGGTGGTATAGAATGTCCGAAAAAAAGAGTTCAAAAACCAAAGAAGCCAAGAAAAAAGCCAAGGAAGAAGCAGAAAAGATGAAGAAGAAAGCAAAAGAGAACCTGAAAAAAGCAGAGAAAAACTTCAAAGAAGTAAAGACAAAAGTAAACGGCTACATAGAAGAAAATCCGAAAAAGGCAGCAGTAATCGCAGCAGGAGCGGCCGCGGCGATAAGCGCTGGAATAACAGCCCTGCTGAAAAAAGGAGACAAGGACTCCTAACCAGTCATGGTCTACCAGCCAAGAGAAGACTCTGAACTCCTGAACCAGTTTGTTAAAGAGTACGCCGAAGAAAAGACCGTGCTGGACATAGGAACAGGGTCGGGCATCCAAGCACTGACCGCAGCGGAAGTTGCAGAAGAAGTCTTAGCAGTAGACATAAGCGAAGAAGCGGTGGAGCACGTAAAAGAAGAATCTGAAAAGAGAGACTTGAATAATCTAAAAGTTCTGAAATCAAACCTTTTTGAAAAGGTAAACAAGAAGTTCGACCTAATAATATTCAACCCGCCGTACCTCCCAGAATCCAAGAAGAAAGAACTCAGCGACGGAAACAAAACTGCTTTGTGCGGTGGAGAGAAAGGACACGAGTTGATAACGAAGTTCCTGCGCCAAGTCAAAAAACACCTGAAAGATAACGGAAAAATACTACTCCTATTCAGTTCGCTAAGCAACAAAGAACTAATAAACCAAACTATAAAAGAAGAAGGAATGCACTTTAAAAAATTAGTGACGGAGGCACACTTCTTCGAGAAACTGTACGTCTATGAAATATTTTAAAGAACATACTTTTGATTCCAATATGAGGTCAGAAACTTATATTTCTTAGAGCATTCTTCAACTCAACTATGTTGAACTCACTCTCACATTTATACTTTGTCAGTCCAATCCTGTCTCGTAACTCACTATTCTCTCTGTTCTCTGTCAACCCAATATGTTTCTTTGCTTCAGTTATCAAAAACTTCTCCTTTCCAAAGTCACTCTCTACTCTTGAAAGTTGGTAAAAACCTCCGGCGACGTACGCTTTTTCAAAAGGGAATGGTGCCGGATCATTATCCGAGAGTCTCTCACTATCCTCGTATATGTTCAACATCTCATCCTTCAGAGTTTCTGTATCTCTCTCTGAGTAAGGATTCTCTTCTTCATAGGTGTTTCCTAAGATACAAGGATTAAGGAGGATGCCATACGCAGTTAAATATTTGAGTCTGTCAACACTTTTCTTTTCACTTTCTTCTTCCTTATCCAGAAGGACACTTTTTCTCTGAGTCAATCTTTCCAGAATACTTCTTTTAAAAGCAGTGTGTTCATCATTCAACAAGGCATAGTCAACTCCGTATTTTAGTTCTGACCTCAGCATTGTCTCCACAAGTTCGGGATATTCAACAGTGATATTCTTATGGCAGGAAATTTGAGCCTCTTTCAATAGAAGAACTGTTCTGAGTTCTGATTCAATCTTATCTCTCTCAACCTCATCTCTTCCCCCTCTTCTTAGACCATCCTCGGCTTCAGATTTCTTATCCAGGATGCTCTCCAACTCATCTTCTGCATTCTTGATCTTTTTTGAGAGTTGACTGTAGTCATAATCCTCTTCTCTATATCCATACCCGCCTGTATTATCTCTTTTTGTAAAGTTATAGACAAAAGGATTCTGATAACTCAAGATAATCTCTTCTATACTTCTCTGCTCTTCTTTGTTGGTTACTTCCTTCAACTCAGCCAGGTTCAGAAAGGACTCTGTAAGGACGCCTGCTATTTCCTTTACATCAAAACCTTCCTGTTCATCAGAGTCTCTGGTGGCGATGTTACTGCTTCCTTTTCCCATTTTTATATCCTCTATACTTATAATAATAACCTATAAACATCTCCTTAAATAAAAATCTTTCTGAAAAAATCAGTTATTTTTTAAAGAACTCTCTATTCGTAAGGCAGTACTGATGGAATACCTGTCGAAAGGGAAAAGAGGAGTAGTGTATACAACTGAGAGAGACGGCAGAAAGATTGCCGTGAAAAAGAAGAGGTCTGACAGCCAAGCAGAGATGGTTCTGAAGAAAGAGGCAGAGTTTTTGAAGAAGTTGAACAAAGAAGGTATCGGCCCAGAGTTCATAGAGTTGGAGGACGACGCCTTAGTAATGGAGTTTGTGGAAGGAGAAACTATAGAGGAATTTTTAAAAAACCGTGAGAACGACAGAAAAGAGGTCATACAGGTATTGAAATCTGTCTTTGACCAATGCAGGACCATGGATGAACTCAGGATAAACAAGCAGGAGATGACCAACCCATACAAACACATAATAATCGACAAAGACTTACATCCTGTGATAATAGACTTTGAAAGGTGTCTCTATACGAAGAAGCCGAAGAACGTGACTCAGTTCTGCCAGTACGTAACCCGAACCCGCACAAGACAACTGCTTGCCGACAGAGGGATAACAATAGACAAGAATAAGATAAGAAAACTTGCAAAAGAGTACAAAGAGAAGTTGAGCGAAAAGAGTTACAGCAGAATACTCTCCTCAATAACATAGACTTAGAGCAGGTTTCTTAAGAGAAAGTTGAAAAAACTTGGAGAAAGAATAAATTGTTGTGCGGGGTAAAAGGATAGAGATAGTTGAGTTTCCCGGAGTAATGTTGGATTGGTTAACCCCTCGACGAAATATCCTAACTACCCTTTATTTTTGACCTTTTTAACCTCTTCTTCAAGACCGAGTTCTTTCAAGAGTTCCTTATACCTGTTTCTTATAGTAACCTCGGTGACTCCTGCCACGTCAGCCACTTCTCTCTGAGTCTTCTTCTCTCCTTTGATAAGAGCAGCTACGTACAGAGCCGCTGCTGCTATGCCTGTAGGTCCTCTTCCAGAAGTCAGTTCTTCTTCTTGAGCCTGTTCAATTATCTCGACGCTCTTTGATTGAGCCTCGGGTGAGAGGTTCAAAGAAGATGCAAATCGAGGAACGTAGTCTGCGGGGTCGCTCGGAAGAATCTTTATACCTAACTCTCTTGTGATAAACCGGTACGTCCTGCCTACCTCTTTCTTCTCAATCTCTGACGCCTCTGACAGCTCGTCAAGGGTTCTGGGAACGTCGTGCCTCCTGCACGCAGCGTATACCGCACCTGCTACTACTGATTCCATGCTTCTACCCCGGACGAGTCCTTTCTGAACCGCCAGGGTGTATATCCTGGATGCCTCCTCGCTGACGCTTTTCGGCAGGTTAAGGAAAGAGGAGACTCTCTTCAGTTCTGAGAGTGCCAGTTTCAGGTTTCTTTCGATAGCGGTACTTATTCTTTTCTGCCACTTCCTCAGTCTAAAGAATTTGTTCTTGCTTTTGCCCGAACTTAGGCTGTACACGTCGCCCTTATCCCCCACGTTGGTTCCTAATCCTTGGTCGAACTGGGTGTAGGACATCGGAGAGCCTGTTCTCCTCTTTTTTGAAGCTGTTTCTTCGTCGAACTCACGCCACTCTTTGTCGAAGTCAACCAGATCCTCCTCGACCACGAGACCGCAGTCTTTGCATATGACTTCTCCTTTATCTTTGTTTAACTTAAGTTTGACTCCTCCGCATTCCGGACATTTCTTCACAAAATCCATATATAACCCCCTTTTATTTTTTCAGCATCTCTTTTTCTAATCTGCTGTTTATTACTAACAAATCCAATAATTTTATAAAAAGAAACGGTAATCTATTTATAAATCTTTCGGTTTTTTCTTTGCTTTTAGACGAGAAACCAAAATCCGTTATCTTTAAAAACAGGTATTGAAAAGAATAAATGAGTTTCTCCCTCTTTTTTTGTTCTACGGTTCCCTCCTACCAAGGAAAAAAATCAAGCGGAAGTTCTCCGATTATTCTGTTGAATATGTTATAAACGCTTTTTGATAATTCCTCTTTATGTTCAAAATACTGCTGGTTGTAGCATTAGGGGTCATCGCAGGGGTAGTCACCGGCCTAATCCCAGGAATCCACATAAATCTCGTAAGCCTCCTCTTACTATCCTCCGCGCATATCTTCGCAGGATGGTTCTCTCTGATCCAGATGGGAACTTTCATAATATCGATGTCTATCACCCACACATTTTTAGACAGCATTCCTTGTATATTTCTGGGAGCGCCCAGTTCAGACACCGTCCTTGGAGTCTTGCCAGGCCATAGATACTTGTTAAAAGGGTTTGGTTACATGGCTCTAAAACTGACTCTTGTAGGAAGCTTAGGAGCACTCGTCCTTAGCACCGCTCTTTTTCCCCTGTTCAACCTTGCAGTAAGGTACTTATACACTTTTTTTGACAGGTTCATGGGCTACTTTCTAATAGGAGTGGTTCTGTTCATGATAATCAGAGATAGAAAGAGTTGGTGGGCTCTAACCGTCTTTCTCTTATCAGGTCTGCTTGGCTACTTGGTTCTTAACTTCCCAGGTCTTGAAAATCCTTTGTTCCCTATGCTGTCCGGGCTGTTTGGGATCTCTACTCTGATAATAAGTCTTAGGGAGAGGCATAGTTATCCCGAACAGAAGTTTGAGAGCAGAATAAAACTGGACAGCGACAGGGCGTGGAAAGCACTGGTCTCAGGTCAGTTCTCCGGTTTCCTCACAGCGATGCTTCCTGGTCTCGGCTCTGCTTCGGCTGCGGTGATGAGCATGGAGGTTGTAAAGAATCTAAGAGACCACGGCTACATGATACTCCAAGGAAGTATCAATACTGTCAATTTCGTCCTCTCCCTCTCCACTCTTTTTGTAATAGACAAGGCGAGGAACGGTAGCATAGTCACTATTCAGAAACTCGTGGGAGGCGTCAGCGCGTCAGATATTATGCTTTTCTTAGCGGTGGGTTTAACCGCTGGCGGAGTCTCTGTCTTCCTCGCCCTCTGGCTGGGGAAGTTTTTTTCCAAGATGATTTCAGTTATCAATTACAAACTGCTTGTCTGTTCAGTCATAATTTTCATAACAGCCCTTGTGTTCTATCTTTCAGGAGGTTTAGGGATGCTTATTCTTGTCACAAGCACCGCTGTCGGCATAATCCCTGCTGAGGTAAAAGTTCTGAGAACCCAAGCAATGGGGTGTATAATCCTACCTGTAATTACTTATTTTATCTAAGACAACGAGGTATAGATTGAATTGAGAGATAGTTCGGGTTAATTTCTGTCTTCTCCGTCGCAGGTGTTTTTTTCAGGGATAGACCCTCCTTGCTGGAAAACTCTGCTTTCCACTTTAACCAATACTACCTCTGTGTTTATGAATACTTTCTGTTATTTAATCTTTTCCTTACTTTTTCTGAATTAATCAAGGTCAGTAGTGGGGGTGCCTGGTGGATCCAGAAAAGAGTCCGTAAGAAATATATTTCAAATATATATGTTTTTTAATAAATATATATGTAAAGTTTATATGGTTTGATGTATTGCTTATGCTTTGAGGGGGTGGTCTTATGACTGCACTAATAATTACTGGGCTGGATAAACTTGGATTGGAAGAGCACAAGAAAGAGAAGATAAAGAGAATGTGCGACGTGATGACTGAGCGCGTGCAAGAAAGAAACCTTGGAATAAAGGAAGTAAGAGTTGTGTTGGAGAAGATATCTAAAGAAAAAGGTCTACGAGAACTCTACAACACCTCTGTGATAGTTGTCTCAGAGGAGAAGAGATATTATGCAAAGAGAGTCGGTAGTGTCCTTTCAAAAGAACTGCTAAAGACCTTCAGAACTATAAACAAAAGAGCAGAACTTCAGAGGGAGAAAAGGAGAAAAAGGGAAGAATATGTGCAGAGAAAAGTCTGATAGGCCGTTTCTGCATGAAATAATTTCTGTCGCAGTCGTGTGCACAGATATGTCTACGCCCTCTTTTACAACTCAAAACTTTTAAAACCACGTTCTCTACACACGTTATAGAGGCATTATGAGTAAAGGCGACGAAGAGGAGGAGAAGAACCGAGAAAAACTCAGAAGTTTAAGAGAAGACATAGACCTCATAGACAAGAGAGTTCTGAAACTTCTAAACAGACGCTTTGGCAAAGTCAAAGGCATAGAGCGAATAAAAAGAGTTATCAACAAAGAAGTAGATGATGAGGCAAGAGAAAAAGAGATAATGGAGAAAGTAGAATACTTGGCTGAAGAGGAACTGGAGAACATAAACCAAGACTTTCTTGAAGAGTTCTACGACTTAATATTTACTCGTTCCAAAGAAAAACAGAGAAAGAAAAGACTTAAATAGAACCGTCTTCAATAACAACAAAAAGAATGGAATTGGAGAAAAAAAAGCGCCTTGTGGAAGAAGTTGGAGAAGAGATAATTACAGAGGAAGAGTTAGAAGAACTTCTTACAGAAAAAGATGACCTGGTAGCCTACGACGGCTTCGAGCCCAGCGGAACTATACACATAGCCCAAGGTCTTCTCAGAGCAATAAACATCAACAAGATGATAGAAGCAGGATGCAAGTTCAAGATGCTGGTGGCTGATTGGCACGCGTGGGCCAACAAAAAACTCGGAGGAGACCTGGAGAAGATACAGACTACCGGCGAGTACTTGATAGAGACATGGAAAGCCTGCGGTCTCGACACGGATAACGTGGACTTCGTCTGGGCTTCGGAACTCACTAAAAAACAAGATTACTGGAGTCTGGTAATGAGAGTAGCCATCAACAACACGGTGAACAGGATAATCAGATGCTCCCAGATAATGGGGCGTTCAGAATCAGAGTCGCTCCAAGCATCACAGATACTATATCCTTGCATGCAGGCAGCGGACATATTCTACTTGGACGCAGATATCTGCCAGTTAGGAATGGACCAGAGAAAAGTCAACGTCATGGCAAGAGAAGTAGCTCCCAAACTCGGATATGAAAAACCCGTGATCGTAAGCCACCACATGCTGATGGGGCTTCAAAAACCTCCAGAGATGGATGATAAAAAAGACGAGGTCACAGCTATGAAGATGTCAAAATCAAAGCCGGACACAGCAATTTTCATGACTGATTCTGAAGAAGAGGTCGAAAGAAAGATAGAGCAAGCCTACTGCCCTGGAGGGGAAGTAGAGAAAAACCCCATACTCGAATACTGCAAGTACATAATCTTCGAGAGGTTTGATAAACTAATAATTGAGAGAGACGAGAAGTACGGAGGAAATATTACCTTTGAGAGTTACGAAGAACTGTGCACGAGTTTCAGAGAAGGACTACACCCCCTTGACTTAAAAAACGCTGTTGCCGGTTACATTAATAAGTTGCTCGATCCTGTGCGGGAACACTTTGAGCAGAACGAAGAAGCAAAGAAATTGAAAGAGGAAGTAGAACAGATGAAAGTGACCAGGTAGTGAAAAGACGAGATTCTGAAAAGGAGGAGAAAACCTAAGTTAATAACACTTCTTTAATATTTATTCAAGTTTTTCTTCAAGTTCAGATTTCATAAAAAGGCATGCCAGAACATTAACTTTTTTTATATCATCATCTTTTTCCAAAGGATTAGAATAATCTACGCCTATTTCATTACATATGCCTCTGGAACCTGTTATCAGTTCTATTTTTTTATCTCGAAGTTTAAAAAAATATTCTAAGTTATTTTTTACCTCTTCTGAAAAGTTGTTGTTTTCATCTTTTTCCAGATATAATTTTTCTACTTTATTTTTTATATTCTTATTAAAAAAATATACTTGAGTAGAATCATCTTTTATTATTTCATATACATTTTTACCATCTTTATACTTATCTCTCAATTGTTCTTCGTTCTCTTCTATAGTATCGTAAAGCTCTTCTAAGTATTGATCCATATTTCTTTGAAACAGACCATTATTTATAAAGTTTACTTTTTTTATTACTTTTTAGTAGAATTATAAATGGTTTGTTGGGGACGTCCTTGCCGGGATTTGAACCCGGGATCTCAACCTCCGCAAGGTTGTGTGTTATCCAGACTACACTACAAGGACAAATTCTTAGCCCTTAATGGAAAACCCCTACTCTTTTATAGCTATTGTGCTTGGACCTCTCCTCTTTACTCTCGGCCCGTCTTCTACTTTAAAACCTGCTTTTTTAAGGTTGTCTCTTACCTTACGAGCGCAACTGTAGGTGGTCAACACCCCGCCGTTCTCTGTTTTTGAGTGCAGTTTCTTAAGAAAGTTCTCTTCCCATAAGACCGGCTCGTTCTTTGGGCTGAAAGGGTCCAGGAAGACCACATCAGCGTTCTCCTCAACTTCCTCTATTCTTTCCTCGGCACCGCCTATCAGCAGTTTAATAAGAATACTCCCTTCCTCTACACTACCAGAGGAACTCAGTCTTTTTATGAGGCTGTAGTGTTCGAAAGGAGGGTTTACTTCTTTAACCTTGGATATTATCTCTCTGTCCTTTTCGAAGGCGTAGATTATTATCTCTGCATCTTTGTTAATCTTCATAACCTCTTCTATCAACGCTACGGAGTTATATCCTACGCCGAAGCAGACGTCGAAGACAACTATTTTCTCTTCGAGAAGTTTCTCTCTGCAAGGCTCTACAAACTTCTTAACCGCCTCTTCTTTCGCCCCGAAGACCGAGTGGCAGTGTTCTTCTTTCTCCTTGTTGAAATAGGTCACGCTCCCGTCCTCTGTCTTCTTCTCTTCATAGACTCCCATTTTCATGCTCTCTTTCTAAACTTTTTTCAGAACTTCTATTGTAAAAAAGGTCAGTACTGCTCCTGTGATGAGCCCTGAGTTTTTCAAAAAGTCTGCGTAGAACCTCTTCTCTTCTTCGTAGTTGAGTGATGTCTCCGCAAGGCAGAAAAGTATCATAAGCGTGGAGTTGAAGGCTAAAAGAGCGGGTTGTATGGAGGAGAGGCCTATGAAGACACCTCCTAATACCTCTTTGTACCTGTAGTTGAAAAGCGAGAGTCCCAGGAGGAACAACCCCGCTATGACTGAGATAAACTTGTTGTAGTGGTAGATAGCAGTCACGCCGACAGCCAGTATCGCTCCTCTGCTTATTAATTTGAAGTAGTTCTTCCCTTCTGCCAGTTCTTCTCTGCTCATTCCTGCAAGGAAGTAGCCTGCGAGAAACATAGACCAGATTATGACCGTTGTTATTAAAAATCGTATAAGCATTATCTCTTATCCCTGTTCTTCTTTTCCGCTGCTCTGAACTGCTGTGCTTTTTCTTTAGATAACCCTATTCTTCTACGTCTTTGCTCCGCAGGGAGTGCCTTCTGTCAAGTTCAGATCGCCTCTGGCAGAGCCGATACCAGTGACTTCTTCGTTTTCGCTGTTGTTTATCGGTTTAATCTCTCCGTCCTGGTTTTCGAAGAAGATACAGAACTCGTTATTCACTCCTAAGTCTTTCTTCAGTTTTTCGTAGTCTTCATCAGTTAATTGTTTCAGTTTATCCTCGCTGATTTTATTTCTTTTCTCTGTAATCTTCAAATTCCTCGTCCTGTCTTTGAGGAGTTTGGATGCTATTGTCTGGGATTCTGCTTGGAGACTGCCTTTACCCTCTTTCATCTTCATGTTTAGGAGAGAGTAGAACAACCCCGCTACTATGAGGAATATCAGTACTGCTATTATAAGGTCCATCGACCACACCTGCCCTCTTTTTCTCTTACTTGGCACTGATCTCCCTCACTCTTTTCTTCTCTTTTTAATCTTGTTAATCTTTTCTTTCAGTCTTTTTAAATCTTTTTGTCTTGAACAGATATTTTCTCTGCTCCTCCTCTACATCTTTTCCAACGTGTCTATGCCTAAGAGTTCGAGGCCTTGCTTCAGTGTCTTGGCAGACTTTTTGGTCAGGAGGAGGCGTGCTTTTCGGAGTTCCTGGTCTTCTTCCAGCACAGGGCAGGCGTGGTAGAACTCTGTGAACCTCTTTGCCAGTTCCAGAAGGTAGTCGGTTATTATAGAGGGGTCAAGTCTCTCATCTGCTTCTGCAACAGTTCTTTCAAAAATCGATATCTGCTTTACGACCTCTTTCTCTTTCTCTTCCGAGAGCAGTGAGAAATTTATCTTCTGAGGGTTCAGTTTAAGATCTCTTTCTTCACCATCGACTTCCTCTTCAGCTTTTCTGAGTATAGATGATGCTCTTGTATAGGCGTACTGGCAGTAAGGCCCCGTGTCTCCTTCTAAGCGGAGGGCTTTTCTCGGCTGGTACAGAAAGTTCTTTTTCGCGCCGTGCTTCAGGAAGAAGAACCTTATTGCTCCCAAGCCGATTTTCTTAGCTCTTCTCTCAACCTCCTCTTCCCCCAGAGAGTTGTGCTTCTCTTTTACAGAGTCTTCAGCGAGTTGTATTGATTCGTCCAGGAGGTCGTCCATGTCGACTACTTTTCCTTTTCTTGACTTCATCCTCCCTTCTGGAAGTTCTACCAGACCGTAGGAGAGGTGGAAGCAGTCCTTTACGAATTCAAAACCGAGTCTCTCCAGTGTTTTGAACAGGACTTTGAAGTGGTAGTCCTGCTCGTTGGCGACGACGTATATCATCTTGTCGAAGGAGAAGTCTTCGTATCTCTTCTTTGCCAGGTATAAGTCCTGGGTTATGTAGAGTGAGGTGGAGTCGGGTCTCAGGATCACTTTCTCTCCAAGGCCTTCGTCTTCCAAGTCTATTACCACGGCTCCTTCTTTATTCTCCTCAAAGACGTTAGGAACGTTAGAGAGCACGATCTCTTTTCCTTTCTCATAAGTTTCGCTTTCGAAGTACTCTTTCTCTACCTCGAAGTTTATGCGTTCGTAACTCTCCCTGAATCCTTCCAGAGCCCAGTTGTTCATCTTTCTTCCTAACTGCCGGATCTTCTCGTCTCCTTCTTCCCACTTCACCAGCATCTCTCTGACCTCCTCTTCTACTTCTGGGTTTTCTTCTTCCAGTTCGGAGTACTTGACGTAGTATTCTCCGACGAAGTGGTCAGGCTTTTTTCCTTCTGACTCGGGTGTTTTTCCTCCTCCAAGTCTCTTATAGGCAAGCATGGACTTACATATGTGTATCCCTCTGTCGTTGACGATGTTGACTATCACGGGGGTTTTGCCGGTGAACTCTTTTATTCTTTTTACAGACTGGCTGAGAACGATGTTTCTTAGGTGTCCGAGGTGTAGCGGTTTGTTGGTGTTTGGTCCAGGTGATTCTATGAGGACTGTCTGGTCTTGGTTCTCTTCACTGCCGTAACCTTCTTTTTCTCTTGGTTCTTTTAGCACCTTCTCCGCAGCAACTTCTGTATTCAGAAAGAAGTTCAGATACCCTCCTTTTACTGATACTTTTTTTATCAGAGGGTTGTCTTTCTGTCTGATAACCTCGGCTGTTTTCTTGGCTGCTTCGTGCGGGTTGTCGAACTTGTCCATTAGTGAGAAGCAGGGGAAGGCGTAGTCTCCAAAGGATTTCTCCGGCGGGGTCTCTATCTTGTTCAGAGAGAAATCTCTTTCTAAAGCAGTATTTATTAATTCTAATATTTCTTCTTGGAAGTCAGCCATGGTCTCTCTTAAGTTAATAGAATGTAACTTATTTAAATGTTTTTTGCAGTTTCGACAAGGCTTGGTTTTTCTTTTCTTTATTCTTCCTTCTTTTCGGAGTCTTTGCTCTCTTCCTCTTCCTTCTCCTCTCCTTCTTCGTCTAAGGACTTCTTTCCTCTTTTGAGAACTTTCAGGTTCAACTGCGAGGTCTCTTCAGAAACGGTGTTTCCTGCAACTGTTTTTCTCAGACGCATACCTTTCTTGTTGGCTCTATTCCCTGTTCCTTTTGTGGCGAGGATTTTTCTTCTCTGTCTTCCATCAACGTCTCTCCTCATGGGGAATCCGGCGTTATCGCTTCCGCCTGTTATTTCAAACTCGTAACCTTTTTTATCGAAGAGCTCTCCTTTTATCTTCTCTCCTATCTTTTTTCCGTAGAGTTTTTCGCTTATCTCATCTTCTATTTCAAGCGTCGTCGTCTCTCCTGACTTTGGTTCTCCAATGTTAAGTTTTATCTTTGCCATTTTCTTTCCTCCCGAGCCTTAACTCTCTTTTGAGAGCGTCTTTTTTTCCGTTTCGAGGCTCAGCAGAGTGGTAAAAAGTCCGACCTTTTTTAAAACTTACCATGCTGGTGTTCTGATAATCCCTGCAAAACTACACTTCTGCCCGAAAAGTATTTAAAAGATTACTCTAATTTCTCTTTAATATGATAGGGAAAAAGGGGATGTCACCGCTCATAGCCACTGTTCTGCTCATGGCTTTTGCAGTAGCACTGGGGGGTATGATTATGAACTGGAGCGCCGGTATAAAAGAGGGAGCTGACTGCGGTTCTTTGGATATAGACGTTAGGAAAGCCTGCTATACAGATGACGGTGTGAAGTTGGACATGAGGAGTTCTTCTGAGAAGAAGATTGAGTCGATAAATCTCGTAGTGGAGACTTCTGACATGAAGTCCGAGTTCTCTCTAAAAGATTCGTCTTTGGGTAAAGGTGCGTCTTTGAGCAGAGAGGTATCCTACCTTGCCAAGAGCTCTTCCAAGTTGAAGGTGTTCCCTGTGATAGAAGGAGAGGAGTGTAAAGATCCTATTTACGAAGAGAGTTTGGAAGAATGTTGATTCTGTGAATAGTGTTGATTCTGTATATCTATCTAAATCTATATGTATTTGAGACTTAAGTATTAAGTGTATTAATTTGAGTGTATTAAGAAGTGTATTATAATCTAAGTGTATCAGGTATTGTATGGGTTTGGCATGTTTTGTGCCTGCCCGGTGTTTTTTTCAGGACTCTCTGCTGCTATGACATCATCTATTCTAAGAATAAGGATAGTTGCTTCGACCGCGCTGTTGACCGCTTGAGACTTCACCTGCAGAGGCTCTAAAACACCTTTCTCCCACGAGTCGAGGAGTTCGCCTGAGAAAACATCCACTCCTATGCTCTGACCGTCACCCTCTTTGTGTGCGGACTTGAGCGAGGTAAGAGTTTCTATGGAGTCCAGACCTGCGTTTTCAGAAAGAGTTCTGGGTATAACCTCCAGAGAGTCTGCGAACGCTTTTACAGCGAGTTGCTCTCTTCCTGAAAGCGTTTTTGAGTATTCGTTCAGAACTTTCATAAGTTCTATCTCCGTGCTCGCCGCACCCGGAACAACCTTTTCGGTCTTGATGACGGAGGAGACAACGCCCAGGGCGTCGACCAAACTTCTTTCGACCTCGTCTAAGACCTGCTCTGTACCTCCTCTAACAAGTAGAGTCACGGCTTCTGCTTCTTTCTCTTTTACAAAGACCGATCTTTTCTCACCGATGACTTTTTCTTCTACAGCGTCTGCTCTGCCTATGTCGGACTCCTCGATCTCTTCCACGTCGTTGATTATTCTTCCCTGCGTGACTCTCGACAGTTTCTCCATGTCCGACTTGCTCACTCTTCTCACAGCTGAGACGCCGTTCTTTGAGAGGTGGTGCTGTGCCGCTTCGTCTATCCCTTTCTGTGTTATGACAACATCGATGTCTCTATCAAGTATTTTCTGTACAAGGTCTTTCATCATCTCGTCTTCCATATCGAGGAAGTTCTTGAGTTCGTCTGAACTGCTTATAGAGACGTCTCCTTTGGTTTCAGGAGTTCTTATCTCCAGCGGGTCGTTGATAAGTACGATTCTACAGTCTTCTTTCTTTTTGGGCATGCTTGGATGAACTACTTCTTTCCCGAGTATCAGCCCGTCTATAACTTCGGTCTTCTCTATGCTCCCACCTACGCTTTTCTTAATCTTTATGTTGTCAGGGTTTAAACTCTCTTCTTTGCCGGAGACCTTATCTACGCTCTCCACTACCAGTTCAGCCAGTCTTTTCTTGGAGTTCTCAGCCCCTTTCCCAGTCATTGCTGTTTCAGCTATCTTTATGAGTGTGCTCTTGTCTTCGGATGAGACTTTTTTAGAAAGTTTCTTCAAAGTTTCAACTGCTTTCTCCGAAGCGAGGCGGTAGCCTTTTGCGAGGGTCGAGGGGTGGATATTTTGCTCCAGCAACTCCTCTGCTTTTTTCAAGAGTTCTCCTGCCAGCACGACGGCAGTGGTGGTTCCATCTCCGACTTCTTCGTCCTGCGTCTCCGCGACTTCTGCAATTATCTTTGCACTCGGATGTTCTATGTTCATCTCTCTTAGAATAGTGACTCCGTCGTTGGTCACGGTGGTGTCGCCGAAAGAGTTCACAAGCATCTTGTCCATACCCTTAGGACCGAGCGTGGTGCGGAGCGTGTCTGCGACGGCTCTCCCGGCCGTGATGTTCATCGACTGGGCGTCTTCGCCCTGCGTGCGCTCACTTTCCTCACTCAACACCAGGAGTGGACGTCC
>CAYSOY010000017.1:0-18246 GCA_964432865.1 uncultured Methanosarcinales archaeon
TTTTTATACTCCCACTCCTCTCCAGCTCTGTAACTCTCCGCTGGATCTTCTGCTATTTTTTTTGCGAGTGATTCTGAAACTTTTTCAAATTCTTCATAATCTAAGTCCTTTCCCATTTCGTAAGCTATAGAGGAACTTTCAATTCCTTTTACTCTCTCTTCTAACAACGTTTCTTCTTTATTTTCTTCTTCACTTCCAAAAAATTTTTTAAACAAACTAACCATTTTTTATCATCTCCATTAATATTTTGATATTTGTTTTTATTAAGTAACAACCCTTCATTTATAAATTTTTCGGTTATTAACTATTAAAGTATAGTAACACAAACATCTCCTATCGAAAAACAAGCCGAACAAACACAATCAATTAATATCACAAGTATTATAGGTTTTTAACAAGTATTATAAAGAATTAAAGAAAATACAGAATTAAAGAAGTTCGTAGAAGAAGAGTTTTAAAGAATATCAAAGATATAGATAAAAAAACTTAGTACGAGGAACATGTATGAAAATAAAACATAAAGACCTTAAGAGAGGAGAGATCAGAGTGGAAGCGGAGACGCCGGAAGACCTGTGGCTCCTGTCAGAAGTAATAAGAGAAGGAGACGTTGTAGAAGGGACTGCGGAGAGGAAGGTAAAAGTAGGTACGGGCAAAGATAAGACCGCCAGGAAGAAAGGAAGAGTCAGACTCCGCGTGGAAAAAGCAGAGTTCGAAGGCAAGAAGTTGAGGATAAACGGGAAAATAGAAAGCGGTCCTGAAGAGTTTCCAAGAGGGAACTACCAGTCAATAACCCTAAAAGAGAGAGGAGAGATAAAGGTCGTAAAGGAGAAGTGGCACGGGTACGAAGTGAAGAAACTGGAGGAGAGCAGAGCGAAGAACAGAACCCTAATAGTTGTCTTCAACAGAGAAGAGGCTGTCTTTGGAAAGATAGGAAGGAGAGGATGCGAGGTCCTGAGTCGAATAAAAGGCGACGTAAAGAAGAAAAGAAGAGACGTAGAAGGAGAGAACTTCTTTAAAAGAATAAGTGAGAGTATCAAAAAATATCTGGAGAGAGACTACGAAAACGTGGTTGTTGCAAGTCCTGGTTTCTGGAACGAATACCTCGAGGAAGAACTGGATTCCGAAACAAAGAAAGTTCTGATAAAAGCAAAGTGCAACAGAGTAGGAGAAGAGGGCCTCAGAGAAGTTATGAAACGACCTGAGTTGGAGAAATCGTTGAAGAACGCAAGGGAGAGAAAAGAACTCAGAGTAGTAGAGGATATGCTTAAGAGTCTCAGAGAAGACAAAGCTTCCTACGGAGTCGAAGAAGCAGAGAAGAGCGCAGAGCGGGGCAGAACAGAGAGACTTGTTGTGAGCGAGTCGTTCCTGAAGAGAAAAAGAGAAGAGGCAAGCGGGTTCCAAAGAGTAGAAGAGATCATGAGAGAGGTCGAAGAGAAAGGGGGAGAGGTGGTGCTGATAAGCACGAAAGACGCAGAGAGAAGAGTCGACGGTCTCGGCGGAGTCATAAGCGTCGACAGGTGGTAGCCACCGGACAGAGAGATAAAGAAGAACAAAAAAAGTAGTGTAAAGAGGAGTAGAGGAAAAGATAGATGGGAGAAAGAGCCGAGTTCAAAGAAAGAATCGCAGAAGACGTTTTAGAAAAGTCAAGTCTGAAAACACTCGACAAAGACAGAGTTATAAAATTCATAGAGGAGTTTCTCGAAGAGCACGAGGAGGTGTTGAGAAAAGTAGAAGAGGTGGCTCCGTCAGAATTCCAGAGGTGCAAAGAGTACAGAAAAGTCTTAAAGTACTGCAGAAAGAAGTTAAGAGAGATATACGGGGTCTTCATTCTGAACAAGTACAAGAAGAGAGAAAAGTATCTGGAAGAAGAGAACTATGAAGGTCTATTGAAAAGCCACAGATCCACCAAGGAGAGAGTTCCCTTCTACAAGTACTTCTACAAAAAAATATTCTCCATCACAGGAGAGCCTCAGAAGATAATGGACCTGGGGTGTGGCCTCAACCCAGTTAGTTACAAAAAGATGGGGTGCAGTCCAGAATACCTTGCATTGACCTTCTCCTCGAAAGACGCCTCTTTCTTAAAAAAACTCTTCAATAAACAAGGCATAGAAGGAAGTGTAGAGAGAGTGGACCTGGTAGAAGAGATTGAAAAACTCGAGGAGGTTGCCAAGGAGTTCAACCCAGATGTCTGCCTCACCCTAAAACTCTTCGACACGCTGGAGGCACAGAAGAGAGGAGTGACAAAAAAAATAGTGTCGGTTTTGAAAGACAGGTGCGAGTGGCTCGTAGTCAGTTTTCCGAAAAAGAGTATAAGCGGGAAGAGAAGAATAGAGGATGAAAGAAGAAAGTGGTTTCAAGAGTTCGCAGGCGACCTGATAGAGAAAAAACAGAGCGTAGGAGAGGAGGAGATATATTTCCTCAAGATGTCTCAAGAATGAAATTAAATTAACTGCGGAAAGAATCAAAGAGTTCAGAACTCAAGAGTTTAACCAAAAAACCCAACCAAAAAATAGTAACATATATAAAGAAGGAGTTATTTACAGAAGTAAAAAGAGAAAAAAGGGGTGAAAGACCATTAAAGGTCACCCAAAAAACGGGGGTAGAAGAGAAACATGATAGTAGAAGAAGAGTTTTTGGCAAAGTTAAGAAGGTATTTCGATCTCAACTTGTATGAGGTCAAGATATGGACAGCACTTCTCTCACGAGGAGTCTCAACAGCAGGAGAACTCTCGGACATCTCAAACGTTCCGAGAAGCAGAAGTTATGACATTCTCGAAAGTTTAGAGAAGAAAGGATTCATAGTCAGAAAAGTAGGCAAGCCCATAAAATACATAGCTGTCTCACCTGAAGAAGTAGTCGAAAGGGTAAAGAAGAACTTTCAGAAGGACGCAAACAAGGCAATGCAGAAGTTAGACGAACTGAAAGATACCGAGGTCCTGGACGAACTGAAAGACCTGCACAGTGATGGCATCGAAATGGTCGATCCCACAGATCTCTCCGGCTCGCTGAAAGGAAGGCACAACCTGTACAACCAGTTGGAGACGATGATCAAAGGGGCGGAAGAGACCGTGACAATAATGACTACTACCGAGGGTCTTACAAGAAAAGTAGACGCGCTTAAACCAGTACTCAAGAAGATAGAAGAGAGAGGTGTAAAGATAAGAGTGGCTGCTCCTCTCAGCGAAGAAGCGGAGCCCGCAATCAAAGACCTTGAAGGCATCGCAGAGATAAGAGATGCCGATACACGAGCGAGGTTCTGCGTAGTAGACGGAGAAGAACTCTTATTCATGATGATGGACGACTCAGAAGTCCACCCGTCTTACGACGTGGCTCTCTGGATAAACACTCCTTTCTTCAGCCAAGCGCTCGAAGAGATGTTCGAACTTGCCTGGGAGGGCATGGAGAAGCCCAAGATAGAGAGTTAAGACTCCCGCCCGGTTTCAGCCGCGCAGGATCAGGACACTCGAAACTTTTTATTTTTCAACATGTTTTATTCTTCCCTAATCTTTTTACTCCTACAACTCTTTCTTTCTTCTGACTCAATAAATTTTTAAAAAGAGAGTGTTTTTTAAACAACTATGGAGTCTGATAAAGTAAAAGATTTTCTGAAAGAACACTGGGCGGGAGTAGGAGTGGCCGTCGCCACAGGAGTATTCATAATCTTCAAACTCACAGTAGCTTTCAGCACAGAGTCTATTAGTTATGAATCGTACTACGCGCTTTCACAGATAAAACACATAGCAAAGACAGGCATCCCTCTTACCAAATCCCTAAGAACTCGCTACTTCTCGCCTGTCTACTACTACATCTTGGCAGGTCTCTCGCTGTTAAAAAACCCTGTCTTTATACTTAAGACTGTTCCTTCCGTTTTTCTCTCCGCAGTGATACCCCTGACTTACCTCCTCAGTCTTAAGATTACTAAGAGCAGAGTTATCAGTTTCGCTACGGCTCTGTTCGCCTCGTTCGCCCCGTCCATAATAGGCGGGTTCGTAAACAGCGCAGAGGTCGAAACCCTCCTTCTTCCTTTATTCTTACTGGCCGTCTACCTCTACACAGACTTCGGGAACAACTTCGTTTCTGCTCTGGTCACTACCGTATTCATAATCCTGCTCTCTCCGATGAGTTTCGTCCTTATAGGAGGTCTGCTTCTCTACTCCCTCCTCCTCAGAGTGGAAGGTGCGCGTCCTGAAAAGAACCTTCTCTCGACCATAATATTCTCTCTTTTCCTCGGGCTGTGGTACTACTTGATTATTTACAAGACCGCTCTGCTCAAACACGGGCTGTGGGTTTTTTGGAAGAACACACCTTCTCAACTCCTCGCAGACTACTTCGCAAACCTTACAATAGCCTCTCTGATATACGCTCTGGGCTTCATACCTTTAATTTTAGGAATAACCGCCGCCTACCACACACTGTTTGAAAAAAAGAAGAAGAGTTGCTTCCTGGTATTCTCATTCCTCCTCTCTTCTGTCTTGATAACCTGGCTGAAACTTCTCCCTCTGAGGACGGGGGTGTTCTTCATAACCTCCGCGGTGATAGTGCTGGCAAGCCACGGGCTGAAAGTGGTATACTCCTACCTTTCAAAAACCAGGTTCTCCAGTTACAGAGGAGCGCTTACTTTAGTGATAGCTGTCCTGTTCGTCCTTACCTCTGTTCTGCCAGGAATGAACCGCGCGTATAAATCGCTCGAGGAGAACAGCCCTTCTGAAGAGGAGGTTCTTGCTGTGGAGTGGATAGAAGAGTTCAGTCCTGAAAACTCAACAATACTGGCAACGCCTAAGGAAGGGTTTTTTATAGAAGAAGCCGGTGAGAGAGAAGTGGTGATGACCGAGAACTTTCTCTCACAAGAGAGACCTGACAAGACTTTTTCAGAGATAGAAAAGATGTATACTTCGAGGTTCAAGATAGAGGCGTTGAGCATCGCAGAGAAGTACAACGTAGACTACTTCTACCTTTCAAGACTGGCAGAAGAGCAGTACTCCGTAGAAAAGCCAGAGTATTTAGAAGAGGAGTGTTTTCAGAAACAACTCACGGGAGAGGTCAGCATCTACTCAATAACTTGCAAGGTAAAAAAAGAGAAGGATTAAAGAGTGAACAAGAGTTGAGAAGAAAGTGATAGAGGATGTAGAATGGTAAAGGATAAAAATGGATAAAAATAAAAGAAAGAGAGGAGACGCGGAGAGAGAAGAGATAGAAGGAAGAACAGAGAGGAGGAATGTAAAGAGTTCAAAGAGTAGTAAAAAAGAAGACTCTGTAGGCGGGAAGAGAAAGAAGTGGCACGAGTTTCTTCTCGACAAACACGCAGGCTTGATAATTCTTCTTATCACAACAGGCATTCTCTTAATAACCGCTCCTCTCCTGAGAATAGCCTCCGGCACCACCCAGTTCTATGACAGCAGAGACTTCTACACCCAGAGAGAAGCGGGGAGTTATAAATTAGAAGGAGAGATGTCCGATCGTGGTGTCGGCGGGAGGTTCAAGAAGTCACTGACTGCCGGGGTTGTAAAACTCTTCAAAAACTGGAGCAAGTTCCTGCCTCTAACAGCAGGTCTGCTTACAATCTCTTTCCTCTACCTGCTTCTGTACTCCAGAAAGAGAGAGTACGCGCTTCTCACCTCGATAATATTCGCCTTCTCCCCTATATTCATAAAGATGTACACCTCTCTGAGTTCGTACGGCTTCGCACTCGCCTTCCTAACCTCCGGGTTGTGGCTCTTGGAGAAGCACAAGTACCTCGGCTCGGTCTTGTTCTCTCTCGGAGGGCTGTTCAGCCCGGTGCTCGCCGGGGCTTCTGCAGTTGCGGTTCTAATAACGAATTTCGCTGACAAGAAAAAAGTGGAAGACGCACTGATACTCCTCGTCCTGACCGCAGTTGCCTCTTTCGTAACCATCACGGTTTTCAGAAACTCCTTGTTTCTGGAGAACAGCATAAACCTCCATACAAAGACTCTTTTCTTCTCAGAACTCGGCGCTCTTAGAGGAGTGTCTCTGGCTCTCTTCCTATCCGCGGTCATCGGTCTGCTGTCAAGATGGTCTGCAGAGAAGAAGAAGAAAGTCGTGACGAACTCTCTTTTCCTCCTGCTGGTAGCAGGCTCTCTTTTTACAGAAGTCCTGATACCCCTTCTGGGGATAACTGCAAGTTTCTACGCAGCGGAGGGTCTTCGATACGTCTATCTAAAAAGCGGAGGTGGAGGTGAAAAGCAGTCGTGGATAATTAAGTCTGCAACTCTCCTAATAATCTGTACTCTTCTCTTCGGAGGCATAAGTTTTGAGAAGAAGATATCTGGACACGAGCCGGGTTCCGACTTTGCAGGGGTGGGGGATTTTCTGAAGGAGAAAGAAGACGGAGTCGTGGTATCTGCTCTTAAGTACACCAACTACATAGCTCTGTTATCTGAAAAAAGGGTACTCCTCCCCCAGTATTCCAAGATGAGCAGGAGCAGAAGGAGAGAAGTTGAGTCCTACGCTGAACGTATTTTCTCTGCGAGGAGGATGAACCAGGTAGAGGATATTCTGAAAGAGAAAGACATAAAGTATTTCTTGATAACAGAGGAGATGAAGAACGGGCTGGTCTGGCAGAGAGAGGAAGGACTATTATTCTTGTTGGAGAACAGCAACAGCTTTGAAAAAATAAAGGAGATCGGCGGGGTAGAACTCTGGGAGTACACGCTGTCTTCGTCCTGAACCAGCAGTAGAGCCTGTCAAGAACGTCTCAGCGAACAATCGAAACTGTTAAAAGTGTAGAATAGTTTCATAAAGATCTAATCATCAAATAAAAGAAGTATATAAGAAAATATAAGAAAAAGATGGCAGTCAACATAACGGTCGGAGACGTCCTAATATACGCAATCACCTACTTTGGAATCTACAGTTATTTCCTCTTCTTAATAACACTTTTCGAGAACCGTGATACCATCAAGAGCTCCAACTACAAGGAAGGAGAGTTTCCTTCTGTGAGCGTTATCGTGCCTGCGTACAATGAAGAAGGAACTATTTCGAGAACCGTAGAGTCCCTCCTCAATCTTGATTATCCTGAAAGAGAACTTAACATAGTAGTAGTGGACGACGGAAGCGAAGACAACACTCTGGCGGAAGCAAAGAAGTTCGAATCAGAAGGAGTAACTGTCTTTACAAAGGAGAACGGTGGCAAACACACCGCACTAAACTACGCTTTGAAGAGGACAGACTCTGAATTCGTAGGAGCGTTAGACGCCGACTCAGTAGTGGCAGAGGACTCTCTTAAAAAGATAATCTCCAGGTTCTACAAGAAAGAGGTTATGGCAGTAACTCCCAGCATGAAGATAGAGAAGCCAAAAGGAATCCTCAGGAAGGTACAGTACGTGGAGTTTCTAATTGGGATATTCTTGAGAAAAGTTTTTACCGACCTGGGGAGCCAACACGTCACTCCAGGGCCTTTCACCATCTACAGAAGAGAGTTTTTTAATAGTCACGGGCTGTATAGAGAGGCTTACATGACCGAGGATATAGAGATGGCTCTCCGGATACAGTCGGAAGACTACGTTATCGAGAACTCTACCGACGCGTACGTATATACTCATGGACCTCCTACTTTTAAAGGGCTTTACAATCAGAGAGTCAGGTGGTATAAGGGTTTCTTATCCAACGTGCTGGACTACAAAGAGTTGTTCTCCCCAAAGCACGGAAACCTCGGCTTGTTCATCCTACCCGGTTCTTTTCTCTCAATAATTCTAATAATCTTGAGCATGTTCTACTTTTTTATCAAAACCGGGGTGGAGTGGTTCAGAAGGATATCAAGGTGGATAGCTATTGAGTTCGACCTGTGGAACGTTATAAATCTCCGGTTTGACGCGTTTTTTATAAATACAAAGCCGGTCTTCATACTCTCCGTTATCGCTACCGTTATAGGCGTGTTGATTATATACCTGGCAAAGAGGATGGGAGAGGAGAAGAAGAGTATAGTCTCTTCGTACATCTGCTTCTTCTTCCTCTACTGGATTCTCTTCGGATTCTGGTGGCTCGCAGCAGGGTACAAGAAGGTAAGAGGAGAGAAGACAAAGTGGGGGCATAAAAGCAAGGTATAAAAGATGTGAAAAAATGAATAATTAACTGGTATATATGGAAAGAAAGAAATTTGCCTGGAAGAAATATCTGTTCGTACTGGTACTTACAACTCTGGTCTTCGCAGGCGGGATAGTTGTAGGGAACCAAATTACTTCAGAAAAAGTCGAAAAGATTTCGGAACTGCAGAGAGAGTTGAAGATAAAAACTTTGGACGCGGAGACCCAGTACCTTCTCATCCAAGACAGACCGTGCGAATTCGTCAACATAACTCCTCTGACAGAAGAAGTTTACAAGATAAGCAACAAACTCTCTCACATGGAAGAAGTGGCGGGGAAGAACGATGAAGAAGTTCTGAAATTGAAGAGGTACTATTCGCTCCTGGAAGCAAGGCACTGGATTTTCTTAAAGAAATTGAACAAAGATGAAAATTGTCCTTCGAACAAGACAACCGTGCTTTTCTTCTACTCCAATAAAGAAGAGGAGTGTCCCAGTTGTGAGAAACAAGGATACATCCTCAACTGGCTGAACAACAAGTACAGCGATATCAACATCTACTCTTTCGACGTAAACCTTGAGTCAAACACGATAGAGAGCCTCGAGAGGTACTACAAAGTTAACACCACCCCGTTTATAGCATTCAGCAAGAATGTAAAGAGAGGGGGTTTCACGGATAAAGGAGGTCTTCAAGAGATGTATCGGGGTTACAAAGAAAAACGAAGCCGAAGTGAAGACGTTGAAAACAACTAAAACTTCTATGACAGATTTATTCTTTCTTAGCCGTCTCTCTACTTCATCATATCCCCTATTGTAAGAGTGTCTGAACCACTCTCTTCTTCTGAAGAAGAGGTCTCCTCTTCCAACAACTCCTTACCTTGTTTCTTCTTCTCTACAAGTTCTATGTCAAAAAACCGCTCTATCTTCTCCGCTGTCTCGAAAGAGGGTTTTTTGCTCCCGGACTCTATGTTGTGAAAGAGACTTCTCTTTATAGAAATCTTCTTCGCTGCCTCCTCCTGATCGAGGTCTCTGCTCTCCCTTGCTTTCTTTATAACAGAGGAGTAGTCGGGCGTTATTCTTCTCTCTTTTTTCTGCTCTTCATCCCCTGAGTGTTTTCTTCTGCTTCTGCTCTTTTTTCTGTTCTTAGTTCTCTTCTTCTTTTTCTCCTTGCCGGTCTGTATCTTCTTTGTCCTATCTCCGTGTTCTTTGCAGTCGGAGCAGGTCGTCATCCATACTCCTTCTATCTTTGCGTTGTGAGTTACTGGTTCTTCTCCACACAGGTCACATCCCAAAAAAACCACCTCGTAGTTTTCGTTCGGAACAGTCTCTTCTTTTACATTCAGTTTAATGGTCTTTATAGTTTACAGATTTTTATAAGTTACTATTTTTCTTTTTATCATTCTCTTTTATAGATTTATAAACTACTATATTTGATTCTCGCTTCCCCATCATTATCTTTTTCTTCTGCTCAACAGAGAAGTTGTACTTCTTTCGGAACTCTTCAAACTCCTCAAACTTTGTTGTAAGGAGTGCGAGGCGACCTCCTTGCTTCAAAACGTATTCGCTTTGGTAGAACAACTCCTGCTGTTTCCTCCGGACTTCTTTGTCAGAACTGTTCTTTGAAGTCACCGGTGGCTGTGTGGCGACGAGGTCTACTTCTCCCTTGCGAAACTCTACGTCAAGCCAGTCTATGCTGTTCCGAGAGATCTTAATCATGTCGTTGACTCCTTCGATCTTGGCGTTCTTCTCGCTCATCCGCACGTGGTTGAACTCTTTATCAAAGCAGTATATTTTCTTATCAGTACTGTTGTTAATTTTCTTCTCCATTTTTTCTTCTTTCCTATCCTCTTTGTCGAAGACCTCCTTCCAGTCGTTGAAAAAAGAGAGGTGTTTGAGAGAGTAGTCGCCTCTTCGATTTCTGCCCGTAGGTTTTTTCTTATTGTAAACCGCGCCCTCTATAGGTACGGTGCCGTCCCTGGCGAAAGGGTCAACTACGACTTCTCCTCTTTCATAACCTCCTTCTTTCAGAAGTGCGTAGGCGGTTGTTCCTTTCAGAGAGGTTCTGCTGTTGAAGACCTTGTATTCTCTCTTGTCCAGCCTGGTCTTTGACAGACTTATTCCGAAGAAGCCTTTGTTCTCTTTGTTGATGAACGTGTAGAACACTACGTCCGGCTGATCCAGATCTACCTCTAAGTCGAGGGTTTCTTTTACCAGCGCTCCTGTTCTCCCCTCTACCTCTGTCTTTGTGAACTCTCTTTTCGTGCCTTCCTCCTCTTTTGTTCCTGCGCTGGCTCTAAAAGTAGTTTTCTTCTTTACAGCGTTTTTTGAAAGGTCTTCAAGGCTCTCCTTGAATAAAGAGAGGTCGTCCAGGGACTCAACTGTTTCCTCCGAGAGAAGGAGAAGAACTCGCAGAGCGCTTCGTGTCCGGTAACAGACCCTGACTGCGTCTTCAAACTCGGTTTCAAAGACCACCAAGTTTCTTTCCTGTTCTTCGGGCGTTATCCCTAACTCTTCGAGTTCCTTCGACGCAGTATCTTCTATTCCTTCTTCACAGACAATTCCAAATCTCATCTTCAAACATCATCAGATCTAAAACTTTTTTTTCTTTAACCTGCTCCTCGCAGTCTTACGCCCAGTCTGGAAAACTCTCCCTTGCCAGGTCTTCTTCCACCTCGAAGAGTTCCGAAATGTAGTCCAGAAACTCTTTCTCAAATTTGAAGTAGTTGGTCACTATATCTATGTTGACTATCTCCTCCCTTCCGTCTATCGTGGTCTTCATAGTAACGTTTCTTCTGTACTCTTCTTCTCTCTCGATGTTTTTTGAGTTAAGGAGTTTTCTCATCAGAACGTAGAGGTCCATGTTATCCTGTATTTGGTCGTCGTCGGGGTAGAGTTCTCTTACCAGGTTTATCTTCTCCATCTTTGAAGATGGTATGTCTTCCTCCAGTTCTCCTTCATCTTCTGCTTTTTTAAGGATTGCTTCTATAATATAAGAGTAGGCATCGACCATTCTGTTAAGAGTGTTCAGAATTATGTCAACAGTTCTTGTATACTTCAGACTTACAAATACGAGGTGTTCTACTCTTTTCAGTTCGTCTCTTGCGTTTCTCAAACTCGCTAACACTTTTGTAGGACCTCCTCTGTCTGCTTATGGAAATCCTTTGTTTTTTTTAATAGTTTCCTTAATTCTTCAGGTTTCAGTTGTTTTTTCATTTCGTGGTTTTTTGAACTCTGGGATTCTTTAGTAGATGAGGACTCTGCAACGCTGTCTTCGTGCTTTCTCAACAGACGCCTTGCTTCTTCGTAGGTCTCCCACTGGTCCAATAGGTCGTTCTCCCTCGCCAATCTCTTAAACCTCGGCTCTATCTCTTCGTCTCTGACAAACCCCAGTCTTTCTTTCATTACTTCTCTCATCCTTTCAAAAAGGGCTCTGTAGAGGTTTTTAAGTACAGATAGGAGTATCTTCGGCTCTTTGACTGAAGGATAGGTCTGGGTGAGGAGATGGTCCGCTATCGTTATCCTCTTTTCAGAACTGGTTTTTAAACTTGTCTTCATGTTTTTAGGTTTGGTGGTCTGATATTTAAGTATTTTGGTTTAACACCTTGTACTACTAAGAGGTTGTCTGGATGAAATCAGAGTTTCGAATCTTCACTCTCAATCCCTTGTGTGCGGGTCGGGGACAAAGTCCTCTTTGGTTAGCCCATTAACTCCGAAGTCTCTGAACTCGTATCCGCCCACGAGGTCCCTGTACTTGGAGTCTGAATATATCTTTACCTCCAGCGGAAGTCCAAAGAACTGGTAGAGGGAGACTTGGTAGTGCTTCCCGTCTTTCTCATACCTTATATTCAGAGCGGTTTTCCCGTCGACTGTAGCTGTGTTCTTCACTTCTGCAGTTGGAGGTATGGAGTCAGCCCGTTCGTCAGGTAGTTTAAAGTCCATGAACTCTGAATACTCCAGGTCGAACTCTTTTCCGTCTCCGGGGCACCTGCGGGGCTCTTCACAGTACCCTTTTGCCTCTTTACTATTCCTATTTATATAGACAGTGTCGTAGTAGACGTCTTTTTTGTAGACTCTTGGCTTCATCAGTTTTATCTTCACCCGGTCTCCTTTGACAAAGTAGGTGTGATCTGCTTTTGCGTCGGGAAGTTTGGCTCTTAGGAATTTGTAACTCTCCACTTTCTCTCTGTTGCCCAACTTCTCCTGTATCTCCTCGGGCATTGTAACTTTCGGCTCTGCCGGCTCCTGGTCTTCACCTCCGTCGTTCTCAGAGGCGTCCGGTGAGGTGTCTGTTTCTCCGTTCTGAGACGGCTCCGCCTGGTTCTCTTCAGTTTTATTCTGGCACTTGGCTGTGTCATCTACTACTGTGCCGTCTGCGCAGACGTACTCTTTTGAACACGCTGTTGTGGTTATGAGAACTGCAAGAAGAAGTGTGAAAACCAGCGATGCAAGAAGTCTCCTTGTAGTTCTACCTTTATTATTGCACTTATTATATTCTTTGCTCCTTCCCAAACATATCCCCTCCTCTTACTAAAAAGAAAGGATTATTTATAACTTTTATCATTTAACTCGCTTCTCTCAACAGAAGAAAGCAAAGGTTTTTTGTGTGTTCTCAGAAGTACTCGTTCAGCCCTTTCTGGTCGAGGTTTTGGTTCTCAATCAGTTTCTTCAACTTCTTATCAACTCTCTCCTCTTTGAAGTCGTGCTCCTCCACAAGCAGGCCCTTCACCCTGTCCGGCTCTACCTTGTTGAAAGCCAGTTCGTAGTCGTCCGTGACCGGTATGTTCTTAAAGAGGTAGAATATCTTGTTCCACTCCATATCGTAAGTCTCCTCCCAGCCTGCCTCTTCGAAGAGTCTGTCAAAGTCTGAGCCGTGCTTCTTAACAAGTTTTATCCCTCTCTTCGGACCTATTCCTTTGATTCCTTTCTTGTTGTAGTCAGTTCCTATAAGCATGGCGAGGATTATAAGTTGCTCCCGGTTTATCCCCTGTTTGTTAAGCGTCTTCTTAAGTTTAATGAGTTGAGGAACTGTCTTCTTATACGTGACGGAGTTTATCTTCTTTCTTCTCCCCTCAATGTTTAGATTTCTTATCACTCTCGGAGCTCCGAATAGCAGGGCGTCCGCGTCTTGGCTTATCACTGCGTAGCAGTCTTTTTTCTTTACCATATGCGCTGCTTGTGCTTCTCCTTCACTCGGTGCCTGGACTACTGGAAGTCCAAGTGCTTTAAGAAGTTCCTTGCTCTCATCCACCATCTTCTCTGTTAGCTTTGAGGTTCTCCCCGCGTACTTCCGCATCTTCTCCTTGTCGCCTTCTGCCTTGGCTTCTTGGTACTTCTTCTCTGCCTTTTTCTTCTTCTCCGCTCTTCTCTTCCTTTCTTTCTCCTTTAACTCGGGGGGTTCGCCGTCGAATACAAAGACAGGTTTCAACCCTTTCATCATCAGTTTGGTTGTTCTGGAGAAGAGTCCGTTGAGATGGCTTGTTATGTCTCCTCTGCTATCTCTTAATGGAGAGCCGTCTCTTGTCCTTATAGTTGTCAGGAACTGGTACAGGATGTTGAATGCGTCTATTGCAAGAACTTTCCCTTTCAAATCCGTTATGAGGAGTTCTTTCTTCTCTAACAACTCAGTTATCGCAGAACCCATAAGTTTAACCGAGAAAAGATATTTTATAAGGGTTTTGGTAAGATTTTTTTTGAGAAAGGAAAATATAACAGCGATTAACACTGTGATCAACAGAAACCGACGAAGCCAAAAAAGTGAACTCCGATGATTAAAATTCCTCTGTATACTGCACTTATTGTTTCATCTTCTTCATTTTAAATAAATCTAAAATGATAAGAACACAACCAAAAAGTTTTTATAGGTTTATATTTATGATTAGAATAATAATCAAGAGATAAGAGGTGTAAATATGAAAAAAATATTGTTTTTAGTCGGTGTTTTTCTTGTTGCTTTTTTACTGGTAGGATGTAAAGGGTCAGTAGAAGACAGTAAAAGTAGTGAAGACGTTGGAGAAAAAACAGATGTGGCAGGTGCAAAAGAAGGCGGTGAAAATGCCGACACCGCAGAAACTGAAAAAACTGATAGCCCAAAAGAATCTGTTGGAGAAGAAACATACGAGGAATTCTATAGTTTATTACAAAAGAATCCGGAGTACAAGATTAAATACGACGTCACTTCAAATATTGGAACACAAACAGTGACTATTTACATCAAAGACGGGAACAGACGCCTGGATCTGAAAGACAAGTATCAAGCATGGATCCAAGGAGAGAAGGTGATTGTAAAAGCCGAAGGAAACTGTATTGATTTAAGCCAACTCGACACCGCTGGGTACAACCCTGAAGAGATGTTTAAAACAACCTCTGTTTCAGAAGAGGAAGTAAAATCTGAAGACGAGTATATAAAGGTAAGTTCTGCAGGGACCAAGAGAATAGCAGGAAAATCTGCTGACTGCTACGAATTCGTTTATCAGGAAGGAGAGTTCAACCAGTTAACAACATATTGTCTCACCCAAGAAGGGCTTCCAGTTTATACAAAGACAATTAATCGAGAAACTGATGAAGTAATAACAGAAGTAGAAGCCAAATCAGTAGAGAACAGTGTCAGCGACCAGGAAGTAGAACCCTGCGAGCCAAACATAGACATGTCTAACATAAACGATTACATGCAATAAAAGATTATTTTTATCTTTTTTTTTACAAAATAAAACATTCTGTTCTAAGTAGATAGAAGTAAAAACACAGATGAAAGAAACCATCAAACCCTTGTTAACCACCACCTAATACTTGAAAGAGAGGTTAGTGCAACGATTTTTACGAAGCAAAAAAAAAAATGACGAAGAGTTATTTCCAAATCCTTTCTATCTAAAGAACAGAGTGATACAGATGGTATCAAGAATAGTAAGGAGGGCGAGTTCCATTATGCAATTATTTTTATCAATTGCTTATCAATCAATTTACTTTTTAGCATAAGACCTAATAATTCATATTCAATTTTTCTAATTGGCCCTGACTTTTCCAAAAAGTTTAATATTCTATTATGTAGTTTTTTTGTTCTTAGGAGTTCATCCATTTTATCAGAAACATACTTTTTGTCGATTATCATTTTGGCAACTTCTTCTCCTGAAATAAGTGCCGGGTATATTCCCTCCCCTGTAAATCCGGATGCTAACCCTGCAGCATCACCTACAAGAAATATATTCTCGAATTTGTATCCCTGATAATCAAAATTAATTGGATGAGCTTGATATTCTCCTTCTGATACATCAATATTATTCTTTTTTAACCATTTGTTAAAATTATCTGTCAATTCTTTTGATGACAAATAGTTTGGATCGGAGCCACACCCAATTGAAACATAATTTTTATGTGGGAATATCCACGCATACCAAGAATGGAATAATTCTGAATCAAAAAATATTTCAAATTTTTTATATTTTTTTGTTGGGATAATATATTGGATTGCCATGTCTAAGTCATTTGTCTCTAGTCCAAGAAATCTTCTGACTATAGATGAAGAACCATCCGCCCCAACAAGATATTTAAATTTGACTTTTTCAGAACCATTGATTGTGATAGTATTCTTTTTTATTTCTGTGACCTTTGCATTAGTTCTGACTTTGACATCTGTATCTTTTAACTTATTGAGTTGCCATTGACCAAGATTTTTTCTATCGATGGTATAAACAAAAGGTTTGTCTAATTTTAATAATATCATTATAAAATGGAGTATGTAAGGTTACTTCTTTATATTTATGATCCAATAACTTATCTGGCAAGTTTAAATATTCCAGGTCATGACCTGATAATCCTCCTGCACAGACTTTTGGACCTATGACCTCTTTTTGTTCAAGTAATAATATTCTCTTATTAGATTTAGATAAAGTATTAGCACAATTTAATCCAGCAGGACCTGCACCAACTATTACTACATCAAATGATTCCATATATTACTCTTAAAAATTGAATAATTAATAAATCTTTAGGTTTTGTATCCCTGCCCATTCCACTATCTTACCCCAGAAATGCAATTAACATCGGAATTTAACGAAGTCGCCGAAGGCGATTTGGGAAAAATGCGAGCCGAGCATTTTTCCGTTAAATTCCTGTTATGTCTCCCGACGAGCAAAGCGAGGAGAGCCTGCAAGGCGTGGCAAGGGAGCGAAGCGACCGCAGAGTTTTCTTACTGCCGAAGAAACGACTAGGTGCCGTAGTTTTTACTTACTTTAATATCAATTACTGCGAAGCAGACAATATGTCCTTTAGGACGAGAGAGAGGGGGTTTTTGTTTCTTTTTCTAAAAGAATTATTACCATTAGACAAGTATGCGTAACCTTTTTATATGCTTACCTATATATATATATCTATATATGGGGGAGAAAAACTGTAACAATAAGAACAGAAGATTTTATGAAGAAGAGGTAAGATAAACATGAAACTGCTAAATAAACTAAAAAAGCTTTTGAAAAAAGACGAAAGACTATTATCTGATAATGACTTATTGAAAAACAAGATTGTTGAATTAGCATTAAAGTTAGGTGAAGATTTAATTAAACTTCTAAATTTCAAAAAAGTTGATAATGTATCCTTTTTTGTAGGAAAGAGGTGTATTCATGACTGATTTGAATCAATTAACCGAGATTAATGGTATTACTGAGAAGAAGTTAGAGCATTTTCGTGAAATAGGATATGAAGAATTAGAAGATCTTAAGGGAGTTAGTGCTTCAAATCTCAAAGAAATAGAAGGGATCGGTCAAAGCAAGGTTAATGATATTCTTTTGTTTTTAGATAAAAAGGGATTGAGAGAGTTAGATGATAAATCTGCTGAGAATCTTAGGAAGCTGAAAAATCTTCTTAGGGAGCTATTCCAGTATGATAATGCTGACTTAGATTTTGGTATATATCGAGTTATGAATAAGAAAAGAGATGAAATTGATGAATTTATTAAGAATAGATTACCAGAAGCTGTGAGCGAAGAGTTTGAAGAATTCAAGCAGGTGGAAAAGGAATCAGTAAGAGAGGAACTAGGAGAGTTGAAGGAAGAAATTAAAGGTTACTTTGGGGAAAATGCCATTGATGATAAAGGAGAATTAGTTGATGAAGAGTTTCCTGATTCTGAACAGGCAGAAGAATTAAAAGAAGAATACGAGAAGCTGAATGAGAAAAAAAAGAAAGTAGAAATTGGTGAAGAAGTACAAGCCTCTATATTTAATGATCTATATAATTTCTTCAAAAGATACTACGAGGATGGAGATTTCATTCCAAAGATGAGATATTCCAATAAAGAAAAATATGCAATTCCCTACAACGGAGAAGAAGTAAAACTTCATTGGGCAAATAAAGACCAGTACTATGTTAAGAGTGGTGAACGCTTTAAGGATTATCGGTTCGGCAGAGAGAGCCTAGATTCCTATAAAGTGGAGTTCAAACTCAACGACGCTGATGTGGAAAAGAACAATGTTAAAGGGGATGATAGATATTTTGTTCTGAGAAAAGAGGAACCTGTTGAATATGATAGTGACAATCAAAAGTTGATTGTTCATTTTGAGTATCGTCCCCTTACAGAGGAGGATTTTGAAGAGTTTGATCTTAAAGAAAACGGAAGAAAAAAACAGAAGAGTATAAGGAAAAAGATTGAATCTCTTATTCTAGATTCAGTATCCGGCAATCAGTTAAAGGAGAAATTATCCAGGTCTGCAGAGGATAGTGAAAAATCTATTCTACAAAAACACTTGTATAAATATACTACTAAGCATACAAGTGATTACTTTATACACAAAGATCTTGGATCTTTCCTTAATAGAGAATTAGATTTCTATATCAAAAATGAGATAGTAGAAATTGATGAAATAACTGATGAAGATTACAACTTGAAGGAGGAGTCAAAAGCTAAAATTAAGGTTATGAAGAATATAGCTAGTAAAATAATAGACTTTGTTGCACAGATAGAAGACTTTCAGAAAAAACTATTCGAAAAGAAAAAATTCGTAGTCAACACCGAATACTGCATAACACTCGACAAAATACCAGAAGAACTATACCCAGAAATACTGGAAAATGAAGACCAGATAAAAGAATGGAAAGAAATCTACGCACTAGAAGAACAGAGCCAAGAAGTAATTACAAGATTCACGGGAAATCAAGAGATAGATGAAAGCTTCCTAAACTCACATCCTGGTCTGATAATTGATACCAAGCACTTCTCCGAAG
>CAYSOY010000017.1:18256-18691 GCA_964432865.1 uncultured Methanosarcinales archaeon
AAGAATGGAAAGAACTCTACGCACTAGAAGAACAACAAAACCAAGGATTAAACAAATACAAGGATAATGGAATAGATGAGGAATTTCTAAAGCAGAATCAATCGATAATGATAGATACAAAATATTTTGATGAAGAGTTTAAGCTTAAACTTTTATCTAGGTTTAGTGGTTTAGATAAGAAACTGGTAGGAATCTGCCTAAATTCTGAAAATTATCAAGGCCTAAACCTGATAAAACGTAAATTCGATGATAGGGTAGATACAATCTATATAGACCCTCCTTATAATAGAGCTAATGAATTTCCTTATAAGGATAACTATCGACATTCAAGCTGGATCTCTATGATGTATGATAGACTCAGTCTATCTAAGGAGTTAATGACGGAGGATGGAGTTATATTTCTAACAACTTACCAAGAGTATCAGTACATAGACG
>CAYSOY010000018.1:0-18591 GCA_964432865.1 uncultured Methanosarcinales archaeon
GAATAGTAGAGAAGCGTTGCGGTTTTCAGAGAATAATGAGCGGTCTTTACGGTATTCAGAGAATAGTGGAAAAGTGTTGTGGTTTTCAGAGAATAATGAGAGGTCTTTGCGGTATTCAGAGAATAGTGGAAAAGCGTTGTGGAATTCAAAGAATAGTGAGCGGTCTTTGCGGTATTCAGAGAATAGTGGAAAAGCGTTGTGGAATTCAAAGAATAGAGGGCGAGGTTTGGAACGTTCAAAGAATTATGATGAGTCTTTGAAGAATTCAGAATTTGATACACCTTTCTTTCAGAGTTTAAAATATTTCTTTCTTAGGACGGGACCAAAACGGATAGAACGATAGAGAATAAAAGTCGTTTCTTGCAATAACTATATAACTATTATTGGTGTTGTGTTCTTGTTGAATAATATGTATGTTAAAGTTATATTTTGAGAGACTGGTCCTTTTATGAAGAATCCCCAACAATTCAGTATTCTGCAAATTGTCTCAAAACACTATCATTCCCCGTGGTCACTAACGTTCACAACTTACTCGTATAACTCGAAGTCTGTTACTATCGCTCCTTGACTTACTCATATACTCGTAAAGACTCGTATATTCGAAGTCCGTCATTTTATTCCTTGACTTACTTATGTATGCTAGATACATTCGTAAGTTTTATATACCTCTTTTTACCTGTGGAAATAGAAAGAAAAAAAGGAATAAGAAATATTTTAAGAGAAGAAATGTTTTAAAGAGTTAAAGGTGATACTATGATATGGGTAGCTGTTGCGTGTTCAATAATAGCTCTGATTTTTATAGCGCTGGTATACTACAACGTAAAATTGAGAGACGCCGGAGGGGAGAAGATAGAACAGATATCCGGTTCCATAAGGGAAGGAGCGATGGCTTTTCTTAGAAGAGAGTACAAGGTCCTCTTAATATTTGCAGTAGTGGTGGCGGCCCTGCTCTACTTCTTCGTAGATCCTCTGACCTCACTTGCTTTCATCCTGGGAGCTTTCTTCTCAGGGCTGGCAGGCAACATCGGTATGAGAATGGCCACGCTGGCCAACGGAAGAACAACCAAAGCAACTTCAAAATCATTAAAAGAAGGGTTGAGAGTGGCGTTCCTCTCGGGCTCTGTCACCGGCTTGGCAGTTGCAGGTCTGGGCCTGCTGGGAGTTACCGCGCTCTACTTCTTCTTTGAAAAGTTGAGCATACTCTTCGGCTTTGGCTTCGGAGCGTCAAGCATAGCCTTGTTCGCAAGAGTAGGCGGGGGGATATACACCAAGGCAGCCGACGTTGGAGCAGACCTCGTGGGGAAAGTAGAGGAAGGAATTCCTGAAGATGACCCGAGAAACCCTGCTGTCATCGCGGACAACGTAGGAGACAACGTAGGAGACGTAGCAGGTATGGGAGCCGACCTTTTCGAAAGTTACGTCGGATCAATAATCTCAGCGCTGGTGCTGGGATACGCATCTTTTAAAACAGCAGGTATAAACTTCACACTCGGACTGGTGTCAATAGGGATAATAGCAAGTATAGCAGGAACTTTCTTTGTCAAGACAGAGACTAAAGACAAGATACATACGGCTTTGAGAAACGGTCTTTTCGTAGCAAGTTTACTTGTAGTGGTGGGAGCATTCTTTCTTTCAAGATATATACTTGGCACTTTGAGTATTTTCTGGGCTGTCCTCGCAGGGCTCATAGCAGGGTTACTCGTAGGACTCCTTACAGAGTACTACACTGCAGAGAAGTATAAACCCGTGAAGAAACTTGCAGAGTCTTCAACTACAGGTGCTGCTACGACTATAATAGAAGGGTTCTCTCTGGGAATGTTTTCATCAGCACTTCCTCTTATAGTAATAGTGGTCGCTATAGCTATCTCTTACTGGCAGGGAGGTCTTTTCGGAATAGCCTCTTCGGCTGTCGGGATGCTCTCCACACTTGGTATAAGTTTGGCAGTGGACGCTTACGGACCGGTAGCTGACAACGCTGGAGGAATAGCCGAGATGACTGAGCAGGATGAGAGTGTTAGGGAGAAGACGGATAAACTGGACTCTGCAGGTAACACCACCGCTGCGATAGGCAAAGGGTTTGCCATCGGCTCAGCAGCTTTGACCGTGCTGGCTCTTTTCTCAGTGTATTCACAAGCTGTGAATATTGAAATGATAGATCTTATGAAAACTCCTGTGATGATAGGGCTTCTTATCGGAGGACTCCTCCCGTTTGTCTTTTCAAGTTTGACAATGAGAGCTGTTGGAAGAACAGCTTTTTCTATGATAGAAGAGGTTAGGAGGCAGTTTAGAGAGATAGACGGTCTTCTCGACGGAGAAGCTGATCCTAACTCTATCCGTTGCGTCGACATCGCTACGAAAGGAGCTCTGAAAGAGATGATAGCTCCAGGAGTACTGGCAGTCCTAACCCCTGTATTAGTGGGAGGTCTTCTTGGAGCAGAGGCTCTCGGAGCGATGCTTGCAGGAGCCCTGGCTACGGGGATACTCCTTGCTATAACTATGGCCAACGCTGGAGGCGCGTGGGACAACGCCAAGAAGTACATCGAGGCAGGCCACTACGGCGGGAAGGGCTCCGAAGCGCACAAGGCAAGCGTGATAGGCGACACAGTAGGCGACCCTTTCAAAGACACCAGCGGTCCCAGTATAAACATACTGATAAAGTTGATGAGTATGGTCTCCTTGGTAATCGCCCCTCTCCTGATGAAGTACGGGTTCTCCATCCTTGGATGACCCGCATCTTGGATTTGAACATTTTTTTTTACTATATTACTTCTTGTCTACCTATCCCGTCTGTTTATACTGCTTATATTAAGTAAATATATTAAGTAAAATATATAAACCTCCAGTCCCGTAGTTTTATTATGGGAGAGGAGAAAGCAGACGAATCCGGAAAGAGTAAAAAGAACGATGACAAGAAGAATCTTCTGATAACCACGGACAGTTTCCTTCCGAGATGGGACGGTATATCTCGGTTCCTTCTGGAGGTAATACCTTACCTGACAGAGCATTTTAATGTGCGAGTCGTGGCGCCGAACTACGGTGGGAGCAGCCTTGAGAGGCTGGTTGAAGTAATAAAGATGCCTCTCTCTGAAAGAGAAGTAGGGGACTATCAGATCTCCTCCGTTCATAAGAAGAAGTTGAGGCGAGAGATACGGAAAGCAGACGTAGTTTTCAACCAGTCGCTGGGGAGAATAGGAGTCTCCTCTATACGAAACTCTAAGAAGATGGGCAGACCGGTAGTCTCATTCACCCATTCTCTGGAGTGGGAACTCTTTCCTAAAGCCATCTCCAACCTCTTCCTAAAGAAATTGATCCAACCGGTCACAAAGTTGTTTGTGCGTTACTTCTACAACAAGTGTTCCTCTTTGATATGCCCTTCTGAAAACGTAGCCGACAATATTACTTGGAGAGGCGTCCACGTGAAGAAGAAGGTGGTCCATCTCGGCGTGGACTCTTCGAAGTTCAAAAAAGGAGCCAAGGAGAAAGCAAGGGAGAAGACAGGACTTCCGAAGAACGCTTTTATCGTGGGGTTCCACGGCAGGCTGGCTCGTGAGAAAAACCTCTTAACACTTCTAAGAGCCTTTCTGAGAATTGACGAGGAGAAGAAGAGACTGGTAATCATAGGCGAGGGAGTCCCCGAACTCAAGAAAACTCTCTCGAAGAAAGACGTTGTCCTGCCAGGGAAGAAGAACAACGTAGTCCCGTGGCTTCAGGCTATGGACGTCTATGTGATGCCTTCCTTTACAGAGACGACGTCGCTGGCAGTGCTCGAGGCGATGAGTTGTGAACTGCCGGTTATAAGTTCTAAAGTCGGGTTCATAAAACAGTATATTGAAGACGGAGAAAATGGGTTTTTCTTTGACAAGAGAGAGACTTACGACCTTTTCAAGAAACTGGTGAAGTTGAAGAAAGACAAAGGACTGAGAAAGAAGGTAGGAAAGAAAGCCAGAAAGACGGTCAAGAAGAACTTCTCTTGGGAGGATACCCGGGAGAAGATCAAGGACGAACTGGAGAAAAGAGCTCTGGATAAAAGATAAAAAAGCAAGGCTGAAGAATTCTATCAAGCACCGACCCAGATCACCTCCTATCCTTTTTTCAACTTGTCCACGAACTTCTCGGCGAACTCTCTGTCCTCGTCGTCAAACTCGGTGAGATTGGGTTCCATACTGGCATCTTCGTCGGACTCGTCTTTCTCGATTTTATTCTTCATGAGGTTGAGAAATTTCTCTTTCTTGCCCGAAGGTTCTTCCCCGTGCGTATCTTTCTTATCAGCCATAAACAGAGACCTATTTCGACAATTTATAAAACTTTCTCTTTATAACGTTGGTTTTTTGCCTGTAGACGAGTATTCAAAGGTGTTAACGGCTGTTTATCAGTAATCTTTATAAACCACCCTGTTTTTTCCTTAATATAACCTACTCTTCAATTCAAAAAATTTATACATTAAAAAAAAGGTAGCGAGTCGTAGTAGGTGTAGAGGATAATTATGGCAGGAGAAAGAGCAAAAACTAAGATAAAGAAGAAGAAGTGGTTTCCAATAAGAGCACCTGAATTGTTCGACAACAAGAAACTCGGGGAGAGTTACTGCTCTGAAGAGTCAGAACTTGTAGGGAAGACTGTCACTCAGAGCGTGATGAACATCACAGGTAACATGAAGAAACAGAACATCAGGATAACTTTCAAAGTCACAAAAGTAGAAGACGGAGAAGGGATCACCAAGATCACAGGGTACCACATCTCGGGCTCCTCTCTGAAAAGAATTGTTGGTAAGGGAAGAGACAGGATAGATGATTCTTTCATAGCGAAGTTCAAAAACGGAGAACTCTGTAGGGTAAAACCTGTTATAATAACAAACACAAAGAACTCTAAGCCTGTCCAGACTGAGTTGAGAAAATCTATGAAGAAGAAGATGAGAAACCTGATATCCAGCACTTCGTTCAACTCGCTGGCAAAGGAGTTATTGAAGATAAAAATTCAGAAAAGGCTGAAAAACAAACTTTCTAAAATAACCAGTCTGAGAAGAATAGACATAAGAAGTCTGAAACTCCTTCCTGAAGAGAAGCAGGATGAAAAACAAGTAGAGAAAGTTGAAGAGAAACAAGAAGGGGAACAGGAGGAGAAGGAAGAAGAAAAAGAAGAAGTCTCCGAAGAGAGTGAAGAAGAAAAAAGTAGTGGGGAAGAACCCTCAGAAGAAGATACTGTTGAAGAGGAAGACCAAAAGAAAGCAGAGTCAGGAAAAACAGAGAAGGAAGAAGAAAAAGAAGGTTCAGAAGAAGAGAAGGAGAAAAAAGAGAAGGAATAATCCTTTTTAAAAACCTGAAACCTTTTTTTATACAAAACCACACGTCAATCTGTAGCCTGTTTAAAAAATTAAAAAAAATAAAGCGGAGTGTTGGGGTAAAGTGACTCAAATTCCTTTTATTTCTAAAAAGAAGATGGCTGAGTTGGACAGGATAACAGTTAAAGACTACAATATCAGTACAAGACAGATGATGGAACTCGCCGGCTATCACACCGCCAGGCTGGCCAGCCAAGTAACAGATAACAAGAAAATACTGTTGTTGGCTGGCTCCGGTAACAACGGGGGCGACGCCATCGCATCTGCTCGGTTTTTACATAACATCGGATATAATCCACACGTTTTCTTGGCAAAGCGCAATTTCAAGAAAGAGTCACGGCACCACTTGAAGATTATAGAAGAGATTGGGGTCGGGGTTTCTCACAATAAAAACTTGTTGGAGGAGTCAGTATCGAAGGCAGGTTTGATCATAGACGGGCTTGTAGGATTCAATCTCGAAGGAGCTCCGAGAGGGGAGGTAAAACAGTTTATACACGCAATCAACAACTCTTCCACAAATAAACTCGCAGTAGACGTGCCTACCGGAGTGGATGCTGACAGCGGAGAGATGTTTGACCCTCACGTGGATGCGGATTATACTCTGGCATTATCTCTGCCGAAGAAAGGATTGAAGGAGAATAAAGCAGTTGGGAATCTCTATCTTGCAGATGTGGGGGTTCCTCCAGAAGCATACAGAGATGTAGGAGTAGAGAAAAACTGTTACTTCAAAGAAGAACCGATAATTAGAATTCGATAATTTAATAAAGGCTTAGTGATTCTAAGAAAGTATTAACTAAAGTATTATAGACTGCTTGTTTTACAGAGGGGTTGGATGGATCGTAAAAAATTGACAATTGGAGTTGTTGTCGGCGCGTTGTTAATCTTAGGCGTCTTTGTTGGACTTATGTCCTGGAAGTATTTTACCGGTCCTCCCTCTGCTGTTCTGAAAAGCGCCGACGGGGAAGTCGAGGTTAACGGAGCGCAGGCAGAGCAGAAATCAAAGTTGTTTGAAGGAGACAAGATAAAAACAGGGATCGGAAGTGCTACTGTTGTTTTCTTCGGAAACAGTCTGATGAGGATGGACAACAACACCGAGATAGTTCTGAAAGTCCTGAGCAGAGAAGATTCTGAAGTGGCGATAAAACAGAAAACCGGGAGGACCTGGAATAAAGTTGTGAAAAAAATACAGTCCAACTACGGCGCTGACGCGTTTGGAGGAGTGGAGAAATACGGAGTGGACCTTCCTACCGCAGTAGCTACTGTGAGAGGGACTTCATTCAGTTGCAAACTCGACTCTGTCTCTGTAGCAAAAGGGGAAGTAAATCTAAAAACCAATTCTCAAACTGAAGAAGTGGAAAACTCTACAGCTGTACTTAAACAGAAAAAGATAGACCTCACCAACCTGGTTGAGAACAACTGGGTGACTCAGAACCAGAAGAAGGACAAAAAATTCAACGAGGGGTACGCGGACAGATTCATAGAAGAACACCCGATAATCGTGACCTATCTAAAAGTCAAGCACGGATGGAACAAAACCGAAGTCAGAGATTATACTCTAAGATACTTGAGAGGAGACTCTGAAGTCGTCAGGAACGTAAAGAATTTTAAAGAAAGAGAAGGTAACCTGACCGAAGCGAATCTGAGCGGTTGAACTGAGTGGTTGAACTATGAAAGAAATTCTGAGAAATAAGAAAGTTTTGTACTTGGCTGTATTCCTGTTCTCCACAGTATTAGTCGGCACCGTCCTTTATTCTGGTCTACTTCACAAAACCTCTGTCAGGACAAGCGACGTGCTCTACGACCGAAAGCCCGCGCCGGAAAGAATAGTAGTGGTTGGAATAGACGACGGCGACCTTCAAGAGGTGGGTAGGTGGCCTTGGGACAGAAAGGTTTTTGCCCGGGCAGTAGACAATTTGAACAACTCTGAAGTCATCGGAGTAGACCTCTCTTTCTTTGAAGAATCCAACCCGGAGAGCGATGAGCAACTGGCGCAATCCCTGTCCAACACAGATGTGGTCTTGGCGTCGGAGCACACCACATCCAAGAACAAGAGAAAGTATTTGGAGCCGATATTTAATTCTACCGCAGGCCACGTAAACCTACTGCCCGGAGAAGACGGCACGATCAGGACAGCTCCTATGCAGTTGAACAACACCCCCAGCTTCTCACTAAAGATAGTTGAAGAAGTCTCCTCTGGCCCGGTATTAACCCCTACAAATCTTTTGATACCTTTCTACAAAGGCCCTCCTGTAGTCTCGTTTCGAGACGTGTTAAACAACACGACGAACGTCTCTTTTGAAGACAAGATAGTGCTTGTTGGTATAACCGCTCCTGATTTCCACGACACCCATCGGACACCTGTTGCCAAGCAGAATGAGATGCCCGGGGTGGTGATTCACGCGAATATAGTCAATGCTTTGCTTAAAGGAGATTTTCTCTCGAGACAGTCAACTCTCGGCGTTGGGTTCTTCGTAGCACTACTGAGCGCCGTCGCAATCCTGCTGTTCCTGCTCCTGGATCTGAAGTATGCGGTCCCCGCCAGTTTAATCCTTGGATTATTCTACTTCCTCTTGGCGGAGTACAAGTTTACTCAAGGGGTTGTATATGACCTCCTATACCCTCTCTCTGCCCTGACGCTTACATTCATAGGAGGCATAGGAGTTCTTTACTTGACAGAGTCACTTAACAAGAAAAAGATAAAGGACGTGTTTGGGAGGTATGTCTCGCAGTCAGTAGTGGATGAGATAGTGGAGAAGACAGAGAGAGGAGAAGACATAGGAGTGGAGGGGAAGAGCACGTGCATAACTGTAATGTTTGCCGATATCACAGGATTTACTTCCTTCACGGAACAGCGCTCGCCGAAGAAGGTGGTTGAAAAACTCAACAAAGAACTGGAGAGAATGACTTATGAAGTAATGGAGCAGAAAGGCACAATAGACAAGTACATCGGAGATGAGATAATGGCTTTCTGGAACGCTCCCTTGGAGCAAGAAGACCACGCTGTTAGAGCCGTGCAGTCCGCAGTGAACATGCTCCAATACGATTCAGAACTCGAGTTTGGAATAGGAATAAATACAGGAGAGGCGATAGTTGGAAACATAGGTTCTGTTAAACGGCTGGAGTACACCGCGATAGGTGATTCAGTGAACGTCGCGTCGAGGCTGTGCGATACGGCTGGGCCAAATGAAGTGTTGATAACTGAGAGGGTGAAGAACTCCTTGAATGAGCGTTTCGATGTAGAACACTACGATGAACTGAGTGTTAAAGGCAGAGAACACCCGGTGAAGGTATACCAAGTAATAATCCCTGAGGATTCCAAATAATTGGAGAGGTAGTTTAGAATTTTTTTTTTAACGTAGTATTTGCCGTTACACCCCCGCTTTAAACAAAATATTTATATTTACTGCTGTATATCTACTTATATATGAGCATCGTGACAGACTGGAAGAAGAAACTGGAATACGAAGAAGACCCGTTCAGAGAAGAGACTCCGGAAGAGATAGAAGAAGTGTTCGTAGACCGAGAGGAGGAGAGGGAGAAACTCAACATGTTCCTTCTGAAAGAAGAGAACTACGGAACAGTAGTCGGAGAGCAGGGTGTTGGGAAGCACGCTCTCATGAAGTGGTTCGACAAGAACATAGAGAAAGAGTTCAAAACAATAATTATAGAAAACAACGGAGACCAGGAGAGAACTGAAAATTTAGGAAAAAAAGACTTTGTAAAAAGAGTCCTGGAGAAACACCTGAACTTCTTTGAAAAGACCATAACCAAGCCTCACGAGAAACTGAGTTTCGAAGAGATGGTGGAGTTCATAAAGAGAAGGTCTGAGAAGAAGAGAACCATAATTCTTCTATACGGAGAACTCCCTGAAGAAACACTCTCCCTCCTTAACGATCTGGTATCAGAGTCCCGCTTCGCCCTTGTAATTTTCTGCGAGCCTTCTGAAAAAGAGCAGGAGAAGTTCGAAAACTTAGAGGACTATCTTGAGATAGAACTCGACCCTCTCAGCAAGGAGTCGATGAAGAAGATGCTGGCCAAAAGGATAGAGAACGCTGGGAGAAAGAACTGCTACCCTTTTTCCGAGGAGGACGTGGAGGAACTCGTCGAGCAGAACGAAGAAGACCTGCCCGGCTTTCTAAGAAGTGCCAAGGAGAAAGCCATGAGTTTAAGTTTGAGAATAGATGAGTTGGAAGAGAAAGAGAAGACCGACGAGAATAAAGAAGAAGGAGGAGACAAGGGCAAAAAAAGCGCAGAAGAAGATAAAGAGTATGACGTTGAGAGAGGTTTTCTTAAGAAGTTAAGCAGTCTGCTTTCTATCGAGGTAATAAGCGAAGAGGAATTTAAGGAGAGAAATAAATCAGGTTCAGAAAGAGGAGAGAGTAAAAGTAGAGTTGAAGAAGACGACGTCCTAACCCCTCCAAGCCCTGCGATCGGCGGTGCAGATGATAAGCCAAGTGGAAGCGAAGACGGAGGTGAGGAGCAGAAGAGCAGAGGAGAAGGAGAAGAGGTCAGTGAAGAAGTAGAGAGAGACGCGGAGATGCTCAGAAGAGTCATCGAGGAGGCGGAGGAGAAGAAGAAAGTTGCTGAAGGTAAAGAAGAAAAGAGTGAGGATTGACCTCTTTTTTTTTACAAAGCGAAGTTCTGCTTACAGATTTGCGCGCAAAGAATTACAAAGGATTAATTGTAGTGCTGTCGAGACAAAAGGCGCTCAGGGAATCGAAAAGTTTTTTCTAATCTTCTAACTCAAGTTCTTCTTTTAAAAAATTCGTTGTTTTCTCAACTATCTCTTCTATGAAGTCGCTTATGTCGTGCCCCATCTCGTCAATCACGTACATCTCTTTCAGACCCGGAGCTCTCTCTTTGAGGTACTCGGCGTTTTCCAAGGGCACGCTTTCATCTTTCTTCCCGTGGATGACAAGTAGAGATGTGCTGTGGTTCCTTATAATCCTCGGCATGTCGATGCTCATTCCCTGCTCGAAGAAGTCGTAGTTCAGCCTTACCGGCTCTCCGTGATACTTAACGTGGGTGTACCTTTTGAGTTTCAGTTTCATCAACTCTTCGTTCTTCTTCCTCGTAATCCTTGTATCTTTGAAACTGGAGGGTGTTGAGGAGACTACAGATGCGGGGACTCGGTCGTTGTTCGAGCAGAAGATTAGGTTGGTCATGCTCCCGAAGCAGTGCCCGAACAGAGATACTTTATTAGTCATTATGTTCTTTCTTCTTTTGACAAACTCGTAGACTTCGTCCAGGTCGTTCACTCTGTGGTTTATCGTTGCGTCGTGTGGGTTTCCTTGGCTGGCTCCGAACCCGTTGGTAAAATCAAATTTTACTACTGCAAATCCTCTGTCTGTGAACTCTTCAGTCATCTCATTTTTGACATCAGAACTCATTGTGTCTAAGAGTCCGTTTACAAGTATTACCGCGGGGTATTTTCCCTTCAGAGCAGGATATACTATCTTCCCCTTGATGTTCTGTTCATCTTCGTTCTCTATGAGAAAACCTTCTTCGTGCATATTAATACAAAGTGGGTTCTCCTTTATAAATATTTTTGAGAGATTCCTGCTTGTATGTGTGCTTGTGTCAGTTATTTTCTTCTTCTTTCTCTCCGAGCACTTCTTTTCTTACACTCTCCTTATCTGTCTCCACACCTACTTTTTTGAAAAACCTTGCTATGTTCTTGCAGTCTCTCTCAAAGTACTCTTCTGCGTTGGGGTCTTCTACTTTTGTTGCCTGGCTGAAATCTATGAACACAGGCTCTCCTTTGTGGTCGAGGATGTTGAACTCTGAAAGGTCCGCGTGGATCAGCCCTGCGTGGTATAGGTTCTTCATCTGCAAGATTGTGTCTCTGTAGAACTCTTCTCTCTCCTCTTCTTTTCTATCTTCCAAACCCACGTCTTTGAGTCTCTTTGCAGGCGTCTCTTCACCTATCATCTCCATCACTATTATGTTTTTCTTGAAGGTCAGTGGTGTAGGGACTCGTATATTCTTCTCTGCTATCGACAGGTTGCGGTACTCTCTTTGTGTCCAGGCAAAGATTATTTTTCTTCTCTTCCCCTTCAAATCCCTGTACCTCGGGTCTGTTCTTATGTACTTGTACATCTTGTTGAAGTTGCAGTTCTCCAGCCTGTAGATTTTCACTATCACTCTCTCTCCGCTTTTCTTCTTTGCTGTGAATATGTTGCCTTCTTTTCCAAGCGTGACTGCGGACTCCAGTTTTTCGATGTGTCCTTCCGTCTTCAGTTTAAATATGTTCTTCTTGGTGAATTTGTCAAAAACGTTGGCGTAAGTTTTCCATTCTTCTCGTGAATCTCTTACCATGTATAACTCCTCTCTGCATTAAAGTAATACTGCTCTGTTTAAAAAATTGTTTGCGATGTTAATCTAAAACCAAAACTCCCGGTTCAGTCTTTTTAGTGGTGTACCGGGTATCTCAGGAGCGCAGCCAATCCTCCCATCTCTTTCAGTTGTCTTCCCTCAGGAGTTTCAGAACTTATCAGAACCACTTCTGAACTCACCTTGTCGGCTTCTTCTTCCAACTCATCCATCTTCTCGTCAGACACGCTCTCCGAGACAAGGACTTTGTCCACCGCCCCTATCTTCAGTTTCTTCATCACGTCCGACTCTCCATAAGAGACAAGCCCTGTGTCTTTTCCGAGGTTTTTAAAGAATTTTTTGAGAAGTGTCTTCTCCTGGTTGAGTTCGTAGTTGTCTATCAAGTCTTGGCTTTTATCCACCAACTCTTTCAGACCGACTTCGCCCGTGTATCCAAGGTTCTTTGTTCCAAGAATCTTCTTCTCCAAGTCGCCTGTTATGTAGTTTTTGTTCAGGAAACTACGGATGGTGCTACTCGGCCCGCCTATGATTATCCCCTTGATTTTCTTCCTCTTCAGAAACTCTTCTTTCATGTATTCAGCTATTTTCTTGAAGTGCTTCTTTCCAGCCTCTTCTCGGATGCGGGCGAATCTCTGCGCGCTCTGTCCTCCTTTCTTCATCTTCCCCGGTACTTCTGAATGCGTCTTTCTTAAGGAGATTATGCTCTTTCCTTTAAGAAGACCGAACATAGCGTCTCTCCTGTCCAGAACTACCAAGCCGAACACGGAGTCGGTCTCTACCATATCTTTCAATGGTTCAAGAACAAACTCTTTGTCGCACCTGTACAACCTCTTGTTCAACGGCGCAGGAGGTTCGATAGCCCATGCTTGGACGTCCGTGTGTCCTTCTCTGTCAGAGACATTGCCCGAGAAGAGAGCCAGCCCGTTCTTAGGAGTTCTTTTGTAGGCCTTTGCCTTCCGAATCATCTTTTCTAAGGCGGAGATAACGTTCTTCCTCGTAGAGGAGGATTTTATATTCTTCGCTGTCCCCTGCTCTTCCTGGAGGTGCTGGACTACGTTGCTGAGTTTATAACCTGCGGGTGCGTAGACGGTAACCAACTCTGTGTTTCTTCCTCTATAATCCTCCAGTTCATTGATAAACTTCTTCAACTTCCTCTTCTGCTTTGCAGTAATCTTGTACTCTTCCGGCTCATCCATAATCTTGAGAAAGTATTTTTTTATTAAAAAGTTTTGGTAACCGCGGATAAGCATAAACCTTTATAAAAAACCTTTCTTTAAAGACGTAGAACAGTACAGGAGTGGAGGAGCATGGCATACAGTGCAGTCAACCCAGCAGGAGTCTTTGTAGTTGAAAAGCAGAGCGGGGACGAAAAGAACAGCCGAGACAGTCAGGAGTACAGGATAATAGAGGAGTACCTTTTTCGAGAGGAGGAAGCAGTAGAGTATTCCGCAAGGAGTTCAGAAAACAAGAGTTCTAAACAAGTAGAAGACTTTCTGGAAAGAGTTCAGAAGAAGCACGGCGGTGTAGAGACTGCTTCGGGCGAAGTTCTGCACGGGATAAACAGGTTTTTATTCGAGAAGAAGAAAGAGAGGTTTAGAAAAAACAACACGGCGGTGACCAAGGTTGACGTCAAGAGGAGCGTCACAGACAGTTCTCTTATTAAAAAGACTATTCGAAGTATAAACGAACTGGAAGAAGCATCTGCCTCGGCTATGAATAAGTTAAGGGAGTGGTACTCAATCTACATCCCAGAGTTTGAGAGAGAATGCGTGGAAGACCAGAAATTTGTGGAGATAGTTGTTTCCAAGAGCCGAGAAGAGATCCTGTCAGACCTCGGGGTAGAGCAGAGTATGGGCGCCGAAGTCGAAGAGAGAGACAGAGAGGCAGTGGATTCGTACGCGGAGTTTGTAAAAAACTGCCACTCTGAAAAAGAAGAACTTGAAGAGTATTTAGAGGAGAAAATGGAGGAGTTCTGTCCAAACCTCCTTGCAGTGGCGGGGAAGAAGATAGGAGCGGAGCTTCTGAACGAAGCAGGCTCTCTCAAAAAACTTTCCAGGATAACCTCGGGGACTCTACAGTTGTTGGGCGCGGAGAAAGCACTTTTCAGGCACTTGAAGAACAAGAAACACAGCCCTCCCAAGCACGGCTTGATATTCAACCATCCTTTAGTCCAAGGCGCAGACGCTGAGTTGAAAGGAAAGACTGCGAGGAAGTTGGCTGATAAACTCTCCATAGCAGTCAAGATAGACTATTTCAAAGGGGATTTCAAGGGTGAAGAGTTGAAAGAAGAACTTCAGGAAGAGTTAGGTGTTAAAGAGAAGAACTGAGTTGAGACCTGAATAGGAGGTAAGATAGATTGAGCAAAAGAAAAACTGTTTGGAATTTTATAAAGAAGACCTACAATGTTTGGAAACTGCTGGTCCTGGCGGTGTTGTTCATAATAATAGTTCCTTTTTTTGAAAAAAACAGGCACTGGGGGTTGTTCTACATCTACCTATTCGTTGCGGGACTGCTTCTTCTTATAGTGTCGTACCTACTCGCCCGCTTCATAAAAAAGAAGAGTTCTGTGATAAGAAAGTACTCTCTGAAAACCTATTTCTGGACTTTCCTCGCGGTGGCATCTGCGGCGTTGAGTTTCTTGTTTTTAGAGACGGGAGCGGAAAAATTTTTGACCGTCTCAAACTATGCCTCGGCTTTCTTCTACGCTGTATCTCTCAGAAGAGTACTGTTCATGAAGGTGATATTATGAAGGTGATAATTTGAAAGAATCAGATATCATAGGATTCTATGAAGAAGAGCAAGGTGAAGAAGAAGCAGATAAGGATAAACACCTCTATACAAAGAAGTTCTCCTTGGGAGAAGAGTTTTTTGAAGAAGTGGAGCACCGCCGAGCGGGAAGAGAGGTTTTTAGAAAAATAAGCGCTGAAAGGAGCAAACTCGGCGCTGCTATCAAGAGAGGGCTCGACGCAACGCACATAAAGAGAGGGTCGTCGGTTCTCTACCTCGGCGCGGGGCACGGATACACCCCCAGTTTTGTCTCCGACGTCGTGGGGGAAGAAGGCTCTGTTTTCTGCCTGGACTCCTCGCCGGAAGTGGTCAAGTCACTGGTTTTCATGTGCGAGTCAAGAAGCAATGCAACACCTCTCCTGGCAGACGCCAGAGATCCCTCAAGTTATGAGTGGAGGGTTCCTACGGTGGAGATTGTTTATCAGGACGTCGCCCAGCAGAACCAGGTAGAGATTTTTCTGGATAACTGCGAAGTTTTCTTGAAGAAAGGGGGGTTTGGGCTTTTGGCGGTCAAGGCAAAGAGCATAGACGTCTCTTCCAACCCGAAGAAGATTTTTAAGAAGATAAGAAAGAGGTTCTCTGAGAAGAAAGACTACGTCATAACCGATTATCGAGAACTCGCCCCTTTCCAACAGGACCACGCTTTCTTCGTAGTAAAGAAAAAGAAGAGTTGAGGTGAGAGGTTTAGTGCGGGGGAAAACTATAAAAAAAGATAGGGATTAATAAGGAAAAAAGAAAAAAAATATTTTTTTGGAGGAGGGTATTATGACTTTGTTAAAATCTAACAAGGAACTTAAAAAAGGAGAGAAGGCACCGAGTTTTGAACTGAAAGGAACCGATGGAAGGACTCACTCACTCTCGGATTTTAAAGAGACGCCTGCACTGATAATCTTCATGTGCAACCACTGCCCTTACGTAAAGCCCAAGATAGAAGTTATTAAAAACCTGCAGGCAAAGTTTCAAGATGAACTCGTAGTTATAGGGATAAATTCAAACGAGTCAGAGAACTACCCTGAGGACAGTTTTGAAAACATGCAGAGAATACACGATGAGAAGGAACTAAACTTCTTGTACCTCCGAGACAAAACTCAAGAGGTGGCAAAGAGGTACGGAGCTGTATGCACTCCCGACCCTTTTCTATTCGACGAGAACCACGAACTGGTCTACCACGGCAGGCTGAACGACGCGATGAACCCCGGCGAGACCGCAGAAGAGGAGGATATGAAAGAGGCTGTAGAGAAGATGCTGTCAGGAGAAGAGGTAGAGGAGTGGTTCAAGCCCAGCATGGGCTGTAGTATAAAGTGGAAGAAGTGAGTCGAAGAGAAGTTAATCACAGTAGGAACTAATTTTTTCAGCAAGTTTTATAAAATTATTATTGTTCTTATGTACCATGATGCAGGGAATTGTATTGATTGATTTCCTGAATCCTTTTACAAGATTAAAAAAGAAGCGGGAAGGATTATAGAATAAATAGAATAAAAATCCGGTTTTAAATTAAAAGACGAGGCTTTTTCAGTCTTCCTTTCTCTCCTCCAATAGAGTTTCCACAAACTGGTTCAAGGTTTCTATTACTGCCACGAGGTCTTCTTCTTCAAGACTTTTCTTTCTGCTCTTTTTGTCGAGTTTAAACAACTCTCTAATTTCGTCTTCGAATGGAACCACTACTTCTTCTCTCAACAACTTCAGGACTTCTTCCGGGTTTTCAGGAGGCTTCTCTTCGAAGTGCTTCCGATATCTCCTTCGAAGGTAGGAATCTGTTAAACTCAGAGACCAACTTAGGAGTTCTTCCTTCTCTGTTTTTTCTTGACTCTGCTTCTTCTCCGCTGTCTTCTCTTCTTCTGCTCCGACTTCTTCGGAGGGTTCTCTCTTCTCTCCTTCTTGCTTTCCCTTACTGCTCTCGGACAGAGCAGTTTCTGATACGTCTGAAAATATAGAGTTATCCCCTGGTGGAGACTTGTCTGGAGAACTTTCTGAACTCTCTTCTCTCCTGCTTTTTTCTCCTTTTCTTTTTTTCTTCTCTCCGGTCTTCTCTTTTTCTTCACTGCTTCTCTTCTCTTCTCCGCTCTTGTTTTCAGAGTCTCTTTCTCTCACGTCTTCTATGGCGATGTCGTATTCTTTATCTTCTTCGAGCAGTTCAAAAAAGTTTAGTAGAACCCCGCTCTCTTCAGATACAGTTGCTACTATTCGTGCCTTTCCGGAGAAAGTTTTCTCTGCTTTTTTCAGAAGTAGGGCGGACTCCATAACGTTTTTCTCTTGGATCTTTTGTTTCTCCTCTGAAATTCCGACTGTACTCCCTCCTTTTTCTTTGTGAAATACTTTTTTCTCCGTCTGCGTTCGGATAGTGGTGTCTTGGATGGTAAGGTACTCTCTGTCCAGGACGAAGACATCTTTCTCCTCATCGCCGAGGTCCTTGTTTGGATACCCTGAGTAGGCTTTGACAGTTATCTTATCTGAACTTCCTGGCCTGCTTTCTACCTCGCAGACGCCTCTGCAGTCTCCGACGCTCTGCACAATCACAGAGGTTTTCACATCTTTTCTCAAACCTTGGCTTCTTCTTTTCTCCACCATCTCTGGTGAGTAGAGCAGAGTCCATATTCTCTTTACTGCTTCTAAGAAACTCTCTTTTCCTTGTACCAGTTCTGTGCTTCCTTCGGACCATTCTTTCAGCGAGTAGTTGGGGCTGAGCATCAGTATTAGAGGTTTCTCTTTACTTGACAGAAGGTCTTCGGCGTCCTCCCCGTCTACGGACAGGGTGTTGTAGGAGTCGCGGAGTTCTCTGCTGAGTTTCTCTGAGAACTGGCTGTTCATCATCATCTCTTCAACTTCTTCGCAGGCTTCTTTAAGTCGGCTTCCTTTCTTGAGTTCCAGAGTGGACGTCACCTCTCCCATTCTTTCGTGTATGCCGTTCTCTTTCTTGAATCTTTCAAAGGCGGAGTGTAGAATAATAAACATCGGGGGTAGAGAGACTCCTCTGCTGAATAGACCTTCGTATTTCCGAGATCTCTTCCCGACTTCTCCGTCTTTTTTCTCACTGAGTCCGGTCAGCGTTGTTGTCAAATCCATATTTGTTAAAGAATACGCTCTAACTTTTATTAGTTTTCCTTTAAGACCTGTTCAGTAGCGTTTTCAAGATTGGTTTGTTCGGAGTTGAGGGCTTTACCGCCTTTTTTCTCTCCGCCTGCCCACGGAGTCTTTCAAAAAACTATGCTTTTCAACGTTTTTGCCACGGAGAAAGGTTTCTCAGACTGCCATACGTTCCTTCCTACTGCAAGCCCCGACGCGCCTGCGTTCATGACCTCCCTGGCGGTTCTGAAAAAGTCTTTTATACCTCTCTTCTCTCCTCCGGCCATCAGGAGTTTTGTTCTCCCGGCGCATTTGGTCATCCAGTTCAGGTGGTCTTTGTCTCCGTGATACTTCATCTTGACCATGTCGGCTCCGAGTTCAAGGCCTATTCTTGCTCCGTATTCCAGAAGGTCGGGGTTGAGTTCGTTCTCCACGTACTCTCCGCGAGGGTATATCCAGGCGATTACCGGCACTCTCTGCTGGTGGGCTTTCTCTACGACTTCGCTGAACTCTTTGATCATCTCGTGTTCTCTCCCGCTTCCCAGGTATAATGTGTAGCCGACGCCTTCTGCTCCCAACTCGATTGCTCTGCTCACAGAGCATGTCTTTGGGGAGTATGGCTCTTCTTCTACGATGCTGTCTTTTCCGTTGAGTTTTACTACCAGTGGGATGTCTGCGTAGCGTCCTTTGTGATACTTCTCTGCTACTCCGGGCTGGACGATGATTCCGTTGAGTTCTGCTTCCAAGGCTATGTTGAAAACGTGTTCTGGGTCAACGTTTTTTAGGTTGAAGTCTTTCGGTCCGTGTTCCAATCCGTGGTCGTATGCCAGCAGAATAGTCTTGCCGTTTGTCAGTAGGTTAGAAACTTTTGTATGCATATCCTCACCTCTCCTCCTACTCTGTAATAAAATGAAAGTTCTTTATATGTCTTTTGGCTTTGTAGAAAGTTTAACTTAGTTCGGTATTCTGACTCTAACTCCATTCTGAGTGTCCGAGGTGGAGTAGGAGGTCGAAGTCGAGGTTTTTTATGGAGAGAGGTATGTCGCAGGCTCCGAAGCAGGTCCCCGCCCAGA
>CAYSOY010000019.1:0-15560 GCA_964432865.1 uncultured Methanosarcinales archaeon
ATGCTTGGTGGAAGTCTCTCAAGAATATTTTGTCGCAGTCAAAATTTTTCAATGAATTAAAGAATTCAAAAACCGGTGTTCCTAAACCTTGTGCTATGCCTCCGAAACTGATTAAGAGATTTGGAGAATTTTTTATATCAGTTAATATTCCTTCTTTAGTGTTTTCAATTTTCTTTCTGGTCATGTTTTTCTTTAGTCTCATAGACTGAACTCTTTCTTAACCTTATTTAAACTTTTTTGTCATAAAAAATTATACTTTTTCCAATCAATAAAATTTATAAATAACTCTTTTTTTCTGCTTTACGGACGGCCATAGGGGCGTGGTTCCACCTGTTCCCATTTCGAACACAGAAGTTAAGCACGCCGACGTCTCAAGCGTTACTGCAGTTTTCTGTGGGAAACTTGGGTCGCTGTCCACTTTTTTTTCTTCTTGTAACTCTTCTTTTCACAAGATTTAAAAAAAGAGTTGGTAATTTTCTTTTCTATGACCTCGGTTGATAAGAGTTATCAGAGAGAGTTAGAGTTAGCCAAGAGTCTTGCCTTGGAGGCAGGAGATGCAGTTATGGATTTTTACAAGAGAGATTACGACGTGGAGAAGAAGTCTGATGACAGCCCTCTCACCGAGGCAGACCTGGTTGCGAATAAAATTATTGTTGAAGGCTTAAGAAAGAATTTTCCTGACTACGGACTGCTTACAGAAGAAGAATCGGATGATAAAGAGCGTCTAAACAAAGAGCACGTCTGGATAGTTGACCCCATCGACGGCACCAAGGAGTTTATTAGTAAGAATGGAGAGTTCACAATAAACATAGCCCTTGTCCAAGACCACAAGGTTGTTCTGGGAGTTGTTTACGCCCCGGCTGTTGATAAACTATACTACGGCTCCGACCACGCTTTCTTAGTCGAAAACGGCAAAGAAGAGCAGATACAAGTCTCTGACGAGACCGACTCCAGCAAGTTGGTCCTTGTAAGGAGCAGAAGCCATATGAATGAAACTACTAAAAAATTTACAGAGAAAGCCGGGTTCAAAAAAGTCGTCCCCACGGGAAGTTCTTTAAAAGGGTGCTGTGTATCCTCGGGAGAAGCAGACGTTTATCCGAGGTTCGGCCCTCAGAAAGAGTGGGACATAGCAGCGATGCAAGGGGTCATAAACGGCTCAGGAGCAGAGATGGTGTTAACAACAGGAGAGGATGTAAGGTATAACAGGGAGGACTCTTTGATAACCGAAGGTTTTATAGTGGCAAATCCCAAAAACATCGACAGGTTAATAAAGATTTATAACGAGGTAAAGGAGTAGTGTTTTTCCATGGACAGAATTGACAAACTCGAGGCGCAGAGCATCTACATAATCAGAGAGGCTTACAAGAAGTTTAAAAGATTGGGTGTCCTCTGGAGCATAGGTAAGGACTCCACCGTCCTATTATGGCTCATTCAGAAGGCGTTCTTCGGACACTGCCCCTTCCCGGTCATCCACGTAGACACAACTTTCAAGTTCCCCGAGATGTACGAGTTTCGGAAGAAGTGGTCTGAGAAGTGGGATCTTGACCTTATAGTTGAGACCAACGACGAAGCCCTGGAGAACGGAGTGAACTACGACAACTGCGACGCAACCACCTGCTGTCACAAGTTAAAGACAGTCCCTTTAAAAAATCTCATAGACAGAGAAGGATTCGAAGGCCTTATCTTAGGTATCCGAGGCGACGAGGAGGGGTCTCGTGGCAAGGAGCGTTTCTTCAGCAAGAGAGACGAGGACTTCGAATGGGATTACACCAACCAGCCTCCAGAACTCTGGAACCAGTTCAAGACCGACTTTGAGGAGGGCGATCACATAAGAGTCCACCCGATACTGAGTTGGTCGGAGGTGGATATCTGGCGCTACATCCAGAGAGAGGACATACCTACTGTCTCTTTGTACTTTGCAGAGGACGGCGAGCGCTACAGGAGTCTGGGGTGCATGCCGATAACCCAGCCGATGGAGTCTGATGCCGATACTGTCCAGAAAATAATAGACGAGTTGGAAGAGACCAAGATTTCTGAAAGGTCGGGCAGGGACCAGGACAAGGAGAGTTCCTTCTCACTTCAGAGGCTTAGAGCCAAAGGGTACATGTGAGAGTTTGAAGCGAGGTTTTTGTTTATGGGAGAGACAAAAGACGAGGTAAAACTGGTTTTCGTAGGACACGTTGACCACGGAAAATCCACGGTGATAGGAAGACTTCTCGACGAGACCGATTCACTGCAGGAAGGTCGTTTAGAGGCGGTGAGGAAAGCGTGTGATGAGAAAGGAAAGGAGTTCGAATACGCCTACTTGTTAGACGCTTTTGAAGAGGAGCAGGAGCAGGGCATAACCATAGACACTACCAAGATAGAGTTCTCCACTGACGAAAGGAATTATGTTATCATAGACGCCCCGGGGCACAAGGAGTTTATAAAGAACATGATAAGTGGTGCTGCGGACGCCGAAGCAGCTCTTCTCGTAGTAGATGCAGAAGAGGGCGTGAAGGAGCAGACCAAGAAACACTCCTACCTTCTCTCCCTCCTGGGATTCGAAGAGGTTCACGTGTTGATAAACAAGATGGACCTCGTAGATTACCACAGAGAAAGATTCTTAGAAGTCAAAAAAGATGTTGACAAGTACCTGGAAGAAGTAGACCTCGAGGCCGAGAGCCACATACCTCTCTCTGCGAAGAAAGGGAAGAACCTCACCTCATCCTGCGACGAGATGACCTGGACAGAGACCACTTTCTTGGAGTCTCTGAACCGACTGGAGAGCTCCCCGCCTCTTGACGAGAAGCCATTGAGGATGCCCATTCAGGACACCTACAAGTTCGATAACAGAAGGATTGTTGCAGGAAAGGTAGAGTCAGGAGTTATTAAAAAAGGAGACGAAGTGGTGATCCTGCCCGAGAACCGCACAGCCAGAGTGGAATCCATAGAGGGTTGGAAGGAGGAGAGCAAGGAAGAAGTCTCCTCGGGGTACACCGCGGGCATAACCCTGGACGAGGAGTTCTACTTCAAAAGAGGACAATTCATAACTTATGAGGAAAACACTCCGTCTTTGAGCAACTTCATCCTCTGCAAAGTCTTCTGGATGGGGGAGAACCCGCTGAAAGCGGACAAGGAGTACAAGTTGAAGATAGCTACTGAGGAAGAGAAGTGCGAGGTCTACGCGATAAAAAAAGTTATAGACGCCGACACCCTCGAAGAAAAATCCGAGAAGGACTCCATCCCGAAGAACGGAGTGGGCGAAGTGGTTCTAAAGACCAAGAACCCCGTGCTCTTTGACCCCTTCAGCGAGATACAGCCGACCGGGAGGTTTGTTCTTGTAGAAGATAACGACGTCTGCGGAGGCGGTATCATAGAGGAGCAACCGGAAGAACTAAGCAAGCACGACAAGTTAGATCCCGAAGGAAAATATATAACTCCCAAGAGGAGTCTGGTGACGAGAGAAGAGAGGTTTGAGAAGCACGGTCATGAAGGACTGGTCGTTTGGATGACAGGTCTCCCCGGTTGCGGGAAGGAGAGAGTTGCCAAGAGACTTGAAAGAGTTCTTTTCGACCAAGGAAGAGAGACTTATCACATATCAGCAAGCAACATCCGCTTGAGTTTGAGTTCCGACCTTGACTTCTCTCAGAACGCAAGACAAGAGCACATAAGAAGACTGGCGGAGACAGCCAATCTGATGTACAACGCGGGTCTGATAACAATAGTCTCCGTGGTCAGTCCGTTCCGAGATGACAGGTTCTACGCGAGGAGCATAATCGGAAGCGAGAACTTCTTAGAGGTGTTCGTAGACGCCCCGCTCGAGGTCTGCAAAGAGTCAAACCCTCAAGGGATATACTCAAAGGCGGAAGAGGGAAGTTTGAAACGAGTCCCAGGCGTGAACTTCGACTATGAGGAGTCTGAGGGTGAAGCCAAGACGTTGAGCGTGGAGAGTTCCGACTTCGATGTTGACCAGAAGGTAAAAGAGGTGCTTGAATACATAGATGAGAACGGGTTCGGGGAGTTCAAATAGTTCCACACAGCCCAAAGAAGTTTAGAACTGATACTTGAATGTTGTTGAATCCGAGATGTGTAGGTAGGAGCAGATAGTAAGAGGGATAAGATGGGTTTGGGAAGAGAGAGCAAGTCCGAGAACATTTACAAGCACGACGGCACGATAAGCCGGTTGGAGAGAGTCCGGATGCTGAGCAAGGAGAGAGGAGACTCCGCTCTCAACAAAGTTTTATGGTTTACAGGCTTGTCAGGCTCAGGAAAGTCAACCATCGCCAGACGTTTAGAAGAGGAACTTTTTGAAAGGGGCTACTTAACCTACGTATTGGACGGAGACAATCTGAGGCACGGGTTAAACTCAGACCTTGGGTTCAGTTCTGAAGACAGAGACGAGAATATCAGAAGAGTTGCAGAGGTTTCTAAGTTGTTCTACGACGCAGGGGTTCTGGTCATGGCGTGTTTCATCAGCCCTTATGAGGAGATGAGAGATTACGCAAGAGGTCTTATCCAGGAGCACTCCGAAAAAAACAGTTCTGGCAAAGACGACGACTTTGTTGAAGTGTACGTGGAGTGCTCAGTAGAGGAGTGCGAGAGGAGAGATACCAAAGGTCTTTACAAAAAAGCCAGAGATGGCGAGATAGAGAACTTCACAGGAATCTCCGCGCCTTACGAAGAGCCTGAGAACCCCGAATTAGTGCTGGACGCCGAGGAGAGTTCCGTGGAAGAGTGTGTTGAAAGACTTTTAGAATACTTGGGTGTCTCAGAATAACCTTCTCGTGTACAAGGATGTACAGGTTGAATATGATAAAACGATAAAATAACAATAAAACAATAAAAAAATAATTCAGATGAATTCTTCTTCTCATCTTCTTTATTCCTGCTCTGCGAGGTCTTTTCCTTCTTTCTCAAAAAACTCTTCGTCTTCTACAGCGTCTTCTTCTTTTTTTCTTGCAGGTTCGTCCTTCATAATAGCCTCGTAGTACTCCACCGGTCGGATGTGAGTTATCACGGTTTTATTAATTATGTACTTTCCGTCCTTGCTTTTCCTAATCTTCGTCTCTATCTTCGGCATCTTCTTCAACTGTTTCTCTTGGTTTTCTGTTAAAGCCATTCTATCACCTACTATCTAAACCTCGCAGGTTTTAAAATGTCTTTTTCAAGAATTCTCGAAAATATTTCCTATGTCTTAAAGATCTTCCTATTCTATTTTTTTCTTCTCGTCTCTTTTTTTTGTCAACTCTCGCCCTCTTTTTCTGTTTCTCCTCCATCTTCTCTTTCTTTTTCTACCTCTTCAAGAGCGACCTTTCTTACAATCTTGGTAACGTCCTCTTTGACCTCGTCCAGTTTCACGTACATTCTGAAAGTCAAGTAGAAGAGTAGGAGGATGCTTAGGTAAACTAACAAGTCCGCGCCCCTCCCAACGCCGGCTCTGCTTGAGAGGTAGTTGAGTATCGAAGGTACAAAAGTCACTACCAGCACGCCCACCCAAACGACTGTCCAGAACATAAACTCTCTGAAACTTATCTGATTATCTCTGAGCCTTAGAAAAGCCCTGCTGTAGGCGAACAGGACGAACAAGACCACTATTACCTTTATAGGAGTTACTGTCATCCAAGCCATGAATCCACCTGTTCTTCATCATTATCCTTCTCATATTTAATTCTTTCCTTTCAGAAAACAGGTTCTGGCTGTTTTCAATTAATCTGATAGTTTATAAACTAAGATTGCCTGAGAGATTACAGTTAATACTACACTACAATACACCAGTATTCTACCCTCTTTCCACCTCTTCGAGTAGAAAATTATTTAAACCCCTTCTGTATTTCCTTCTGCTAAGGGAGGGCTCTTTTTGACTGAGAAGAGAGAAGAGGAAGAAGAGGATATTGCAATCGATTTTTCTAAGATAAAGAATCTTTTCTCCGGGCTTACCTCCGACGGTTCAGAAAAGAAAAGCAGAGAGGAGCCGGGCGGAGAGTCAGAAGAAGACGCCGTGGATGGAATCGGTGAGGCTCTCGAACTCAACTTGGAAGATATCAAACTTTTTCTTACAAACAAGAAGTTCCTTATAACCTCTCTCATACTAATAGCTCTTTTCTTTAGTATCTACTTCAGAGCGTATCCCGCACACCTGCCTACTACGGATGACTGGGCTGAGAACAACGTGGAGCGGTCTGTGAAGAAGCAGATCTCGTTAAAGGTCTCCAAGCAGTACCCCAACCTCCCTCCTAAGAACAAGAAGGAGATGGTCAATGAGAGGTTCTCAAAGTTCATGGAGGAGAACAGGGACAAGTTTCAGCCGAGAATAGAGAAGATGTCCAACCAGTTCAAGAAAGAGTTTAAAGACGACTCGGGACAGACTTATCTATTAGCTATTGACCCTTACCAATTCTACCGCCTTTCGAAAAACATCGTGGAAACCGGCGGTATGGGAACGGGTGTGAAGGACGGCAAACAATGGGACTACCAGTCAGTCGCTCCGAAAGGAAGACCTGTGAGTCCCAATCTTCATCACTGGGTCGAGGTCTGGTTCTACCGCTTCTTAAGTCTCTTCAACAGCAACCTATCATTCATGACAGCGGTGTTTTGGCTTCCCGTAATCCTCTCAGCGCTTGCAGTAATACCCGCTTTCTTTATCGCAGAGAGGAAAGCAGGCATCATAGGGGGGTTTCTGTCCGCGATGCTCGTCGCAGTCCACCCCGCTTTCCTTGGAAGAACCGCAGCCGGGTTTTCAGACACCGACCCTTATAACATCCTTCTCCCTCTCCTTATAGTATGGGCTTTTCTTGAAGCCTTCGAAGCAGACTCTTTTAACAAAAGAGCAGTTCTTGGTTCTGTAACAGGGCTTCTTGTAGGCGTTTTCTCCTTTGCCTGGATAGGATGGTGGTACATATTCGACGTGTTGATAGCGGTGCTGATAGTTTTCCTCGTTTACCTCTTTGTGAAGAACTGGCTGTGGGACAGTTCTCTCTCTTTCGACAATAAACGACTTCTCTCCCCTCTTCAGACCTCAGCGTTCTTCATACTCTCCTCAGGGGTCTTCGTGACTCTCTTCAGTTCCTTCTCTACTTTTCTGAACGGCTTCAAAGGACCGATCAACTTCTTGTCTTTAAAACAGGCAGTTCACAAAGACTTGTGGCCCAACGTCTACACCACCGTCGCCGAGTTGAACACCGGCAATATCAGCGGGATAATAAAGCAGTTGTCCATGGGCAACACGTTATTCTTCATCGCAGCGGGGATCGGCATAGTCCTAACACTTGTAAACTTAGACGACCTCGGCTGGAAGGAGTGGTCGCTTCTGGGAGGCTCGTTCCTTGTATTCCTCTTCCTAATCTCAAAGAAGGGCTTGTCAATGTCCATATGGTTCTACCTACTGATCTTCTCCATACCCGTCCTGGCAGGCGGACTGCTCACCTTGGTTAAGAAAGGTATAGACGTAAAGTATGCTCTTCTGCTCTCAGGCTGGTTTATAGGCTCGATGTTCGCCTCTACAAAAGGAGCGAGGTTTGTAATGGTTATAGTGCCGGCTTTCTCTATCAGTTTCGGAATCTTCTGGGGTTGTGCAAAGAAGATTTTGACACGCAACCTCGCAAAAAACTTTGAAGTCAGCAGAGAAGTGCTGACCCCTATAATCTCTTTAATAATACTCGCAGTCCTGATCTCCCCGGTTAGTTCAGCTCACAAATCTGCGAAGAACGAAGTCCCCAGCATGAACGACGCGTGGTGGAGTTCTCTCAAGAAGATAGAGAGCAGTTCTGAAGAGGACGCGATAATAACCAGTTGGTGGGACTTCGGCCATTGGTTCAAGGCTGTCGCTGATAGACCCGTCACTTTCGACGGAGCTTCTCAGAACAGCCCGATGGCCCACTGGGTAGGCAAGCTCCTCCAAACCTCCGACGAGGAAGAAGCTGTTTCTATTCTGAGGATGCTGGACTGCGGTTCAAACAACGCTTTTGAAGTCGTTGACGAGAGATTCAACGACACAGTTGCTTCTGTTAAGATTGTGAAGAAGATTCTTCCTCTCACAAAAGATAAGGCGGAAGAGTTCCTTAGAAAAGAAGACTTTTCAGAGGAGAGGATAAGTAGGGTTCTGGAATCGACTCACTGCACCCCTCCTGAAGGCTTTGTCATAGCAAGCAAGGACATGGTTGGAAAGGCGAGCGTCTGGTCTCACTTCGGCCTGTGGAGTTTTGAAAAAGCTTACGTCTACAACGAACTGAAGGACAAGCCTTCCGAAACCGCTGTTTCCGAACTGGTTGACAGGTTCAACTATAGTAAGGAGAAGGCTGAACAACTCTACTTCGACGCTCAATCCTTAACCACCGACAAAAAGGCTAATTCTTGGATAAGCCCGTGGCCGAATTACAACTCCGGCTGGAAGCAGTGCAGTGAGAAGCCCAACAAGTCCTTGGTTGCCTGCAGTCTCGGCATGAACTTGAGAGGGTCGCAAGGCGGTAACGTAAGGCTGGAGAGAGCGGTTATCAACACTTCCGACCTGAACAGTTCTTACCTGAGTTTCAGCGTCTACAACTCCCAGACAAACACGAGGGTGAAAGAGGGAGAGCGGATATCTCCTGCCGGTTTCGTCGTAGCGAAGAACCACTCATTGAAGAGAATACCTGCTGGTGATGGAGAGGAGAGTCTGAGATTTGACCTGGTCATAGACCTGCAGAAAGGTCCGAAGGCTCTCATCGCCTCTCCGAAACTCAGCACGTCGATGTTTACCAGATTATTCTTTTTTAACGGGAGGTATTTGGATTATTTTAACGATTTCCACAAGGAGACGAACCCGGTTACTGGGAACGAGATCCACATCTACAAGGCTGACTGGGAGGAGTTTAAGAAGAGAGATCAAGGCAGTTGAGATGTTAAGATTTACTTTTTGATATGGTATGTAATGCGAGGTTTTCTCTATGTCTGAAGAGCAGAATAAAGGGGTTGGGGATGAGAGCGAGATAGATTTAGGCCCTCTTCTTGATTTTTTGAAAAGTGTTGACTGGAGGGCTTGGCTTATACTGGCTTTTTTAATACTCGGGTTGTTCTTGAGAGTGCAGCATTTGAACGCTCCTTCTATTGGCTACCATAATATGAAGGAGAACGAGCAGATAGATGAGACCGTGCGGTTTTTAGAGGACGGCGGGTGGCTTCACAGAAAGACTTTTATCTTTAACGGGCTTTCGGACGGCCCCGGCTACTTCGAGGAGTACGTCCAGGCTCCTCTGATCGCTTACATGACTGCCCCTTTCTGGGCTGTTTTCGGAAAGCAGTTGTGGATTCCGAGGTTGTTCATGGTGCTTTTCATGCTGGGCTCTATTCTGATGACTTACTTCTTGGTCAAGGAACTCTCTGGCAACGAGTACTTGTCTCTTCTTTCTTCTTTTCTTATCACTGTGATGCCTCTCGGCATATTCTTCGGAAGGAACATCCAGCCGGAGAGCCCAGGTCTTTTCTTTCTCCTTCTCTCCTCTTATTTCTACGTCAAGTGGGTTAAGACCAAGTTGAATCGTCCTCTTCTGGGACTCTACGCATTTCTCTCCTTGGCGGTTATGGCATCTTTCAAGGTCACTTTTCTGATAATACTCTTGCCTTGGCTCGCTATATTTCCTTATAGAAGGTTTTTCTCCTCTTTGAAGAGCGAGCTCTCCGGTTTTTTAGAGTTTTTCTCTTCTTCTTTCTGGAAGTCCACTCTCGGAAGGAACATCTTCTTCCCTCTGCTCGGCTTCTCTCCGTTCGTCGCCGTCTACGCGGTTTTCAGATCTATCATAGTGCATCCTTCCCGTTTGAATCAGCCTTTTGCTTTCCACAACCTGCTCACCGCGGACTTTTTTAACTCGAAATGGTCTATTTTTAAGTCCTTTCTGAAGGACAACTTCACCATCTGGCTTCTGATACTTGCACTCCTTGGGCTGATATTCATCCTCATAAAGTATAGAACTCTTTTCTCCAAGTTTCTTCTTGCCTGGTTCCTTTCTTTCTTTGTCTATGCTTCTATACTGGCTGATAAGATGGCGGGCCATTCTTACTACCAGATGCCTTTCTTGCCTTTAATCTGTATACTGCTCGCTTACTTCCTATTCTCCCTTGGTTCTCTGCTGAAGCAGGTCTCTGGGAAGCAGTTGATGCTTTTCATCCCTTTAATACTCTTGGTAGTCGGCGTGCCTTCGTTAAACGGAGGCAATTATTTGGTTTACAAGAGTTGGGATTCTGCCAATGACAGGGTTTTCGGAACTGTTTTCTACGGGCAGGACTACATTGGGAAAGAGATAAAGAAGAGGACTTCTGAGGGCGAGAGGTTTTTTCTGCTTTCTGACAGTGCTCAGCACAACGCCGTCTGCACTTACGCTGAGAGGAGGTGCGGAGCTTTCAGGAACTTGTCTCATTTGAAGGAGAAAGAGGAAGAATTGGGGATACGTGTTATGAGTTTTGGACCGAGGAGTTTTATGGAACTTCAGAAGGAGAGGAAGAAGGAGTGGAGGTATATAAAGAATAATTATCATTTGGAGTTGCTGGGTCTTCTTCGTAGGAATGATAGGCTGGTTCCTAACCAGTTTGTTCTTGAGAAGGGCGGTTCTTTTAATCTTTCAGAGTTTAGTAATAAGAAACCTCGAAAAGTGAAGAGTTATGATTCGGTAAGGGGCCAGGTACCTTATTTTGTTATTCGTAGAAGAGATTGATTTATAGATTGATTTGTGATTAGTAAAACATAGGATAAATTTTTTTGGGTGTGATAAGGTTTTTTGATTCGGAACTGGTTTAGTGATTTGTGGAAGGGTTTGTTATGAGTTTTGTGAATAGAGGGGTTGAAGAGAGCGAGGGGACGAGTTGGCTTGCTGTTTTCTTCATGCTTATCTGTGTTTCTCTTTCTTCAGTTGCTCAACTCTTTTACAAGTTTGGAATGGAGACGGCTTCTTTTAAAAACTTCTACTCTGTTGTCAGAACAGTTTTTTTTAACTGGCCTGTTCCTCTTGGTCTTTTTCTTTACGGAGTAGCTCTTATTTTTTTAATACTCTCTTTTCAGAGAGGTGAACTCTCTGTTCTTTATCCTCTTTTTGCTTTGAGTTATGTTTTTGTAAGTTTCTTGTCTCCTCTTTTCTTTAATTCTGATTATATGACTTTTATTAACTGGATAGGTATTTTTTTAATAGTTGTCGGTGTTTCTCTCATCGGGAGAGGGGGTGGTGTTGGTGAAGGCTGAGTTGTGGGCTGTTCTTGTAAGTCTTCTCGGAGCTTTTCTTGGAGCATTGGGCCAGCTTTTTTTCAAGGTTTCTTCTAAGAGTATCTCTTTCAAGCCGTCGAATTGGTTTTCTATCTTGAAGAATTATAGGTTTGTCCTGGCTCTTTTTCTTTACGGCGTGGCTACTCTTCTTGGATTGGCAGCTCTTCGTGGAGGAGAGCTTTCCTTGATATATCCTCTTATCTCCACCAGTTTTGTATGGGTGGCTTTGCTTGCTAAGAAGTACTTGGGAGAGGAGATTAATAGTTGGAAGTGGAGCGGTATTTTTCTTATACTCGCAGGAGTTTTTTTGTTGATGCTGTGATGACTTGTTCTTTCTTGGATTAATATTTTTCTTATTTTAACCTTTTTTTAATACCTATCTATTTTTTTCTTTATGATATCTTTTTCACAAGATTAATAAATTACTCTTCTATTTCTATGTTTATGGCTGGGTCTCAAGACGAGGTTGATGAAGATAATAAAGGTTTTTCTTATGATGATGTTTTTGTAGTGATCGCTGCTTATAACGAGGAGGGGAGGATTGCTGAGGTGCTTTCTGATCTTAAAGATGAAGGGTATAGGAACATTGTGGTTGTGGATGATGCTTCTGACGATTCTACTTTTGAAAAGGTCTCTTCTCAGAACGTTTTTGTTCTCAGACATTCGATTAATAGAGGTCAAGGCGCGTCTTTGCAGACAGGTATCGACTTTGCTGTTTCCAGAGGAGCGAAATCTGTTGTTACTTTCGATGCTGATGGTCAGCACTTGGCTTCTGAGATTAAAAAGGTTGCTAAGCCGGTTTTGGATGGAGAGGTAGATGTTGTTTTCGGCTCTCGCTTCTTGAATAAGAAGACAGAAATACCTTGGTTTAAGAAAGTTGTTCTTAAAGGCGCGGTTCTTTTCATGTTTTTGTTTTACGGTGTTAGAATGTCTGATGCTCATAATGGGTTTCGAGCTCTTTCGAGGAATGCTTGTGAGGAGATTCAGATAACTGCTGATAGGATGGAGCACGCTTCTGAAATAGTGGAGAAGGTTCATAAGTTGGACTTCTGTTTTAAAGAGGTTCCTGTCACTATAAAGTACGACGAGTATTCTATGGGGAAGGGACAGAGCGTTTTCAACAGTTTTAGAATTGCTTTTAGGTTGATTATTAGGAAGTTATTCAAGTAAATCTTTTTTCTCCGTTTTTTTTAGAATTCTTGTATTGTCTCTTTCAGACCTTGTTCTAACTTGGTTGGTGGTATGAATCCAAGTTCTTTTTCTGCTTTTGTCGTGTCTGCTGTTGAGTGTTTTATATCTCCTGGTCTTTCTTCTTCGTGGACTATCTTTGAGTTTGAGCCTGTGATTCCTCTTATGTACTTTGCTAATCTGTTTATCGTGGTTGGTTCTCCTGTTGCGATGTTGTAGTTTCCTTCTCCTTTTTTTAGTAGTAGTTTTAGGCATTTGGCTATGTCTTTTACATAGATGAAGTCTCTTGTTTGTTCTCCGTCTCCGTAGATTATTATTTTTTGGTTGTTCTTTGCTCTTTTTATAAACGCAGGTATTGCTGCTGCGTATCCGCTTTCCACTCTTTGTCCTGGCCCATATACGTTGAAGAATCTTGGACAGACGGTTTTCAACCCTTTTTCTGAGTAATTTTTTGCTAATTTCTCAATTTTTAGTTTGCTCTTTGCGTATGGACTGCTTGGTTTTTTTGGACTGCTTTCTTTCTGTTTTTTCACTCCGTTTTCTCCGTATACTGCTGCGCTACTTGCGATGATAACTTTTTTTATTCCTTCTGCTTTGCTTTGTTTTAGGAGTTTTTTTGTTCCTTGATAGTTTATTTCCATGCATTTTTTTGGTTTCTTTGTGCTTTTCGGTACTGATACCATTGCTGCTAAGTGGATTATTTTTGTCACTCCTTTTATTGCTTTTTTTATTTTTTTTTCTTCTCTTATGTCTCCTTTGATGAACTCTGCTTTTTTTGGAATGTTCTCTTTTCTTCCCGTGCTGAGATCGTCGAGTATTCTTATTTCTTTCTTGTTTCTGATTAAGAGTTTGGATATGTGGCTTCCTATAAAACCCGCTCCTCCTGTTATGAGTATTTTTCCCATCTTTTTCTGACTGTTCTCTTTTTTCTTTTATTAAGTTTTCGTATTTTAAAATAAAATAACAACAAAACCATTGTTTTTACTTTGAAATAGTGAAAAACCAAAAAACTTATAAATATCGGCTGTTTTTTAACACCACAATGGTTACTAATGAAAAATTTCCTTCAGGAGAAGAGAAAGAGGAGAAAGAAGATTCTCTTGAGAATAGAGTAAATGATATCTCAAAAAAGGCAAAGAACTTTATGGAGAAGAAAATAAAAAAAGGGGCGAGATCAGCTATCTCATTTGCTGCAATGGGAGCTTTAGCATTCAACATGTACGCAGGAACAGTTCCACAGAATAAAGCAGAGACTAAAACGGGAAGCCAAGGTAAAAAGATGAATACTGTACAAAAAGTGAGCGAATACAAAACACCCTTCTCAAACTCCTCAATTGAAAATATATTGAAAGCTAACAAGTCAGAAGGGTTCAACATAGACCCGGATAGCGTACAGCAGGTAGTAAGAGATGGAGAAAACGTTGGAGGAATATACAGTTCTTATGAAATCCAAGACAAACTCTTTCCAGAGATAGGAATAGATGAAGACGGAGAAAGATACGTAGTTATGCCGAAAGGCGAAAAGGCACTACCTCCTGGAAATATAAAGATAGAGTACGTCGATAACAACTCTCCGCCAAAAAAAACATTTGTTCATCAGCCAGGACAGAAAATCAAAATCGGTTCTCACGAAGTTAATGCTATATCTTATTATCCTGAAGACACAAACGCTTTCCCCATACTGCATAACGACGGTTTTTTAGGAATCTACAGATTTGATTTCAAAAATATGGATGCTCGAAGGCTGGACGAGGTTCTTAAAAACCCTGGCTTGACTTGGCTGAATTTTTTAAAAGAAAACCAGAATAAAGAAGATCAAAGATCTCTCACACCAAACCCGAATATTACCGAACCCAAACCTGAAGAACATAGAGAAGAAAAGACTCCGAGAAAAAAGAAATGGAGAGGAGAAATCCCGAAAGAAAGACAACCAAGAAAAGTTGAAGAAGAGGATTCAGAATGGACTGAAAAAGAGACTAAAATAATCTATAAAGAAGGAGAGTTTATTTTGAAGAATAATAAACTTGAACAGATAGTGCGGGAGTCCAACTATAAAGCCTACATCATTGCACACAGAAACGCCAATCCAGACAAGAAAAGAGACTTATCGATTCAGTACACCACGGGAGAATCCCTCGAAAGCATCGCAGGAAATTATCTAAAAACAGTAAAGAACAAGAACGGGTTCACCACACTTTACGGCGTCCAACTCCAAAAGTTAGACATAGATAATATGAAGCAAGCTTATGGCGGGGACATAGAACAGTTCTATGCAGACCTGTTATTCGGCGTGGGAAAAACCTGGGGCGACTTTGACAAAGATCACTTAACAAGTGCCATTGTAGTTCACGGACAGATGATAAATGACGAGTCACAGTACAAAGGCAAAGATTTGAGTTTTGAACAGAGCGTAGGACTCTACTTCGAAGGAGAGAAGCAGTTGGGTAATGGCTGGGAGTTGGAAGGAAAAGTTCAACCTGGAATCTCTCTTGAAGACAATGAACCTTATGTAAATGGCAGACTTGGCGTAAATAAAAAACAGTATTGGGTAGAAGATGGAGAACTTCATTTTTATAGCCTTGGAGTAGGAATTGAAGGCTCCGCTACACAGTACTCTGAGAGCACTGGAGGATTTCTCCATTTTAGTTGGGGGACGGAAAAGCCGGAGAAGGATGAAGATTTGATGGATACAGGCAGTCAGAATAACAAAATAGGCAGGAAAGAAGCAGAAAGTATAATAAACCAGCAAAACAACTAATAGAAAGAGGTGAGATGAAAATGAAAATGACAAATAAACACAAAAAAACAGAAGAGAAAAGAATTAAAACTGCGTCTTTATCTGATGCAGTACTCCTGCTTTTAACTGTAACCATACTCAGTCTTCTTATCAGTCTTTTAACTGCGCCTTCTGCCTCTGCTTTCGGAGGCGGTACTTCACACGTGGTAGTAGAGGAGCACGTCTCTTATCGTTACCAACCTTATCCAAGACCAGAACCGTTCTTCGGAGGTTGTAAAATCTCAAAGAACGACGGAAAAGCCCTTTTAAAAGATCACGACTGCGACAAAGTCCCCGACGTGACTGACAACTGCGAGCAGGTACCCAACCCCGACCAGAACAACGCCAACGGCAACAGCCTTGGAGACGCCTGCGACTTGATAATCTTCG